>CAUJJP010000243.1 GCA_963205525.1 Pseudomonadota bacterium | reverse complement strand
CGTCCTACCTCGGGTCGATCCTCGGTCCCGGCGACGTCGTGCTGATCAAGAGCAGGCGCGGGCAGCGCCTCGACCGCGTTCGGCTGATCCTGCAGGGGCGCGACGTGAAATGCGACATCAAGCTCTGCCTGGTCCAGAACGAGTGCGTCGACTGCCCGATGCTCGAGCGCGGCTGGGGCACGCATCGCGCGGTCACGCCGGGATGGATCGCGCCTCGCGCGGATCGACAAGGGGCCAGGCCCGCTCGCTGAAGCACGCTCGACACAACCGGCGGCGACAGGGATCGTCCCCCGCCCATTCGGCCGCCCGTGGCAGCCGAGCCCAGCCGGGATCGCGGCGTCGAGCAACCGGCCTTCCGAGGCGCCCCGACACAATCGCGCCTGCGACGTCTAGAATTCGTACGGCCCGGTCTTCGACGAGCCGCCCCGTGAACGAATCGCCCCTTCCTTCCAATCGTTCGTTCGGCATGCTGTTCGTCGCGGTCTTCGCGCTCGTCGGGAGCTACGTGTGGTGGCGCGGCGGCTCGCTCCATCCCTGGTGGTTCGGCCTGTCGGCGTCGACGCTCGTGGTCACGCTCCTCGCACCCGGCCTGCTCGCGCCGCTGAATCGCGCGTGGATGAGGCTGGCCTCCATCCTCAACACGATCGTCAGCCCGATCGTGCTCGGCATCATGTTCTTCGGCGTGTTCGCGCCGACCGGCATCGTGATGCGGCTCGCCGGTCGCGACGCGATGAGGCGCCGTCGCGACCCCCGGGCGCGCACCTATTGGCAGGAACGCGATCCTCCGGGCCCCGACCCCTCGGGCCTTCCCAACCAGTTCTGACCAGGAGCGAACATGTCGTTTCTCGGCGAGCTCTGGACGTTCCTCAGGGGTTCACCATCATCTCCTCGCTCCGGTCGAACTGGAACGCCTCCACGATCTTCGGCCAGCGCCAACAACCGTGGCCTTGAGCTTCGCTGCAGGGTTCCGGCGTGGCCGTTTCATCTCTTCTGCTCCCCGGCGACTGGGACGCCATTGGAGCAGAGCTACCACCTAAGCCTCTGTCCGACTATCCGGGGCCACTTCTCAGCCCGGCAGCCAGGCGCGCGCAGACATGGCCATCGTGGATTCCAGGCCGCCCGTCACGTTGGAAAGACGTCGAACGCTCGCCATGTCGCGCGCCTCGAGTGCCTCGGCCAAGTTCAGGTACTGGCCCCAAGGACCACTGCGTGAACGCAGAGCCATCTCCGCCTCATTCGGCAACCCCAGGCAGCCCAACACATCGGCCAGACTGGCCTGCATCAACTGTGGCAGCACCGACGCCAGACCCACCACGTACAGACTGCCCGGCGACGGCTCGCCCGCCGCACGGGCAAGCGACTCGAGCAGGCGAGCGCGTGCCAAGGCCAGAGCCTGCAGCGCGCCGGCGGCTGGGCGCTGGGGGCCCTGGCGCACCAGCAGTGCAGACACCCACGCGTAGAGCGCGTTGCGACCCAGAACCGACACCGCCTGCTCAATCGAGTCCAGGCGCCGGCTGGCCGACACGCTGGCGCTGTTCAGGTGCTGCAACAGACGTGCGCACAAGCCCGCATCACGTTTGATGTCCTCCACCACCTGGACCGTGTCGTCGTCGCGAATCAACCGATGCAGCAATTCCATCAAACGCTGGGTCTGGGCCGGCAAGGCCTTGGCCTGGCGCGGTTCGGCAGCCATGAGCGTATCGCAGCCGGCCCACAATGCGCCGGCCACCAAGGCAGCGTCCAGGCTGTCCAGGTCAGGTAGATGGGGCGTCACCCATGGCCGTTTGGACAGTCGGGGCGAAGAGAAGCGGGGCCGACTGGCCGAAGGACTCACCGTGAAGTCGGGCAGCAGGCTGCTGCCGGCGCCATCGGGCAGGTCCTGCCATCCGATGCGCGCGCCCGCTGCTCTCCAGGTGGGCAAGAGGGTCGCCAGCGCCTGCGACTGATCCTGGCCGGGGTTGAGGACCAGTCCCAGAAACATGCCATGGCTGGGCTGGGCATCAACCGCCGCCAGCCAGGCGCCCGGCAACTGCGCGTAGGCCATCAAGCCCTGCCCGGTGCAGCGGCGCATGCCCGCCAGCAGCGCCAGGCAGTGGGCTTTCAAGGCGACGGGGTTGGGGCGTTGTTGCAGCCGGTCGATCACCGACGCACCTGCGCTGAACTCATAGCCGACGACACGGCCACGAAGGTCCACCAAGGCCCGACGTGCGCCCACCGTGGGTGCGTCCGCGCGGGCCGGAGCCGACGTCGACTGTGGCGCGGCCGCGCTGGCTGCGGCCGGTCTGACTGGGGGGCCAACGGGCTTGGCCTTTGCGCCCAGCCAACGGCCAAGCAGGGTCTTCATCATGAATGGACTCCGAACGCCACAACCCCGCCGCCTGCAGGGTAGGCCGAGGCCGGCGCTTCAAGGGCACTATCGACCGCAGGGGCAGCCAACTTGAGCGCGAGCAGGTCGTTGAAAAGTGCCCCGAAATTGATGAGCGAAGAGTTGTCGCCCCAGCGGCAGCGGGTTCCGGCGAGCGATTCGGTCGCCGATCCTGCTCCGGCGGGCCATGTTCGACTGCGCTGGCACTCATCGAGGTCCTGATGGTGCCGTTCCGGCAGGCACCGCGATCGGCAGTCGTGCGAGTCGCATCAGGTTGCTGGCGGTCAGGGTGAGCTCGAACTGCTGATCGACGCGCCGAAGTCCGCGGAACACGGTCCGGCGAATCCGGCCGATGGTCTTGCCCCAGCCGAAGTGCTCTTCGATCCGCTTGCGCACGATCTGGCTCAACCGATAGCCCGGATGCCGCATGGTGCGGCCATCGATGGCGCTGCCGCCCACCCG
>CAUJJP010000242.1 GCA_963205525.1 Pseudomonadota bacterium | reverse complement strand
AGCTGTCGGCGTCGGCGCCGTCGGCTTCGGCGTCAAAGCGCCCGGACAGCACGTCGTCGATGGCCACTGCCTCGGCCTCGGCGGGCGGCAGCGGAGACGGTTCGACCTGCTGCTCCGCCGCGGGGGGCAACGAGATTGCTTCTGTTTCTATAGCTGATGGCGCGCTCTGGTCGGGCGCTGTGGCCAATTTTTTTCTGGAACGCCGGGCGGGCGTCGGCGTGGCGGAAGCGTCGGCGGCGTCCGGCGGGGGGATCGGCTCGTCAGGGTGCATGGGGTGCCTCGTCCTCGGGCATGTCGGGTGGGGTGGGCGCGGCGGCGCTGCCGGCGGGCTCGGGTGGCACGGCGGATTCCTCGGCTGCGGCGGATTCGCCGGTCGTCACGGGGGCGTCCTGCGCCGGCTCGGCAGCCGCCGCCGGGGGCGCGTCAGCCCCGGGGTCGGCGTCCGCGCCGTCGGCCGGGGCGGCAGGCGCATCGTCGGTGCCCGGACCGAGCGCGTCGAACATGCTGGTCATCTGCTCGGAAGGCGACTCCAGCACCGGCAGCTGGTCCAGCGACTCCAGCCCCAGGTCGTCGAGAAACTGGCGCGTGGTGGCGTACAGGCCGGGGCGTCCGACGGTTTCGCGGTGACCGATGACCTCGACCCAGCCGCGGTCTTCGAGCTGCTTGATGAGCTGGGAGTTGACGGTGACGCCGCGAATGTCCTCGATGTCGCCGCGCGTGACCGGCTGCCGGTAGGCGATGATGGCCAGGGTTTCCAGCGTGGCACGGGTGTACCTGGGCGGCTTTTCGGGGTGCAGGCGGTCGAGGTACTCGCGCAATTCGGGCCGGCTTTGAAAGCGCCAGCCGCTGGCCACCTGCACCAGCTCGACGCCGCGCTGGGCCCAGTCGTCGCGCAGCTCCAGCAGCAGGTTCTTCAAGGTGTCGGCGCCCAGCTCGTCGTTGAACAGCACGCGCAGCTCGCGCAGCGGCATGGGTTGCTGCGCGCAGATCAGGGCGGTTTCGAGGATGCGCTTGGCGTCCGTGGCATTCACAGCGGGGGCGTTCCGTGTCAGTCTGGAGGCCGGTGCGAGGAAACCCGGACAAGCGGGCCGGCCGCACGGGCGAGGTGGCCAATGGCCGCGGGCTGCGGCCTCTCATGGACTCAACGCGCGGCGTCGGCCGCCAGGTCCATGTCGTCAGGGGGCATTGTAAGACCCCAGGCGGCCAGCGCGGCCGCCAGATCGGCTGGCAGCGGCGCCAGCACATCCACCGCCTGGCCGGTAATCGGGTGCGTGAAGGCCAGCCGGCGCGCATGCAGCGCCTGGCGCGTCAACCCCGCGGCCGGCGCGCCGCCGTACAGGGCATCGGCGACCAGGGGATGACCCAGGTGCGCCAGGTGCACGCGGATCTGGTGCGTGCGGCCGGTGCGCAGCAGGCAGCGCAGCAGGCAGCCCTGCGCCGCGTTCTGCAGCAGCTCGCAGCGGGTCTGCGCCGGCTTGCCGGGGTGGCGCGCCACGTCGACCACCGCCATGCGCAGGCGCTGGCGCGGGTCGCGGCCGATGGGGGCGTCGATCTCGCGCGCGGGCGCGCCGGTCCATGGCCGCTGCGCCAGCGCCAGGTACTCGCGCCGCACCTGGCGCGCGGCGATCAGCGCCACCAGCGCGTCCATGGCGGCGCGCGTGCGCGCCACCACCAGCAGGCCGCTGGTGTCCTTGTCCAGCCGGTGCACGATGCCGGCGCGCGGCAGGCTGGCGGCGGCCGCGTCGCGCGCCAGCAGGCCGTTGAGCAGGGTGCCGCTCCAGTTCCCGGGCGCCGGGTGCACCACCAGGCCGGCCGGCTTGTCGATGACGGCCAGGTGCTCGTCCTCGTACACCACGGCCAGCGCCATCGGCTGCGGCACGAAGGCCTGGCTCATGGGGGTGGGGCGCAGCTCGATGGCCAGGCGATCGCCGGCGCGCACCTTCTGCGCCGGCTTGGCGGCTGGCGCGCCCTGGATGCGGGCGGCGCCCGCCTCGATCAGCTGGCGCAGGTAGTTGCGCGAGAACTCGGGCACCAGGGCGGCCAGCGCGCGGTCCAGCCGCTGGCCGTGCAGCTCGGCCGGCAGCACCAGCTGCCGCAGCTCGGCCTCGGCGCCAGCGTCGTCGTGCGGCTCGCCGTCGACGTCCCAGTCCCCGTCCGGTGACACCGGCGACGGGGGGGTGGCCGATATAATTGCCGCTGCTTGATTCAAGAAGGTTGCCACTGATGCAAGGTGCTCGATTATCGGCCGCTGCCGCCGTCGTGGTCGCGCTCGCGGCGCTGCTGACGGCCTGTTCGTCCAAGCCGGTCGACAAGACCGCCGGCTGGAGCCCCAATCGCATCCATGCGGAAGCCAAGGACGAGCTCAACTCCGGCGCCTACGACAAGGCGATCCCGCTCTACGAAACCCTGGAAGGCCGCGCCGCCGGCACCACGCTGGCGCAGCAGGCGCAGCTGGACAAGGCCTACGCCCTGTTCAAGGACGGTCAGAAGGCCGAGGCGATCGCCACGCTGGACCGCTTCATGCGCCTGCACCCGGCCAGCCCGGCCATCGATTACGCGCTGTTCCTCAAGGGCGTGATCAACTTCAACGACGAGCTGGGCATGTTCTCCTTCCTGTCGCGCCAAGACCTGTCCGAGCGCGACCAGAAGGCGGCCAAGGAAGCCTACGAGTCGTTCAACGAGCTGGTGACGCGCTTTCCCGATTCACGCTATGCGCCCGACGCCCGCGCGCGCATGCGCTTCACGGTCAATGCGCTGGCGCAGTACGAAGTGCACGTGGCGCGCTACTACTTCACGCGCGGCGCCTACGTGGCGGCCATCAACCG
>CAUJJP010000241.1 GCA_963205525.1 Pseudomonadota bacterium | reverse complement strand
CAGGGCGCGCCGCGCCTCGGACAAATCGGGAGGGGTGGCAGTCATTCTCGGATCCTGGGTATCGGGGGGTCAATCCACGGTCACGCCGGTGTCCCGCGCCAGCTTCAGCAGCTTGGGCAGGGTGTCCTTGTAGAGCGCGGTGGCTTCGGCCGGGGTGTCGCCCATGGGCTCCAGGCCCAGGCCTTCCATGCGCTCCTGCACTTCGGGCTGGCGCACCACCAGCGCGACTTCCTTGCCCAGGCGCTCGACGATGGCGTCCGGCGTCCTGGCGGGGGCCATGAGGTAGTAGGGCGCCGTGGTCATGTAGACGTCATCCTTGTAGCCCTGCTCGGCGAAGGTGGGCACCTCAGGCAGCGCCTGGGTGCGGGTCGATCCGAACACCGCCAGCGGGCGCAGCTTGCCGGCGGTGATGTGGGGTTTGAGCGCCGCCGTGGAGCCCACCGCCATCGGGATCACGCCGCTGATCAGGTCCATGGCCATGGGGGCCTCGCCCTTGTACGCGGCCAGCGCCGTCTGGGTGCCGTAGGTCTTGTCCATGAACACCTGCAGCTGGTGCGGCTGCACGCCCGGGCCCCAGGAGCCCATGGTGTATTTGCCGGGCGCCTTCTTGACCAGCTCCAGCAGCTCCTTGTAGTTCTGCGCCGGCACCGACGGGTTGACGGCCAGCACGGTGCGCGGCAGCGCGATGTCCGAGATCAGGCGCAGGTCGGTCTCCGGGTCGTAGGGCAGCTTCTTGTAGATCGCCTTGAACGAGGTGACCGCGCCGGGGATCGTCAGCAGCACGGTATAGCCGTCAGGCGCCGCCTTGGCCACGTAGTCGGCACCGATGATGCCGCCCGCGCCGGCCTTGTTCTCCACGATGACCGGTTGGCCGAGTCGCCTGGACAGCCCGTCGGCGATCGCGCGCGCCAGCGTGTCGCTGCCGCCGCCGGCGGCGAACTGCACCACGATGCGCACCGGCTTGCTGGGGTAGCTGGGCTGTGCCCAGGCACTGGCCATGGGCCAGGCAAAGGCGGTGCTCAGACCCAGCGCACAAAGCCAGCGGGAGGATGGAATCAGCTTCTTCATTGCGGTCTCCTTGAAAATGGATGAGCCCTTGTCACGCTCAGGCAGCGCCCGCGTCGCCGCGCCCGATCACCAGCGCATCGACGGCCACGGCGCCGCCTGCCGCGGCCGGGCGGGCGATCAGCGGGTTGATCTCGGCGCTGACCAGCGCATCGCCGGCGCGCAGGGCAAAGTCGGCCAGCGCGCACAGCACGTCGACGATGGACTCCAGATCCGTCGGCGCCTGCCCCCGCGCGCCGTCCAGAATGGCAAAGGCGCGCAGCTCGCGCACCATGGCGTGGGCTTCGTCGCGGCCGATGGGCAGCACGCGCAGCGACACATCGCGCAGCACCTCGACGTGAATGCCGCCCAGGCCGAACATCAGCACCGGGCCGAACACCGGGTCGCGGTGCACCCCGGCGATGCATTCGACGCCGCCGCTCACCATGCGCGCGGCCAGGGCGCCGTCGATGCGCGCGTCTGGCCGCGCCTGGCGTGCGTTGTGCAGGATGCGTTCGAAGGCCGCGCGGGCGGCCTCGCCATCGCGCAGTTGCAGCGCCACGCCGCCGGCGTCGGACTTGTGCGCAATGTCGGCACTGGCCACCTTCAGCGCGATGGCGCCACCCAGGGCGTCCACGGCGGCCGCCGCTTCGTCCGGCGTGTGCACCCGCCGATGCGTGACCACCGGCACTCCGGCCTGCGCCAGCAGCGCCAGGCTGTCCGCTTCCGACAGGGTGCCGGGCGGCAGGCGCAGGGCGGGGCGGGGCAGCTGCGGCGGCTGCGGCGGCGGGCGCGACTCGCCCCAGCGCGCCAGCGCGCCGATGCAGCGGATGGCGATGCCCGGGTCGGAAAACACCAGGCAGCGCAGGGCCTCCAGTTCCTGGCGGCGCTCGTCCGAGCACAGCGTGCTGACCGCCAGCAGGGTGTCCGGATGCTGGGCGCGCAAGGTCTTCACCAGAGCGTGGATCGAGGGCCACACCGTGGGCGACAAACCGGCCGCCGCGAAGAAGCCCAGCCAGCTGTCAAAACGCTGGTCCTGCAGCATCAGCGTGGCGCTGCGCTCCAGCAGGGTGGCGTCGTTGGTCACCTGCGCCGTGATGTCGACCGGGTTGCGCGGCCCGGCGAACGGCACCCAGTCGAGCAGCTGGCGCTGCGCTGCGGCCGACAGCGGCGGCACCCGCAGCCCGGCGGCGCTGGCGTCGTCGGCCATCAGAGCGCCGACGCCGCCGGACACCGTCAGCAAACCGATCGAGCGACCCTTGGGGGCGCGGGCGATGGAGGCGCTGGCCGCCAGCGCGAAGAAGTCGCTGATGCTATGCACGCGCAGCACGCCGTAGCGCCGGAACACGGCGTCGTACACCGCGTCGTCGCCGGCCAGCGAGGCGGTGTGCGAGGCCGCCGCCGCCGCGCCCAGTTCGCTGGCGCCGACCTTGACCATGACGACCGGCTTGCCGTGCTGCTGCGCCAGCGCCAGCGCGGCGCGCAGGCGCGGGCCGTCGCGGCAGCCTTCCAGGTAGGCCATGATGACGTCGGTCTCCGGGTCCTGCGCCAGCCAGGCCAGGCCATCGGCCAGCTGCACGTCGGCCTCGTTGCCGGTGGTGGCCCACAGCGACAGGCCCAGGCCGCGCTCGCGTGCCAGGCTGTAGGCGTAGACGCCGAATGCGCCCGACTGGCTGATCAGGCCGATGCGCCCCGGCTTGACCAGCCCGGCGTTCACCGCCGGGGCGAAGGTGGCGTAGATGCGGTGACTTGGGCGGATCACCCCCAGGCAGTGGGGGCCCAGCAGGCGGATGCCGGCCGCCTGTGCGCGCGCCGCCAGCGCCTGCAGCTGCGCCGCGCCCTCGGCGCCGTTTTCGGCGGAGCCGGACGAGAACAACACCATGGTGCGCACCCCAGCGTCGGCGGCGTCGTCCAGCACGGCCGGCACCTGGGCCTGCGGAACGGCCACGATGGCCATGTCCACCGGCGCGCCGATGGCGCGCAGGCTTTCGTGTGCCGGCAGA
>CAUJJP010000240.1 GCA_963205525.1 Pseudomonadota bacterium | reverse complement strand
CCCTGGCGGCGCTTCTGGAGCGTGCAGTTCCCGCTCCTGTCGCCGACCACCTTCTTCCTGCTGGTGATCAACATCGTCTACGCCTTCTTCGACACCTTCGCCATCATCGACGCCACCACCCAGGGCGGGCCCGGCCAGGACACGATGATCCTGGTCTACAAGGTGTTCAACGACGGCGTGAAGAACGGCGACCTCGGCGGTTCGGCGGCGCAGTCGGTGGTGCTGATGGCGATCGTCATCGCGCTCACCGTGGTGCAGTTCCGCTGGATCGAGAAGAAGGTGCAGTACTGATGGTCGAGCGCAACCTGCCGCTGACGCTGTTCAGCCATGCCGTGCTGTGGCTGGGCGTGGCGGTGGTGGTGTTCCCGCTGTACCTGGCACTGGTGGCAGCCTCGCACACGCCGGCAGACATCATCGCAGTGCCGATGCCGATGCTGCCCGGCGGCCACCTGCTGGAGTCGTTCCGCGCCGCGCTGCTGGGCGGCAGCGAGGGCGCGGGCTCCACCGCGCCGGTGGCACGCATGATGTGGATCAGCCTAGTGAGCGCGCTCGTCATCACGCTGGGCAAGATCGCGATCTCGCTGCTGTCGGCGTTCGCCATCGTGTACTTCCGCTTCCCGCTGAAGAACCTGCTGTTCTGGGCGATCTTCGTGACCCTGATGCTGCCGGTGGAAGTGCGCATCATGCCCAGCTACAAGGTGGTGGCCGACCTCGGCATGCTCAACAGCTACGCCGGACTCACGATCCCGCTGATCGCCAGTGCCACCGCCACCTTCCTCTTCCGCCAGTTCTTCCTCACCGTGCCCGACGAGCTGGTGGAGGCCGCGCGCATCGACGGCGCGGGGCCGATGCGCTTCTTCAAGGACGTGCTGCTGCCGCTGTCGCGCACCAGCATCGCGGCGCTGTTCGTGATCCAGTTCATCTACGGCTGGAACCAGTACCTGTGGCCGCTGCTGGTCACCACCAGCGAGGACATGTACCCGGTGGTCATAGGCATCAAGCGCATGATCGCCGGCGGCGACGCGGCCAACGAGTGGAACGTCGTCATGGCCACCGCGCTGCTGGCGATGATCCCGCCCGCGCTGGTGGTGGTGCTGATGCAGAAGTGGTTCGTCAAGGGCCTGGTGGACTCCGAGAAGTAGGACAAGATGGGCGCAATCTCGCTGCGACGGGTGGAGAAGACCTACGGCCACGGAGCCAAGGCGGTGCAGGTGATACACGGCGTGCAAGCCGAGATCGCCAACGGCGAGTTCGTCGTCATCGTCGGCCCCAGCGGCTGCGGCAAGAGCACCCTGCTGCGCATGGTGGCCGGGCTGGAGGAGATCACCGGCGGCGAGATCGCGATCGCCGGCCGGGTCGTCAACCAGCTCGAGCCGGCGGCGCGCGACATCGCCATGGTGTTCCAGAACTACGCCCTGTACCCGCACATGAGCGTGTTCGACAACATGGCCTACGGGCTGAAGATCCGCAAGCTGGCGCCGGCCGAGATCCAGGCCCGGGTCGACAAGGCGGCGCAGATCCTCGAACTCGGCCCCTACCTCAAGCGCCGCCCGCGCGAGCTCTCGGGCGGCCAGCGCCAGCGGGTGGCGATGGGGCGTGCCATCGTGCGCCAGCCGGCGGTCTTCCTGTTCGACGAGCCGCTGTCCAACCTGGACGCCAAGCTGCGCGCGCAGACACGCATCGAGATCCAGAAGCTGCACCAGGAGCTCGGCATCACCTCGCTGTTCGTCACCCACGACCAGGTCGAGGCGATGACGCTGGCGCAGCGCATGCTGGTCATGAATGCCGGCCGGGTGGAGCAGATCGGCACCCCGGAGGAGGTCTACGGACGGCCTGCCACCACCTTCGTCGCCGGCTTCATCGGCAGCCCGCCCATGAACCTGATCGAGGGACGGGTGGAAGGCAGCGACTTCGTCGTCGGCGGCACCCGGCTGGCGCTGCCGGTGACGCCGCCGCGCAGCGGCGAGGTGGTGATGGGCCTGCGACCCGAGCATGCCGACAGCAGCGGGACCGGCGGCTGGCCGCTGAGGGTGGAGGTGGTCGAGACCCTGGGTGCCGAGCGCCTGGTCTACGGCCGCCTGGGCGATGCCGCCTTCACGCTGCGCATGGACGGCACGCTGGCCGCGCCGCGGATCGGCGACAGCTTGCAGCTGCGGCCCGACGCGCAACGCCTGCACTGGTTCGACCGCGGCAGCAGGCAACGGCTGTGACGCCGGATCGGCGGGCGGTGGCGGCCCTGCGGACGCAGGCGCAGACGGCACTGGCGCGGGTACGCGCCGTCGGCGGGCATGCGGTCGGACCCGCCCTGCCCGACTGGCCCTACCCGCGCTGGATCGCGCACCGCGGCGCCGGCAAGCTGGCGCCCGAGAACACGCTGGCGGCGTTTCGCCTGGGCGCGGCGCAGGGCTACCGGGCCTTCGAGTGCGACGTCAAGCTCAGCGCCGACGGCGTGCCCTTCCTGCTCCACGACGCGGACCTGGATCGCAGCACCAGCGGCAGCGGGCGGGCCGGCGATCTGCCCTGGCACTGGCTTTCGCAACTGGACGCCGGCGCCTGGCATTCGCGCGCTTACGCCGGCGAAACGCTGCCGACCCTGGCCGCCGTCGCGGCCTGGGTGCGGGCCAACGGTCACGCGCTGAACATCGAGATCAAGCCCACCCCGGGCAGCGAAATCGAGACCGGACGGGCCGTTGCCGCTGCGGCCGGCAGCTTGTGGCGGGGTGCGGCCACGCCACCGCTGCTGAGCTCGTTCCAACCACAGGCGCTGCTGGCGGCGCTGCAGACCGCACCGGCCCTGCCGCGCGCGCTGCTGCTGGAGTCGTTGTGGCCGCAGTGCCTGCAGCTGGCGCAGGCGCTGGGCTGCGTGGCCGTGGTCACCGACCACCGCATCATGGACGCTGCACTGCTGCGCAGGCTGCGCCGCATGGGGATGCGGGCCCTGTGCTACACGGTGAACGAGGCCGCCGACGCCCGGCGACTGCTGGCACTTGGCGTCGACGGGCTGATCACGGACGCGGTAGACCGCTTCGCCCCGGCCATGGACGGCAACGAAGAGCCTGGCCTCAAGCCGCCGGCTGCGCGGCCGGCGCCACGGCGCCGGGCAGCCGCGTCTCGTCCGCGCTCGCCGGCAGCGCCCTGAGATCGCGGATCAGGCTCAGCCGCCAGGCCAGCACCGCGGTCAACGCCGCCGTCAGGCCGGCAAAGGCGAGCGAGGCGCGCAGGCTCAGGTGCTCGCCCATCCATCCACCCAGCAGCGCACCGGGTCCGGCCGGCAGCACCGTCAGCCAGCGCATCGTGCTCGTCATGCGGCCCAGCAGCGGCGCCGGCGTCACCGCCTGGCGCAGCGCGAGGAAGTTGATGAACACCAGCACGGCACCGAAACCGAACAGCAGCAGCATGAGCGCGAATGCCGCCACCCCCCAGGCCGACAGCGGCGCGGCTGCCAGCAGCAGCCAGCCCGCCGCGCTGATGGCGATGCCCAGGGTCAGGGCCGGTCCCGGGCCCAGGCGCGCGCTGATGCGGTGGCCCAGCATGCTGGCCAGCACCGTGCCCAGGCCCAGGCCGATGTAGCTCATGCCCACCGCCTGCTCCGACAGCCCGAGCTGGCGGGTGGCGAACAGCAGCTGCACCACCAGCGCCGTGTGGTGGCTCATCTGCCACAGGCCCAGCAGCAGCGCCAGCACGAGCAGCAGGCGGTGCCCGACGACGAAGCGCAGGCCTTCCTTCAGGTCGGCCCAGAAGTGTCGGCGCACACCCGGCTCCATGCGCTCGTGCACGCGCACGCCGCGCAGGATGGTGGCCGAGAAGATCAGCAGCAGCGCATCCGCGAGCAGCGACATCGGCGCCCCGACCAGCTTGATGAGCAGACCTGCCACCCCCGGCCCGGCAACCTCCGCGCCCGAGCTGGCGAGCGCGTTCTTCGCGTGCGCCTCCACCAGCCGCTCGCGCGCCACCACCTGGGTCAGCACCACCTGGGCCGCGCTGCCGGCCACGGTGTAGACGCAGCCGATCAACAGCCCCACCGCATACAGCCAAGCCATGCTCAGCCAGCCCAAGGACGCGGCCAGCGGTACGCTGACCACCGCGGCGGCGATGCTGAGTTCGCCCAGCACGTACACCGGCAGCTTGCGCACGCGGTCCAGCCACACCCCGGCCGGCAGCGACAGCAACGCGAAAGGCAGGACCTCCATCGCCGTCAGCAGCCCCATCTGGGTCGGCGTGGCCTGCAGCAGCACCGCCGCGGTCAGCGGCAGCGCGAGGATGGTGATCTGGCCGCCAAACGAGCTGATCAGGATCGATGTCCACAGACGCCGATAGGTGGCGTCGCGCAGCAAGTCGTCGCGCGGCAATGAAAAACGTCGGCGCAAGGCCGACCAGAAGGGGACGCGCATGATCGCGTTGATGTTTATCTTGAGATAATCAAATGTTAGCAGACGCGCGCGCGCCGACGCAAGCGCGGGAGCGGCGCCGCAATAGCGCATTTGCGGCGCATGTGCGGCGCATGTGCGGCGCAGGCGCCCGGGACGGGGGCTTGTGCGTGCCGGCCGAACGCGTGGGCGCCGCGCCGCCGACACGGGCGGATCAGGACCGGTAATCGGCGTTGATGCGGACGTAGTCGTGCGACAGGTCGCAGGTCCACACGGTGGTCGACGCGCCGCCCCGGTGCAAATCCACGCGCACCGTGATCTCCGATTGCCGCATGACGCGCTGGCCGTCCTCCTCCCGGTACTCGGGGTGGCGGCCGCCGCCGCGCGCGACGTGCACCTCGTCGAGGAAGAGGTCGATCAGGCCCTGGTCCAGGTCCTCGATGCCGGCATAGCCCACCGCAGCCAGGATGCGCCCCAGGTTGGGGTCGCTGGCGAAGAAGGCGGTCTTCACCAGCGGCGAGTGGGCGATCGCATACGCCACCTGCCGGCACTCGGCCTCGCTGCGCCCGCCGTCGACCTGCACGCTGATGAACTTGGTCGCCCCCTCGCCGTCGCGCACGATGGCCTGCGCGAGGTGAGTGGACACTTCAAACACAGCCTGTGCCAACACCCGCCCGGCAGGCGTGTCCAGCGCCGTGATCGGGGCATGCCCGGCGTGGCCGGTGGCCAGCAGCATGAAGGCGTCGTTGGTCGAGGTGTCGCCGTCGATCGTGATGCGGTTGAAGCTGCGCTCCGCTGCCGCGCGCAGCAGCACCTGCGCCGCCTCGGGGGCGATTGCCGCATCGGTGGCGACGAAACCCAGCATCGTCGCCATGTTCGGCCGGATCATGCCTGCGCCCTTGGCGATCCCGGTGACGGTAACGCGCCGGCCATCGATCTCCAGCTGCCGCGAGCAGGCCTTGGGCAGGGTGTCGGTGGTCATGATGCCTTGCGCGGCATCGAACCAGTGCGCCTCGTGCAGATCGGCCCAGGCGGCGGGCAGCGCGGCCGTGATGCGGTCCACCGGCAGCGCCTCCATGATGACGCCGGTCGAAAACGGCAGAACCTGGGCCGGCGTGCAGCCGGCAAGACGGGCTACCGCCTCACAGGTCTGGCGCGCCGCCGCCAGGCCGGGCTCCCCGGTGCCGGCATTGGCGTTGCCGGTGTTCACGACCAGGGCGCGGATGCCCGCCCCCCCAGCGGCCAGATGCTCGCGGCAGACCTGCACCGGCGCCGCGCAGAAGCGGTTGCGGGTGAAGACGCCCGCCACCGTGGCGCCTTCGTCGAGCGCGAACACCACGAGGTCGCGCCGGCCCGGCTTGCGCACGCCGGCCATCGTGCTGCCTATGCGCAGCCCCGGCACAGGCAACAGGGCGACGGCGTCGGGGGCGCTCAGGTTCACGGGCATGGCGGTCTCGGCGAGGGGGTGGTCGGGCCCGCATTGTCTCAGGCGCTCATCCATGAGCTCGGCAGAGGCAGCAAGAACAAGGGCCCCAGCCTCACGGCTGGAGCCCTGTGCGGTGCAGCCGCCGACCGCCCGCACGGGCAGTCGGCGACTAAGGAGCCACGGTCGATCAGCCGCGACGGCGGCGTGCCGCGCCGGCCACCGCCAGCAGGCCCATGGCCATCAGGCCGTAGGTACCGGGTTCCGGCACCGCCGTCACCGAGTTGATCCAGGCGCTGTGCGAATAGACCGCGGTGGATCCCGACAGGTCGCCGTAGCTGCTGGAAACCGAGGAGTTGACGTCGCAGCTCGGGCTGATGCGGCCCTGGCAGTACTGCCAGCCCCAGGAGTGGACACCCGATATCAGCCATTCGCTGCCGTTCCAGACGAAGTCCGGGCCGCCGGAGTCGCCACCGGCGATCAAGGCCTCGCTGGCGCCCAGGCCGGTCGAACTGGTGAAGGAGGTGCCGGCCTGATCCGACAGCCGCTGCAGCGTGTTGTTCAGCGCCGTGCCGTTGTCGAAGTCGAACACGTACTCGTCGCCGTCGTAGCTGAAGCTGTTGCCCGGCGAGTCGGCGTCGTCGAAGTCCTGCACGCTGACGTCGGCCTGGTTCCAGCCGTAATGCGCCCAGCCCCACTCGTTCCAGTTCGGCGAGCCGTTCAGGCCGTCGCCGGTGGTGGTGGTGCCGTGGCCCATGACCAGCATCGTCGATCCGACGTCGTTCGTGGTGCTGATGTTGAAGCCCTGGATGCTCGTGACCGGGGCGTCGAGCTTGATGATCGCGATGTCCGCGCCGGTGGCCAGGGCGCCGGTCCAGGCCGGGTTCACATAGGCCGCAGCGGCATTGCGGGTCTCGGCCGCCACGCCGCCGTAGACGCCGAACTGCAGCTTCATGACGGTGAAGTTGTCCGCGCAGTGGCCGGCGGTCAGCACGTACTGGCCACCGGCCAGCAGCGCGCCCGAACAGACCATGAAGCCGTTCGAGAGATCGCCGTCGGAATCGAAGGCCAGGCGCGCCAGGCCGTCGAAGGCGGCGCCGTTGAAGGTCATGCCCGGGGTGAGACGCCAGTCGCTCGGCGGCGAGGTGTGGCTGGTCTGCGGGATGACCTTGGGAATGAACTGCGAGGGCGCGTAGCGGTCCTGCGCCGCCTGCACGGCCGACGCGGCCGTCAGGGTAAGGACGGCCACGGACAGCGCGCTGAGGACATGCTTGTGTTGCACGGTAGTCTCTCCGGATGGTTGTGCGAGCGCCGCAGCACAGGTCGTACGACTTGCTTGCACCTGTTCGTGGCGTGCAAGGATTCTTATCCGGAGATAACCGCTTGCGACCTCCCTAGCCCGGGTCTTCCCCCGTGCTCAGGGGGGCGGGATGTCCCGGGCTTGCGCGGTCCGGGATTCAGCGCGTCAGGCCAGGCGGCCGTGGCACTGCTTGTACTTCTTGCCGCTGCCGCAGGGGCAGGGGTCGTTGCGGCCGACGCGCGCCACCGCGGTTGCGGCCTCGGCGTCGGTGGAGACGCTGCCGTCCTCGTTCGGATGGGTGTAGCTGACGTTCTCCACCCGGCCGGCCTGCTCTTCGATCGCCTGCGTCGCGGCGCTGGCCTGCTCCTGGGTCTGGATGCGCACCGTCAGCAGGATGCGCGTGACCTCGGCCTTGACGAGGTCGAGCAGCTGGCTGAAGAGCTCGAAGGCCTCGCGCTTGTACTCCTGCTTGGGATTCTTCTGCGCGTAGCCGCGCAGGTGTATGCCCTGGCGCAGGTAGTCCAGTGCCGCCAGGTGCTCGCGCCAGTGGCTGTCTATGCTCTGCAGCAGCACCATGCGCATGAAGGGCGCGAACTGCTCGACGCCGACGATGTCGAGCTTGGACTGGAACAGCGCTTCGGCGCTGGCCACCACCTTCTCGACCACGTCTTCGTCGGTGATGGCGTCGCTCGCCTCGACCTCGGCACGCAGCGCGAGCTCGAGCTGCCATTCGTCCTTCAGCGCCTGTTCCAGCGCCGCCAGGTCCCACTGCTCCTCCAGCGACTGCGCCGGCACGTGCTGGCGCACGACGTCGGTGAGCGCGCTGCGGCGCAGCCCGGCCACCGTCTCCAGCAGCGACTGCGACTCCAGGATCTCGTTGCGCTGCTGGTAGATGACCTTGCGCTGGTCGTTGGCGACGTCGTCGTACTCCAGCAGCTGCTTGCGGATGTCGAAGTTGCGCGCCTCGACCTTGCGCTGCGCGCTCTCGATGCTGCGGTTGACGATGCCGGCCTCGATCGCCTCGCCCTCGGGCATCTTCAGCCGGTCCATGATGGCGCGCACCCGTTCGCCGGCGAAGATGCGCATCAGCGGGTCGTCCAGGCTGAGGTAGAAGCGGCTGGCGCCGGGGTCGCCCTGGCGGCCGGAGCGGCCGCGCAGCTGGTTGTCGATGCGTCGGCTCTCGTGGCGCTCGGTGGCGACGATGCGCAGCCCACCGGCGGCCTTGACCTGCTCGTGCAGGCCGGCCCATTCGGTCTGCAGCTGCGCCGCGCGCGCGCTGCGGTCCGCCTCGACCAGCGCCTCGTCGGCCTCCAGCAGCTGGATCTGCTTTTCCACGTTGCCGCCGAGCACGATGTCGGTGCCGCGGCCGGCCATGTTGGTGGCGATCGTCACCATCTTGGGCCGGCCAGCCTGGGCCACGATCTCCGCCTCCTTGGCGTGCTGCTTGGCGTTGAGCACCTGGTGCGGCAGCTTGGCGCCGGTGAGCAGCGCGCTCAGGCGTTCGGAGTTCTCGATGCTGGTCGTGCCCACCAGCACCGGCTGGCCGCGTTCGAAGCAGTCGCGGATGTCGGCGACGACGGCGTCGTACTTCTCTTTCTCGGTCTTGTAGATGAGGTCGTTGTCGTCCTTGCGCACGGTCGGCCGATTCGGCGGAATCACCACCGTCTCCAGGCCGTAGATCTCCTGGAATTCGTAGGCCTCGGTGTCGGCGGTGCCGGTCATGCCGGCGAGCTTGCCGTACATGCGGAAGTAGTTCTGGAAGGTGATCGAGGCCAGGGTCTGGTTCTCGCTCTGGATCTGCACCCCTTCCTTGGCCTCCACCGCCTGGTGCAGGCCGTCGCTCCAGCGCCGCCCCGTCATCAGGCGGCCGGTGAACTCGTCGACGATCACCACCTCGCCGTTCTGAACCACGTAGTGCTGGTCGCGGTGATACAGGTGGTTGGCACGCAGCGCCGCGTAGACGTGGTGCATGAGCGCGATGTTGGCGGCGTCGTACAGACTGGCGCCGGCCGGCAGCAGCCCGGCCTCGGTGAGCAGGGTCTCCGCACGCTCGTGGCCGTCCTCGGTCAGGAAGACCTGGTGCGTCTTCTCGTCGACCGTGAAGTCGCCGGGCTCGATCACGCCCTCGCCGGTGCGCGGATCGGCCTCGCCGATCTGCTTCTTCAGCCCCGGGACGACGGCGTTGATGCGCACGTACATCTCGGTGTGGTCCTCGGCCTGGCCGGAGATGATGAGCGGCGTGCGCGCCTCGTCGATGAGGATCGAGTCCACTTCGTCGACGATCGCGTAGTGCAGGCCACGCGCCACGCGATCGCCGGTCTCGTAGACCATGTTGTCGCGCAGGTAGTCGAAGCCGAACTCGTTGTTCGTGCCGTAGGTGACGTCGGCGCGGAAGGCCTCCTGCTTGGCAGCGCGGTCCATGCCGGGCACGTTGACGCCCACCGTCAGACCCAGGAAGCCGTACAGGCGGCCCATCCATTCGGCGTCGCGGCGCGCCAGATAGTCGTTCACCGTGACCACGTGCACGCCCTTGGCCGGCAGCGCGTTCAGGTACACCGGCAGCGTGGCGGTCAGGGTCTTGCCCTCGCCGGTGCGCATCTCGGCGATCTTGCCCTGGTGCAGCGCGATGCCGCCGACCATCTGGACGTCGAAGTGGCGCATCTTGAGCACCCGCTTGCTTGCCTCGCGCACCACCGCGAAGGCCTCGGGCAAGAGATCATCGACGCTGCTGCCGCCGGCGATGCGCTGGCGGAACTCATCGGTCTTGGCCTGCAGCGCGGCGTCGTCCAGGGCCTCGAACTGCGGCTCCAGCGCGTTGATCTGCGCCACCGTGCGGCGGTAGGTCTTCAGCAGGCGATCGTTGCGGCTGCCGAAGATCTGGGTCAGGAATTTGGGGATCATGGGTGCGTCACCGCGCAAGGCCGCAGCGCGCTGGCGCCGCAGGGGTGGCGCGGCCAGCAACGGGGCCGGATCTTCGGGGATTGGGGCAACGGCAACGATGCCGGCGCCCCGAGATCAACGGGGCAGTTTATCACCCGCCAGGTGGCACCCGACCGGCCGACGAAGGGGGTGAATCGGCCGCCTGCACGCGCTGTGGCAAGCCATGCCGCAGCGATCGCGCGCCGCCTTGCACGCGGTCCGCGCGGTCCTGGAGCGCTGGCGCTCGCCGACAGGCAAGCACGGCGAGCCCCACTCGCGGGCTAGACTGGCGCCATGCCCGCTTCCCCACCACCCGTTGCGCGCAAGCCGGTGCCGCGCCTGTCGGTGCCGCTGGCCCAGGCGCTGGCCGAGAGCCCCGGGCTGGGTGGCCTGCTGGCTCGCGTGCGCGAGTCCGAACGCCGGCTCGCCGCCGCCCGCGCCGCGCTGCCGGCCGCATTGGCAGCGCAGCTGAATGCCGGGCCGCTGGACGACACGGGCTGGACGCTGCTCGTACGCAGCGGCGCCGCAGCCGCCAAGCTGCGTCAATGCCTGCCCGCCATGCAGGCCAGGCTCGCGGAACAGGGCTGGGCCGAGTTGCCGATCCGGATCAAGGTGCAGATCGGGCGCCCGCCTGAGGTCCGCGGCTGATGGCGGCACGCTGGGACAGGCGGTGGCGGGTGGTGCCGGCTGTCCGAATCGAACGGACGACCTTCCGCTTACAAGGCGGGTGCTCTACCAGCTGAGCTAAGCCGGCACGGGCTGTGGATTCTAGGCGGGCGAAGCTGCGCTCCGCGCGGGCGCTACTTGACCCGCTTGAGCGACGGCCGGCCCGCAGGGGCCGGTGGCGTGTCGTCCGGATCGCGCCCAGCTTCGCCCGCAGGCCTCGGCACGGGATCGGCGTCGCTGCGTGCCAGGTGCAGGCCCTTCGGTCCAGCGGGCGGCGCCGCTTCGGAATCGGAGGCGTCTGCACTGCTGTCGCTGGGCGCCGGGAACGCCATGCCCTGCCCGTTCTCGCGCGCGTAGATCGCGACCACGTGGTCGACCGGGACGAGGATCTCGCGCGCCGAGCCGCCGAAGCGGGCGCGGAACTCGATGAAGTCGTTGCCCAGCTTCAGCCCTGAGGTGGCCTCGAAGCCGATGTTGAGGACGATCTCGTCGTTCTTCACGTACTCCATCGGCACCTGCACGCGGGCGTCCACATGCACCGCGATGTAGGGCGTGAAGCCGTTGTCGGTGCACCAGTCGTGCAGCGCCCGCAGCAGGTAGGGGCGGGTCGAGGTGCTGGGGGCTTCGGCGCTCATCGCGGGCCGGTGCGCTTACTTGCGCATCACCTTCTCGGACGGGGTGAGCGCTTCGATGTAGGCCGGGCGCGAGAAGATGCGCTCGGCGTACTTCAGCAGCGGCACGGCGTTCTTGCTGAGGTCGATGCCGTAGTAGTCCAGGCGCCACAGCAGCGGCGCGATCGCGACGTCGAGCATGCTGAAGTCGTCGCCCAGCATGTACTTGTTCTTCAGGAAGATGGGCGCGAGCTGCAGCAGCCGCTCGCGGATCTGCGTGCGTGCGCGCTCGAGCTGCTTGTCGCTCGCCTTCACGCCGCGGCCTTCGAGCAGGTTCACGTGCGCGAACAACTCCTTCTCGAAGTTGAACAGGAACAGCCGTACCCGGGCCCGCGCCACCGGGTCACCCGGCATCAGCTGCGGGTGCGGGAAGCGCTCGTCGATGTACTCGTTGATGATGTGCGATTCGTACAGGATGAGGTCGCGCTCGACGAGGATGGGCACCTCGTTGTACGGGTTCATGAGCGCGATGTCCTCCGGCTTGGCGAACAGGTCGACGTCGCGGATCTCGAAATCCATGCCCTTCTCGAACAGCACGAAGCGGCATCGGTGCGAGTAGGGGCAGGTGGTCCCGGAGTAAAGCACCATCATGGCGGCGGTCTTTCTTGCGAAAAGCGATCGACGCAGCGGGTGCCGGCGGCATCCGCTGCGTCGTCGGGTGGGGGCGTCTTACTTGACGTCCTTCCAGTAGGCGGCGTTGAGCCTCCAGGCGATCACGGTGAAGCCGGCCAGGAACAGCAGCACCCACACGCCCAGGCGGCGGCGCTCGTTTTGCATCGGTTCGGCCATCCACTGCAGGTAGGCGACGAGGTCGGCCACCGCATTGTCGTACTCCTCGGCACTCATGCTGCCGGGCTGGGTGACTTCCCAGCGGCCGGTCCAGACTTCGGTGGTCTGGCCGTGCGATTCGACCTTCTCGAACACCGGCCGGCGTTCGCCCTGCAGCTGCCACAGCGCGTGCGGCATGCCCACCGAGGGGAAGGCGAGGTTGTTCCAGCCGGTGGCCTTGCTCGGGTCGCGGTAGTAGGTGCGCAGATAGGTGTAGAGGTAGTCGGCGCCGCTGCCCATGCCGGCGGCCGAACGCGAGCGTGCGATCACGGTCAGGTCGGGCGGCTGGGCGCCGAACCATTCCTTGGCCTGCTTGGCATCGAGGTTGGACTTCATCAGGTCACCGACCTTGGCGTCGGTGAAGATCAGGTTCTCCTCGATCTGGGCGTTGCTCAGCCCGATGTCTCGCAGCCGGTTGTAGCGCATGTACTCGGCGCCATGGCAGTTCAGGCAGTAGTTGGCGAACAGCTTGGCACCGTTTTGCAGCGCGCTGAGGTCGGTCAGGCGCTCGGTCGGGAACTTGTCCCAGGCGATGCCGCCGCCGGCCGCCAGCGCGGGGCCGCACAGCGCCAGCGCGGACACCAGCGCGAGGATCAGCTTCTTGAGGCTCTTCATGGCTTTCGTGCTCCGGCGATTCAGTGCGGCTGGAAGGTCACGCGGTCGGGGACCGGCTTGAACTCGCCGATCTGGCTCCACCAGGGCATCAGCACGAAGAAGCCGAAGTAGAAGACGGTGCCGACCTGGGCGATCAGGGTATAGAGCTCGGACACCGGCTGGATGCCCAGGTAGCCCAGCACCAGCATGTCGACCACGAACACCGCGTACACCAGCTTGTGCCAGCCCGGACGGTAGCGGATCGACTTCACCGGGCTGTAGTCCAGCCAGGGCAGGAAGAACATGATGACGACCGCGCCGCCCATCACGACCACGCCCCAGAACTTGGCGTCGAAGGTCTTGAGCAGTGCAATCGCGACCAGGCCGGCGACGACGATGCCGCCCTTGACCATGGCGCTGGCGCGCACCTTCAGCAAGGCGCCCACGGTGCCCAGGGCGACGATGGCGACGAACACGTTGACCATGGGGTCGGTGGTCGCGCGCAGCATCGAGTAGTAGGGCGTGAAGTACCAGACCGGGGCGATGTGGGCCGGCGTCTTCAGCGGGTCGGCGGGGATGAAGTTGTTGTACTCGAGGAAGTAGCCGCCCATCTCGGGCGCGAAGAACATGATCGCGCTGAACACGAACAGGAACACCGAGACGCCGACGATGTCGTGCACCGTGTAGTAGGGGTGGAAGGGGATGCCGTCCAGCGGACGCCCGTTGGCGTCCTTCTTGGCCTTGATCTCGATCCCGTCCGGGTTGTTGGAGCCGACGTCGTGCAGCGCCAGCAGGTGCGCCACCACCAGGCCCAGCAGCACCAGCGGCAGCGCGATGACGTGGAAGCTGAAGAAGCGGTTCAGGGTCGCGTCGCTGACCACGTAGTCGCCGCGTATCAGCAGCGCCAGGTCGGGGCCGACGAAGGGCACGGCGGCGAACAGGTTCACGATCACCTGCGCACCCCAGTAGCTCATCTGGCCCCAGGGCAGCAGGTAGCCGAAGAAGGCCTCGCCCATCAGGACCAGGAAGATCAGGCAGCCGAAGATCCAGACCAGCTCGCGCGGCTTGCGGTAGCTGCCGTAGAGCAGCCCGCGGAACATGTGCAGGTAGACGACGATGAAGAAGGCACTCGCCCCGGTGGAGTGCATGTAGCGCACCAGCCAGCCCCAGGGCACGTCGCGCATGATGTACTCGACCGACGCGAAGGCGAGCGTCGCGTCGGGCTTGTAATGCATGACCAGGAAGATGCCGGTGACGATCTGGATCACCAGCACCAGCAGCGCCAGCGAACCGAAGAAGTACCACCAGTTGAAGTTCTTCGGTGCGTAGTACTCCGACAGATGCTTCTTGTACTCGGCAAACGCGGTCGGGAAGCGGTTCTCAAACCAGACCGTGGTCTTCTCGACCAGCGACGCGCCTTGCGGCGCTTCCTTGAATTCAGCCATGTCGTCCTCTGGGTCCGTGCGCCGGGTCAGGCCTGCTTGTCCTCGCCGATCAACAGCGTGGTGTCGGACAGGTACATGTAGGGCGGAACCTCGAGGTTGTCCGGCGCCGGCTTGTTCTTGAACACGCGGCCGGCAAGGTCGAAGGTCGAGCCGTGGCAGGGGCAGAGGAAGCCGCCCTCCCAGTTGTCGGGCAGCGAGGGCTGGGCGCCGGGCTGCAGCTTGTCGGTCGGCGAGCAGCCCAGGTGCGAGCAGATTCCCACCACCACCAGGTACTCGGGCTTGATGGAGCGCCACTCGTTCTTCGCGTACTCGGGCGTCGGGTACTGCTTGCGGTCCGAGTTGGGGTCGGCGACCTCGGCGTCGGTCGTCTTCAGCGTGGCCAGCATCTCCTGCGTGCGACGCAGGATCCACACCGGCTTGCCGCGCCACTCCACCGTCATCTTCTCGCCCGGCTGCAGCGCGCCGATGTCCACCCGCACCGGCGCACCGGCGGCTTTGGCACGCTCCGACGGGGTGAAGGTGCTGACGAAAGGCACCGCGGTGGCCACGCCGCCTGCGGCGCCGGCGCCGCAGGTGATCGCGATCCAGGTCCGTCGGCTGCGGTCGATGGCAGCGTCGCTCATGCTTATCCTCGAAGGAGCAGGGGGAACATTGGCGTTCCGGTCAACCCGGGATTCTAGCCCAGCGCAATTGGGCGCCCCGGCAGGCACAATCGCCGCGCTCGACCCGAGCAGTCCGCCATCACAGGGAGGTTTCGCATGGGGTTCATGACCGAGTTCAAGGAGTTCGCCAGCAAGGGCAGCGTCGTCGACCTGGCCGTGGGCGTCATCATCGGCGGCGCCTTCGGCAAGATCGTCAGCTCGCTGGTCGACGACCTCATCATGCCGGTGGTCAGCAAGATCTTCGGCGGCCTGGACTTCAGCAACTACTTCATTCCCCTGGCCGGCCAGACCGAGACCGTGCTGGCGGAGGCGAAGAAGGCCGGCGCGGTGTTCGCCTACGGCAGCTTCATCACGGTGGCGCTGAACTTCCTGATCCTGGCTTTCATCATCTTCGTCATGGTCAAGCAGATCAACCGCCTCAAGCGCGAGGCGCCGGCCGAGCCACCTGCGCCCGCGGCGCCGACACCCGAAGACGTGCTCTTGCTGCGCGAGATACGCGATGCACTGAACAAGCGGGCTTGAGCGCCGCTTCCCGCGCCTTCGCCGGGGCGGGCGAAGTCGCATACTGTCACCCGCGCCTGTCCGCCCCATGAACCGCCTGCCCATCCACCGCCTGCACGCCCTGCTCGAAGCCGCTGCCCAGCGACTGAAGCAGGCGGCGCGGGCGTCGGCCGACCGCACGGTCGAGAGCCTGGGGCTGGCTGCGCTCGCCGCCGGCAGCGTGCACCAGCGCGATTCGCTGCTGGGTTCGCAGTTCGAGCTCAGCCGCAAGTCGGCGATGTTCGTGCTCGCCTTCGGCGAGTGCCTGGACGAGCGCTTGCGGCGCGACAGCGCGCCCGCCTCGCGCAGCGGTGCGGCCACCGACTGGGACACGCTCGCCCTGGTGGACGACCGCGAGGTCGAACGCAAGATCTCTGCCGACCGCTTCGGCATGGAGGTGCAGCACGCCTGCGAGTGGGAGCTGCGCGAGCTCGAGGGCTACATCGGCTCGCTGCTCGGACCGACCGCGGAGCGCAACCCGCTGCGGCCCGAGACCGTGGGCCTGGCGCTGCTCAAGGGCCTGGAGGCGGTGAGCGAGCGCGAGGACGTGCGCCAGCTGCTGCAAAGCGAGCTCGGTCGCGTGCTGGCGCTCGAAATGCGCGCCACCTACGCCGCCATCATCGCCGACCTGCGCAACGCCGGCGTGCAGCCGGCCGGCTTGAGCGTGCGCGCGCGCGCCCAGCACAGCCGCCACGCCTCGGGCTACGACTCGCTGCACGACAGCGGCGACAGCGGGCGCGACTTCGCGGGCAGTGCTGCGTCGCGCAGTGGCTGGGCGCCGGGCAGCGGCTACAGCGCGAGCCGGCACGGCCCGAGCACCGGCGGCCGCGGCGCACGCCCGGGCGGCTCCGGCGGCGCCAGCTTCGGCTACGTCGATCCGCAGATGATGTCGCTGATCCGCCAGCTTGCGCACGTGGAGCCGAGTGGCCCGCACGCCGGCAGCGGCTGGAGCGACGAAGGCGGCGGCTCGGTGCCGGCGAACCTGATACACGCCCACCGCGACGAGCTGCGGCGCGCCGCGCGCGGCAATCTCGACCATCTCGTCATCGACATCATCGGCACCTTGTTCGACCAGATCCTGGCCGACCCCAAGGTGCCGCCGCAGATGGCGCGCCAGATCGCCAGGCTGCAGCTGCCCATGCTGCGCGCGGCGCTCGGAGACCCCAGCTTCTTCTCCTCGCGCAAGCACCCGGTGCGCCGCTTCGTCAACCGCGTCGCCTCGCTGGGTGCGGCTTTCGACGACTTCGGCGACGACGCCGCGCAGCGCTTCCTGGCCCACGTGAAGGCGCTCATCGACGACATCGTCGACGGCGACTTCGACCAGATCGACGTCTACGAACAGAAGCTGGGCGAGCTCGAGCACTTCGTCGACGAGCAGGAACGCAGTGAAGCGGACACCCGCGGCGGTGACCCGACGGCCGTGCTGGCCGACAAGGAAGCGGCGCTGCGCCTGGGCCGGCGCTACGCCGACCAGCTCGCGGGAGAACTCAAGAACCTGAGCGGGCACGACTTCGTGCGCGCCTTCCTGACCGACGTCTGGAGCCGGGTGCTGGTGCAGGCCGCGCTCAAGCACGGCGCCGACGGCGAGCGCGTCGCGCAGCTGCGCGCGGTGGCGCGCGATCTCTACATGAGCGTGCAGCCCAAGGGCACGCCGGCCCAGCGCAAGGACTTCCTCGCCACCCTGCCGCGCCTGATGCAGGGCCTGAACGAAGGCATGGACCTGGTGGCCTGGCCGGAGCCCGAACGCAAGGCCTTCTTCGGCCTGCTGCTGCCCGCGCACGCCGAGTCGCTGAAGGCACCGCAGGCACTGTCCACGCTGGACTGGAACCTGCTGGCGCGCCAGGTCGACAGCGCCTTCCAGTCACCGATGCCGCGCCGGGAGGAACTGCCGCCGGCCAGCGCCGCGCTTCCGGTGCTGCACGACGCGATCGACGAGCCGCGCTTCACGCCGGAAGAGGCGCGCCAGGTCGGCCTCGTCGACGACAGCCGAATCGACTGGCGCGCGCCGGTGGACATAGACCTCAGCGGCGAAGCGCCGGTGGCCGAACAGGACCTGCGCATCGCCGGCCTGCCCGAGCCCGAGCCGCCCGAGCCCATGCTGGGCAAGTCGCTGGTCGAGCACGTGGAGCTCGGCTACGCCTACCAGATGCACGTGGACGGCGGTTGGCAGAAGGTCAAGCTCACCCACGTCAGCCCGGGCCGCACCTTCTTCGTCTTCACCCACGGCCAGCGCCACAAGCAGACGATCTCGCTCACCCACCGCATGCTCGCGCGCCTGTGCGAGGGCAAGCGTTTCCGCGCCTTCGAGAGCGCCTACCTGCTGGAACGCGCCACCGCACGCGCGCGGCGCCAGCTCGCCGGGGTCGGCGCGAGCGCCTGAGCGGCGGGCTGCGGACTGCGGACTGCGTCAGCCGGGCCCGCTCAGGCCTGCTCAGGCCTGCTCGGCCACCCTCAAGCGCCAGCCAGCGCGCGCGCCATGCGCAGCGCGGCGATCAGGCTCGCCGGGTCGGCGCGGCCCTGGCCGGCGATGTCGAACGCGGTGCCGTGGTCCGGGCTGGTGCGCACGAAGGGCAGGCCCAGGGTCACGTTCACGCCCTCCTCCACCCCCAGGTACTTGACCGGAATCAGCCCGTGGTCGTGCGTCATCGCCACCACGAGGTCGAACTCGCCGCGGCGCGCGCGCATGAACACGGTGTCCGGCGCCCAGGGGCCGCTGGCGTCGATGCCGTCGGCGCGCGCCGCCTGCACTGCGGGGGCGATGAAACGGATCTCCTCATCGCCGAACAGGCCGCCCTCGCCGGCGTGCGGGTTCAGCCCCGCAACCGCGATCCGCGGCGCCTGCAGGCCCCAGCCGCGGGCGGCCGCGTGCGCGATGCCTATCGTCGAGCGCACGGCGTCGAAGTCCAGCGCCGCGATCGCGTTGCGCAAGGCGAGGTGGATGGTCGCCAGCACCACCCGCAGCTCGGGGTTGGCCAGCATCATGCGCACCGCAGGCGGCGCCGCACCGGGCCGCGCAGCCAGCGCCTGCAGCATCTCGGTGTGGCCCGGGTAGGGCACGCCGGCCGCGGCCAGTGCCTCCTTGTGCAGCGGCGCGGTCACCAGCGCCCGCCCCTGGCCGGCCTGCAGCGCGGCCACTGCGGCCTCGATGCAGACCGCGGCGGCGCGCCCGGCCTGCGCGCTCACCCGTCCCCAGGGCAGGGCATCCAGCCCCGTTGGCAGCGCCGCCGGGCGGACGATGCGCAAGGCCCCGGGCGGCGCCAGGTCCAGCGGCGTGTCCAGGACCGCCAGCGGGCCGACGCCGCCGCACAGTGCGGCGGCGCGCCGCAGCACAGCCGGGTCACCGACCAGCACCGCATCGCGCAGCTCGCCCGAAAGTGCAGCGCGGGCGATGATTTCCGGGCCGATGCCGGCGGCGTCACCCATGGTCACGAGCAGCGGCGGGGCGCCGGTGTCGTCGACGCGGACTGGGGCCTGATTCATCCCGGGTTCTCGATCTCGATGAAGCGATGGCTCAGCCCGAGCTCGCGCGCCAGCTGCGCCGCCACCGCGGGCGCACCGTAGCGCTCGGTCGCGTGGTGGCCGCAGGCGAGGAAGGCAACCCCGGTTTCGCGCGCGAGGTGCGCCTGCGGCTCCGAGATCTCGCCGGTGAGGAAGGCGTCGGCACCGGCGGCGATCGCGGCCTCGAAGAATCCCTGCGCACCGCCGCTGCACCAGGCCACGCGCCGCAGCGGCCGGCCGTCGCCGGCCAGCACCAGCGGCGCGCGCTGCAGCGCAGCCTCGATGCGTGCCACGAAGTCCGCCAGCCCCGCGTCCGCCGCCGGACCGATGAAACCGAGCTGCTGCTCGCCGAAGCGGGCGTCGGCGCGCAGGCCCAGGCGCAGCCCGAGCTGGGCGTTGTTGCCGAGCTCGGGGTGCGCGTCCAGCGGCAGGTGGTAGGCGAAGAGGTTGATGTCGTGCGCCAGCAGGCGCGCCACGCGCTGGCGCAGCCAGCCGCTCAGGCAGCCGTCGTGGCCGCGCCAGAACAGGCCGTGGTGGACCAGGATGGCGTCGGCCCCATCGGCGACCGCGGCCTCGATGAGGGCCAGGCTGGCGGTGACGCCGCTGACCAGGTGGCGCAGCTCGCGCCGCCCCTCGACCTGCAGACCGTTCGGCCCGTAGTCCTTGAACGCCGCCGGCTGCAGCAGCTCCTGCAGCCTGGCGTCCAGCGTGTCGCGGTCAACCATGGGTGTTCCCGGCGTCGAATCTTGCAGGCAGTCGCCGTGCTCGCCCCGTGCGCGCCGAATCCACCCGGCTAGGCTTCCTCGGCCGTCTTGCCCTGCTTGGCGAACATGGCGGCGGCGAGGATGCCGGCCTCGTAGAGCAGGCACATCGGGATCGCGAGCGCAAGCTGCGAGATCACGTCCGGCGGCGTGACGACGGCGGCGGCGACGAAGCTGCCGACGATGAAGTAGCCGCGCACCTTGCGCAGCTGCTCGACCGTGACGACCCCGATGCGCACCAGCACGATGACCGCGATCGGCACCTCGAAGGCGATGCCGAAGACGAGGAACAGGGTGAGCACGAAGCCGAAGTACTCCTCGACGTCAGGCGCGGCCGTGATGCTCGCCGGCGCCACCTTCTGGATGAAGCCGGCCAGCCCCGGGATGACGACGAAGTAGACGAAGGCCACCCCGACCAGGAACAGGATGGTGCTGGAGATCACCAGCGGCAGCACCATCTTCTTCTCGTGCGAGTACAGCCCCGGCGCCACGAAAGCCCAGACCTGGTACAGCACATAGGGCAGCGCGATCAGGAAGGCCGCCATGAGCGCGATCTTCAACGGCACCAGAAAGGGGGTGATGACGTTGGTGGCGATCAGCGTCGCGCCCTGCGGCAGGTGCTTGACCAGCGGCGCCGCCAGCAGGTCGTACAGCGCCCCCGCGCCCGGCCAGAGCATGAGGGCGCCGAACACGATGCCGACCGCGATCAGCGCCCGGATCATCCGGTCGCGCAGCTCGATCAGGTGGGAGACGAAGGGCGCTTCGGTGCCCGCCAGTTCGTCTTCGGGGTCGGGCTTGCTCATCCGCGCAGACCGGGCGGGCGAAAGCGCGCCACCCGCGCCGCGCCCGACTGCGCCTTGCTGCGCACGCCGTGGCGCTGCTTGTACCACTGCGGCAGGGCGCCGCGCTTGAGGCGCCAGTTCTTGCGCGGCGGCCGGTAGGCGGGCGTGCGCAGCGGCTCCCAGGCCGGGCTGGCGTCGGCGCTGCCGCCGCCGGCATCCGTCGCACCGCGCCAGTCGTCCTCCAGTCCTTGCAGCGCCTGGTTGGCGTCGCGCACGTTCTGCTCGACGCTGTGCTGGACGTCGCGCGCCGCGTCCTCGAACTGGGTCTTCACCTTCTTCAGCTCGTCAAGCTCGATGGAACGGTTGACCTCGGCCTTCACCTCGGCGACGTAGCGCTGCGCCTTGCCGAACAGATGACCCATGGTGCGCGCCACGCGCGGCAGCTTCTCGGGCCCGATGACGATCAAGGCCACCGCCCCGATCAGGGCCAGCTTGTCGAAACCGAAGTCGATCATCGCCGCGCGATCAGGCTGGAACCGGTGTCCTGGCGATTCAGGAGCGCGTCTTGGCTTCGACGTCGACCGTGTCGGCGTCGGCACGCTTGGACGCCGTCACCTGCGCCGCCGGGGCGCCGGCCTGCTCGTCGGCCACCTCGCCGGCGCCCTTGACGCCGTCCTTGAAGCCCTTCACCGCGGATCCGAGGTCGGAACCGATGTTCTTCAGCTTCTTCGTGCCGAAGATCAACACCACGACCAGCAGCACGATCAGCCAGTGCCAGATGCTGAATGAACCCATGTCTGTCTCCCGAAAGCAACCGCGAATTCTAGGTGAGGCCCGGCATCGGGACTCACCCGCGCTTCCACGGCCGCGGCCCGCCGAAGGCGTGCATGTGCAGGTGGAAGACTTCCTGCCCGCCGTTCGCACCGGTGTTGACGACGGTGCGGAATCCGTCCTCCACCCCGAGCTGGCGCATCAGCCGCGGCGCCAGCGCCAGCATGCGGCCGAGCAGGGGCGCGTCCTCGGGCGTGGTGTCGTACAGGGTCGCGACATGCCGCCTGGGGATGATGAGCACGTGCACCGGCGCCCAGGGGTTGATGTCGTGGAAGGCCAGAAGTTCATCGTCCTCGTGCACCTTGCGGGCCGGGATCTGGCCGCCGACGATCTTGCAGAAGATGCAGTCCGGGTCGCTTGCCATCGCTGTCCTCGTCAAACCTGTCCTTGCTCGCGCGCGCGCGCCTTGCGCAGCGCGAACTCCTCCAGCCCCGACAAGCCCTCGCGCCGCTGCAGCTCGGCCAGCACGTCGGCCGGCCGCAGGCCGTGCGCCGCGAGCACGATCAGGGTGTGGAACCAGAGGTCGGCGACCTCGCCGACCAGCTTTGCCGGCTCGCCATCCTTGGCCGCCATCACGACCTCGGTGGCCTCCTCGCCGACCTTCTTGAGCATCGCGTCCTGCCCCTTGTGGAACAGGCGCGCGACATAGCTCTGGTCAGGGTCGGCGCCGCGGCGCGATTCGATGACGTCGGCCAGCCGGCCCAGGGTGTCGTTGCTGCTCACTCGTAAATGCTCCGCGGATCCTTCAGCACCGGGTCGACCGGCTGCCACTGGCCATTCTTCCAGACCCGGAAGAAGCAGCTGTGGCGTCCGGTGTGGCAGGCGATGCCGGGCTCGTGCCCGAGCTGCGTCACCTGCAGCAGGACGACGTCGGCGTCGCAGTCGATCCGGATCTCGTGCACCTGCTGCACGTGGCCGGACTCCTCGCCCTTGTGCCACAGGCGCTGGCGCGAGCGGCTCCAGTACACCGCCTGCCCGCCGCTGGCGGTCAGCGCCAGCGCCTCGCGGTTCATCCAGGCCACCATCAGCACGTCCTTGCTGGCGCGCTCCTGGGCGATCACGGGCACCAGGCCGTCGGCGTTCCAGCGCACCGCATCGAGCAGGTTTTCATCCATGCGCCAGTCTAGTCCGCCGCCATGCCGCTGCCGGCTGCAGGGCGGGTCTGGCCCCGCTCGGCCTCCAGCCATGCCAGCACCGGCAGGGTGCCGCGCAGCACCGGCGCCACCTGCACCGGCAAGGTCTGCCAGGCCATGGCCTGGCCCTCGCGCATCTGCAGGCCGCCCTGCCAGGCATGCACCTTGCAAAAATGCAGCCGCACGCGGGCATGCGGGTAGTCGACCACCTCGACCTTCCACGGCCGGGGGTCGGCGATCGTGATCCCGAGCTCCTCGTGCAGCTCGCGCCGCAGCGCCTGCACTACGGTCTCGCCGGGTTCGAGCTTGCCGCCCGGGAATTCCCACTGCCCGGCGCAGACCTTGCCCGCCGGGCGCGACGTCATCAGGAAGCGGCCCTCGGCGTCGAACAGGACGCCGACCGCGACGTCCACCGCTTGTCGCTCAGGCTTCATCGTGCCCCGCGAAATCGCGCGCGAACTGCCAGGCCACGCGCCCGGAACGCGAGCCGCGCTCCAGCGCCCAGACCAGCGACAGCGGCTGCGCCGCCGCGATGCGCGCCTCGGCGACGCCGAAGTGGCGCAGCCACTGGGCGACGATGGCCAGGTACTCGCCCTGAGTGAAAGGGTAGAAGCTGATCCACAGGCCGAAGCGCTCGGACAGCGAGATCTTCTCCTCGATGACCTCGCCCGGGTGCACCTCGCCGTCCTCGGTGTGGGTGTAGGACAGGTTGTCCTTCATGTACTCGGGCAGCAGGTGGCGGCGGTTGCTGGTGGCGTAGATCAGCAGCCGTTCGCTGCTGGCGGCAACGCTGCCGTCGAGCATGGACTTGAGCGCCTTGTAGCCGGGCTCGCCCTCGTCGAAGCTGAGGTCGTCGCAGAAGACGACGAAGCGCTCGGGCCTGTCGGCGACCAGATCGGCGAGGTCGGGCAGGTCCACCAGGTCGGCCTTGTCGACCTCGATCAGGCGCAGGCCTTGCGGCGCGAACTCGTTCAGGCAGGCCTTGATCAGGCTGCTCTTGCCGGTGCCGCGCGCCCCCGTGAGCAGCACGTTGTTGGCCGGCCGGCCGGCGACGAACTGGGCCGTGTTGCGCAGCAGGCGCTGCTTCTGCGGTTCGACCTCGAGCAGCTCCGCGAGGCGGATCGCGGAGAGCTGGCGCACCGGCTCGAGCACGCAGCTGCCGGCGCGGCGGCGGTAGCGGAACGCCACTGAAGCATTCCAGTCGGGTGCCTGAAGCGGCCGCGGCAGCACGGCCTCCAGGCGCGCCAGCAGCCGCTCAGCGCGCAGCAGCAAGGCTTGGACGGACTCATTCATCCGCCGCAGTGTAGAGGGCCAGAAGCGAGGGCGGCAGAGCCGCCGCCCGGGCATCCACACCCGGCCGGGCAGGCGGTCAGGGCCTTGCTTCAGGGATCGCGCAGCTCACAAGGAAACGTCGGGCCGTCCCAAGTTTCCTTGACCCCCGCGGGGGGCGGGCTGGGCGCAGCCCGGTCCTGGGGGCGCTCACAAGGGAACGCCGGGCCGTCCCGAGTGTCCTTGACCCCTGCGGAGCTGAGGCGCCGGACGCAGAGATCCGCCTGCGCGGATTTCTACGCCTGCCGAAGCGCCTGGGCATGCTTGCCCAGGCGTTGGGGGCTGGGCGCAGCTCGGCCCTGGGGGCGCTCAGGTCTGGCCGCCGCGACGCCGACGCACCCAGGCGCCGACACCGGCCAGGCCCAGCGCCATCAGCGCGTAGCTGGCGGGCTCGGGCACCGCCGTCACGCTCAGGATGCCGGCCTGGTCGGTCCCGAAGACGACGCTGTGATGCACGCCTGGCGTCGAGAAGGCGTCGCCGTCAAAGTAATAGTAGATGCCCGTACCGGGATTGGCGGCGGTGGAAACGCCGAAGGACACCGTCACCCACTCGGGAACGATGCCAAACAGGAAGTCCTGGTCGCGGCAGCTCGCGGGAGCCGCGGGCGTCGCCACCACATGACAGGACAGCAGATCGGGGAGCGCGAAGGTGGTGTTGCTGGTGACGAAGCCGTCGCTCAGGGCCACGAACCCGCCACTGAACATCTCGCCCGAGAAATCGAACGACGACAAGGCCGTGAATTCGTAGCGGACCTGGACTGCGGGCAGCGCCATGGCTGGCACCTGTGCCAGCGCGCAGACGGCCAAGGCACAGGCCGCGATTCGAACCGTGATGAACCTGGGCATCGTCACCTCCCTGTCAGAACGCCGCCTCATCCCGACGGCAGCCACACACTATGCGATGCGGGCTCGGCACGCCACACCCGTTCATGGGGAACGTGAACCGCCATGGGCCACAGGCGCTGCGCGACCGGACGGTGCCTCGGGGCAGCAGGTTCGAGGCGCTCTCAGCCGGTCAGGCGCACCAGCGCCGGCTCCAGCTGCTCGGTGGGCAGGCGCTTGAAGCCGGAGCGCGCGTAGCGGTGCAGCCGGCCCACCGCGAGCGCGGTGAGGGCGGCGGCCAGGGCATTCGCGTCCACCGTCGGCGTGCTGGAGCCATCGAGCTGCGCGGCCTGGCGCAGGCACTGGCGCAGCTGCGACTCCAGGCGGTCGAAGAACTGGTTCATGCGTGCCCCCAGCCGTTCGTGCTCGAACACCAGGGCGTCGCCGACCATGACGCGCGTCATGCCGGGGTTCTTCTCGCCGAAGTGCAGCAGCACGGCGACGATGCGCCGCGCCTGCGCAGCACCGTCGCGCTCGCGCTCGGCGATCTGGTTGACGAGGGTGAAGACGCTGCTCTCGATGAACTCGATCAGGCCCTCGAACATCTGCGCCTTGCTGGCGAAGTGGCGGTACAGCGCCGCCTCGCTGACGCCCAGGCGCGAGGCCAGGGCGGCGGTGGTGATGCGCTCGGCCCCCGGCTGCTCGAGCATCGCGGCCAGGGTCTGCAGGATCTGGATCCGGCGCTCGCCGGGGCGCGGACGCTTGCGCGCCGGCTCCACGGCTGCGGACGTCGCCGGTGACACCGTGCCCGCTTCGGTGGCGGGTTCGATCAGGGGGTCGGACATGGTGAACTGGCCGGCGTTCTCAAGCAGGTCGAAAAAACATTCTGGCACATGGGCCACCGGCCACCGGCGCTGGGAAACACCGAGTCTCGGGGGAAGGCTGCCCGGGACCGCCGGACAAGCTGCGGGATGGGTCCACTCAGCCGCGGATCAACTGGATCAGGCGCGTGATGCGACGGTCCACATAGGCCGGCCGGCGCGCCACGCGCGTGGCCGCCGCCTGGCCCCAGCCGGCGCGGCGCGTGAAGCGCTGCATCCACACCGTGCGCATTCCCAGCGCGCGCGCCGCCCTCTGATGCTCCAGCGTGTCCTCGACCAGCACCGCCTGCGTCGGCGCCACGCGCAGCCGCGCCAGCAGGCGGCGCAGCATGCGTCGGTCGGGTTTGGGTCGCCAGTGGCCGAACATCCGCATGTCTTCTATGGTCAGCACGCCGTCGAACAAGTGGGCGACGCCCAGTGTCCGGATGACGCGCATGGCGTAGTCACGCGGCGCGTTGGTGAGCACGTAGCGCCGGCCCGGCAACCGTGCCAGCGCTGCGAAATCCTGCACATGGCCTTGCACGCGCTGCTCCAGCCCCGGCAGCCGGTGCGTCTGCTTCAGGAAGTGGCTGGCGACCACGCCGTGGTGGCGCACCAGCCCGAGCAGCGTGGCGCCGTAGCGCTGCCAGTAGCTGCGGCGCAGGGCATCGGCGCCCGCCTCGTCCACCCCCAGGTGATCGACGATGTAGTCGGTCATGCCGCGGTTGACCTCGGCAAAGGCGGCCGCCGAGGCGTCGTGCAGCGTGTTGTCGAGGTCGAACAGCCAGACCCGCGGGCGCATCCGCACCATCAATGGGAGCGGATCATGGTGCCGTAGGCGCGGTCGCTGAGCACTTCCAGCAGCATCGCGTGCGGCACCCGGCCGTCGACGATGTGCACCGCGTGCACGCCGCTCTTGGCAGCGTCGATCGCGCCCGCGATCTTGGGCAGCATGCCGCCGCTGATCGTGCCGTCGGCGATCAGGCCGTCGATGTCGCGCGCGCTCAACTCGGTGAGCAGCTCGCCCTGCTTGTCCAGCACGCCTCGGATGTTGGTCAGCAGCAGCAGCTTCTCGGCCTTCAGCACGGTGGCGAGCTTGCTCGCCACCATGTCGGCGTTGATGTTGTAGCTCTCGTTGTGCTCGCCGTAGCCCAGGGGGCTGATGACGGGGATGAACTGGTCGTCCTGCAGCGCCTGCACGACGCCGGGGTCGATGCCGACGATCTCGCCGACCTGGCCGACGTCGTGCTCCACGCTCGGGTCGTCCTTGTCGGTCATCTTCAGCTTGCGCGCCCGGATCAGGCCGCCGTCGCGTCCGGTCAGCCCCACCGCCTTGCCGCCGGCAGCGTTGATGAGGCCGACGATGTCCTGCTGCACCTGGCCGGCGAGCACCCACTCGACGACCTCCATCGTCTCCGCATCCGTCACCCGCATGCCCTGGACGAACTGGCCCTTCTTGCCCACCCGCGCCAGCGCCTCGTCGATCTGCGGCCCGCCGCCGTGGACGACGATGGGGTTCATGCCCACCAGCTTGAGCAGCACCACGTCCTCGGCGAAATCCTGCTGCAGCGCGGGGTCGGTCATGGCGTTGCCGCCGTACTTGATGACCAGCGTCTTGCCGTGGAAGCGCCGGATGTAGGGCAGCGCCTGGGCCAGGATCTCGGCCTGCTCGCGCGGGGTGATGTGATCCAGCGTCTGCTCGTGGGTGCTCGTCATGGGCTTGCCTGTGCGGGGTGCAGGGAGTGCTTGGTGTCAGCATCTCATTGTAGAAACCCGCTGCCGCTGTTCGAGCCGCCAAGGCGGCGATACTCGGCTCCCGCGCCTTGCAACTGGAGGACAGGCCGTGAGACCGACGCCGTATTTCGTCGCCCTGGCGCTGGCCGGCAGCTTGCTGGCCGGCGGCGCACGGGCGCAGGACGTGCAGGCCGAGGTGCGCAAGATCGACGCCGCACAGGGCCGGGTCACGCTCAAGGCGGGCGAGGTGCGCAAACTCGACATGCCGCCGATGACGATGAGCTACCGGATCGCCGACCGCGCCATGCTCGACGGGCTGAAGGTGGGCGACAAGGTGCGCGTCGAGATCGACAAGGTCGACGGCCAGTACACCGTCACCCGGCTCGCGAAGTAGCCCTCTGCGCGCCGGCTGCAGCCCGGTTCCTGGCGCGTACCGTGCCGGCAGGCCCGTGCGCCTGCGCCTGCGCCTGCGCCTGCGCCTGCGCCTGCGCCTGCGCCTGCGCCTGCGCCTGCGCCTGCGCCTGCGCGAGCGAACGCGCGCCCGCGTGCGGCCGCACGAGACCGCACGAGACCGCGACCGCCGCGAGTCAGAAGTGGATGCCGCGCATCATCTGCTGCATGGCCTTGGCCTCGGCGGACAGCCTGGGCTTGTCGCCCTTTTCGCCCTTTTCGCCCTTTTCGCCCTTGGCGCCTGCGGCGGCCTCGCTGTCGGGGAACATGCGGAAGCTGGTGTTCATGACGATCTGGGCGATGCGCGGCGCCGCGGCGTGCAGCAGCTCGCCGGCCACCCCGAGCCGGGTCGCGATGCGCACCGGCTTGGCGATGCAGGCCTGGGCCACCATCGCCGCCGCCTCCTGCGGGCTGAGGGTGGGCACGTTGTTGTAGATCTGGGTCGGCGCGATCATGGGCGTGCGCACCAGCGGCATGTTGATCGTGGTGAAGGTGATGCCCTGGTCGGCGTACTCGCTGGCGGCGCAGCGCGTCCAGGCGTCCAGCGCGGCCTTGCTCGCGACATAGGCGGAGAAGCGCGGTGCGTTGGTCAGCACCCCGATCGAGCTGATGTTGACGACGTGGCCGCCGCCCTTGGCCACCATGGCGGGCAGCAGGCCCATGGTCACGCGCAGGCAGCCGAAGTAGTTCAGCTCCATGGTGCGCTGGTAGTCGTGCATGCGGTCGTAGCTGGACTCGATGGCGCGCCGGATGCTGCGCCCGGCGTTGTTGATCAGAAAGTCCACCGCGCCGTGCTCGGCCTGCAGGGTACGCACGAAGGCGGCGCAATCGGCCTCGCTGGAGATGTCCACGCTGTAGCTGTGCACGCGCGCGCCGCTGCCGGCGTGGGCACGGATCTCGGCCAGCGCCTGCGCGAGCTTGTCTTCGCCGCGCGCGCAGATGAGGGTCACCGCGCCGGCCTTGGCAAACATCATCGCCGCCGCCAGCCCGATGCCCGAGGAGCCGCCGGTGATCAGCACCACCCGTCCCGCCACCGCCCCCTCCAGGCTGCGGTCGATGAACAGATCGGGGTCGAGGTGGCGCTCCCAGTAATCCCACAGCCGCCACGCGTAGTCCTCCAGCCGGGGGCACTCGATGCCGCTGCCCTTGAGCAGCGCGCTGGCCTCCCGGCAGTCGAAACGGGTCGGGTAGTTGACGAAGCTCAGGATCTCGTCGGGCAGGCCCAGGTCCTTCATCACCGCGTTGCGGATGCGGCGCACCGGCGCCAGCATCATCAGGCCCTTCTTGATGCTGGATGGAATGAAGCCCAGCAGCGCCGCGTTCACGAACACGTTCAGCTTGGGCGCGTGGGCGGCGCGGCTGAAGATGTCCAGCACGTCGCCGACACGGTAGCCCTGCGGGTCGACGAGATGAAAGCAGCGGCCGGCGAGCTCGACCTTGGCGTGGCTGATGTGCACCAGCGCCCGGACCACGAAGTCCACCGGCACGATGTTCACCCGCCCGCCCTCCAGGCCCACGGCCGGGAACCACGGCGGCAGGATCTGGCGCATGCGCTGGATGAGCTTGAAGAAGTAGTAGGGGCCGTCGATCTTGTCCATCTCGCCGCTGCGCGAATCGCCCACCACCATCGCCGGCCGATAGACCGTCCAGGGCCGCTTGCACTCGCTGCGCATCACCCGCTCGCTGGCGTGCTTGGTGGCGAAGTAGGGGTGATCCAGGCCCTCGGCCTCCTCGAACATGTCCTCCCGGAACACGCCCTCGTACAGGCCGGCGGCGGCGATGCTGCTGACGTGGTGCACGTGCCCGGCCTCGACCGCATGCGCGAACTCGACCAGATGGCGCGTGCCGTCGACGTTGGTGCGGATCTGGCTTTCCTCGTCGGCGGCGAGGTCGTACACCGCCGCCAGGTGGTAGACCGCGTCGATCTTGCCCTTCAAGGCCTTGATCTCGCCGGCCGCCACGCCGAGCCGGCTGGCGGTCAGGTCGCCGCTGACGGCGATCGCGCGCGCCTTGCTCACCCCCCACTCGCGCAGCAGCCCCGCTGCCTTGTCCTCGCTGCCCGGCCGCAGCAGAAAGTAGACCGTGGCGCCGCGGCGCGCGAGCAAGGCCTTGACCAGACGCCGGCCGATGAAACCGCTGGCACCGGTGACGAAGTAGCGCATGACTTCCCTCCCGCTGGATACGGTGGGCATTCTGGGCCTGCGCCGGCGCGCCGCCGGATCGCGCTTTCCCGCAGCCGGCGCAGCGCCCACGCGATGGGATACTGCGTCCACAGGGCCCGACCCCGGCACGGAGGCGCACATGAGCACGGTCACGGCAGCGGTGGTGCAGGCGGCACCGGTGGGCGGCGACACCGCCGCCACGGTGGCAAAGGCGGTCACCCTCATCGGCCAGTGCGCCGAGCGCGGCGCCCAGGTGGCGGTGTTCCCCGAGGCCTTCATCGGCGGCTATCCCAAGGGGGCGAGCTTCAACATCCACATCGGCGGCCGCACGCCGCAGGGGCGCGACGAGTTCCTGGCCTACTGGCGCTGCGCGATCGAGGTCCCGGGGCCGCAGACAGCGGCCATCGGTGCGGCCGCGCGCGCCGCCGGGCTGACGCTGACGATGGGCGTCATCGAGCGCGATGGCGGCACCCTGTACTGCACGGCGCTGTTCTTCGGCGCCGACGGCAGCCTGCTGGGCAAGCACCGCAAGCTCATGCCCACCGCCGCCGAGCGCCTGTGCTGGGGCTTCGGCGACGGCTCCACGCTGAGCACCGTCGAGACCCCGTGGGGCCGCATGGGGGCGGTGATCTGCTGGGAGAACTACATGCCGCTGCTGCGCACGGCGATGTACGACAAGCAGCTGGTGCTGTACTGCGCGCCGACCGCCGACGACCGCGACACCTGGGCTGCCACCATGCAGCACGTGGCGATGGAGGGCCGCTGCTTCGTGCTTTCGGCCTGCCAGTACCTGACGCGCGCCGACTTCCCGCCGGCGATGGCCAACCGCCTGAGCGACCAGCCGACCGAGGTGCTGATGCGCGGCGGCAGCATGATCGTGAACCCCTTCGGCCAGATCCTCGCCGGCCCCGACCGCAGCGGCGAGACCATCCTGACCGCCGTCCTCGACCTCGACGACGTGGCACGCGGCAAGTTCGATTTCGACGTCACCGGCCACTACGCGCGCCCCGACGTCTTCAGCCTGCGCGTGAACGAACGCGCACAGCGCGCGGTGCAGTTCGTGCGCGAGCCGCCGGCCGATGCCGGCACCACCAGCGCCGACGGGTAGAGCGCGCACCCTAGGCGTCTAGGCTGCGCTCCCCAGCGCCCGGCCCTACATTGCGAAGACGGAATCACCCGAGGAACACCCATGGTCAAGAAGCTCAAACGCATCTCCGAGAAGCAGGCGACGGCACCGTCCGGCTTGCTGGACGGTCAACTCGCGGCCTCGGTCAAGGCCTCGGCACAGCAGATCTGGCTCGCCGGCATGGGCGCCTTCGCGAAGGCGCAGGAAGAAGGCGGCAAGGTCTTCGAGGCCCTGGTCAAGGAAGGCGTGGGCCTGCAGAAGAAGACCCAGGGCCTGGCCGAGGACAAGCTCGGCGAGGTCAGCGGGCGCATGAGCGCGATGGCCGGCAGCGTGAGCGCCAAGGCGGGCCAGAACTGGGACAAGCTGGAAGCCATCTTCGAGCAGCGCACCTCCAAGGCGCTGTCGCGGCTGGGCGTGCCGACCGCCAGGGACATCGACGCGCTGGTCAAGCGCATCGACACCCTGAGCGCCCAGGTCGCCAAGCTCAACAAGGCCTCGGGTGCCGGCAAGAAGGTGGCCGCCGACGGGGCCGCCGGCGGGGCCGCCGCAGCCGCAGACGGTGCGGTCGCCAGGAAGCGGCGCAGCGCCGCCCGACCTGCAGCCGCCACCGAGCCGGCGCTGAAGGCCACGGCCGCCAAGCGTGCGCCGCGCAAGTCCGCCAAGGCCGCCTGAGCGCGCCGCCGGCCCGCGCATCGGGCTGGCACTGGCGGGCGGCGGACCGCTGGGCGCGATCTGGGAGATCGGCGCCCTCAACGCCCTGGCCGAGGCGCTGCCGGGCGTCGACTTCAGCGCCCTGGACGGCTATGTCGGCGTCTCGGCCGGCGGCTTCGTCGCCGCCGGACTGGCCAACGGGATGACGCCGCGCCAGCTGTGCGCCGCCTTCATCGAGGACGACGCCCCCACGGGCGATCGCATCAACCCGTCGGCCTTCCTGCGTCCGGCCGGCATCGAGTTCGCCCGCCGCGCCGCCGCCCTGCCCGGGCTGGCCCTGCAGGTGGGCTGGCAGGCGCTGGTCGGCGGCCAGTCGTGGCTGTCGGCCGCCGAGCGGCTGGGCCGCGCCCTGCCCACCGGGCTGTTCAGCCATGCGCCCATCGAGGCCCAGCTGCGCCGCGTGCTCAGCCAGCCCGGGCGCAGCAACGACTTCCGCCGCCTGGCACACCGCCTGGTGCTGGTGGCCACCGACCTGGACAGCGGCAACGCCGCGCCCTTCGGCATGCCGGGCTGGGATGAAATTCCGATCTCGCTGGCCGCTGCCGCCAGCGCCGCCCTGCCCGGCCTCATCCCGCCGGTGCCCGTGGGAGACCGCTGGTATGTGGACGGTGCCCTGAAGAAGACCCTGCATGCCAGCGTGCTGCTGGACCTCGGGCTGGACCTGCTGATCTGCCTGAACCCGCTGGTGCCTTTCGATGCCAGCGCGGCGGCGCAGCGGCGCGTCCCCGGCAGCCGCGAACCGGCGATCCCGCAGCTGGTGGAAGGCGGCCTGCCGGTGGTGATGTCGCAGACCTTTCGTTCGCTCATCCATTCGCGGCTGGAGCTGGGGCTCAAGAGCTACCGCCACAGCCACCCGGGGACCGACATCCTGCTCTTCGAGCCCGAGCACCGCGACCCCGCGATGTTCCTCGCCCACACCTTCGGCTACCGCCAGCGGCGGGCGCTGGCCGAGCACGCCTACCAGCGCACGCGCGCCGAACTGCGGCAGCGTCGGGTCGCGCTGGACCACCAGCTCGCGCGCCACGGTCTGGCCCTGGACGGCGCGGTGCTGGAGGATGCGCAGCGCCGCCTGTTGCACCCGCAGGCGGCGGGGCGCCGCAGCACGCGGGCGCTGCAGCGTCTGCACCGGGTGCTCGACGAGCTGCAAGCCAGGCTCGCCGCCCGCTGAACCGGCCCGCGGCCGCCGAGCTTCGGGGCTCAAGTTCGGGCAACGGCGGCCGATCTCCGATCCATGGGCGTCCCTCTTCGGGGCACCCGCAGCCAGCCCCGCCATGCCACCACGCCCAGCCGCCGATTCCGCCGCCCCGCCCCCCGACCCGGCGCGCAAGGCCGGCCGTGCCATGGCCTTGTCGCTCAAGCTGCTGCTGGACCGCGTGACCGGTGCGCGCGAGGCCCTGCCCCACCTGGCGACCCTGGAGCGCGCGCTGGACGCCGAAGGCACCGAGGTGCTGGCACGCATCCCGCTGCCCTCGCTGCGCCGCATGGGTGCCCAGCTCGCCGCCCTGCCGCTGGACCTGGACGACCGCCCGCTGCGCGCGCTGCAGCTGCGCCTGCAGTCGACCATCCTGCGCCTGGACGAGCCAGCACCTCCGCCACCGCCGCCGCGCATGCCCTACCTGCCCAGTTCGCTGGACGACGAGAGCCGGGTCCAGGTGACCGAGGTGAGCGCCAGCGAATGGGCCGCCGCGAGCGCCTTCTTCGAGTCCGGGCCCGGCCAGGGCGCGGGTCGCCCCGGGTAGGCTGCCGAGGTCGCCAGCCCAGGGCGTCGGCCGCGGCCGTCAGCCCAGGTAGCGCCGCTCCAGGTGGGCCCGGAAATGGGCCGGGTTGAGCGCCTCGCCGCTCGCCCGCAGCACGAGCTCGTCGCTCGTCCAGCGGCTGGCCTGGGTCCAGATCCTGTCCTTCAGCCAGCTCAGCGCGGGCGCCAGGTCGCCGGTCGCGAGCCCTTGGTCCAGCTCGGGCTGCTCGCGGCGCATGGCGGCGAACCACTGCGCGGCGTACATCGCGCCCAGCGAATAGCAGGGGAAATAGCCGATCAGCCCGGCCGGCCAGTGCACGTCCTGCAGCGGGCCGTCGGCGAAGTTGCCGCGCGTGTCCAGCTGCAGCAGCTCCATCATCTTGGCGTCCCACAGGACCGGGATGTCCTCGGCCTCGATCTCGCCCTCGACCAGCGGGCGCTCGATCTCGTAGCGCAGGATGATGTGCGCCGGGTAGCTCACCTCGTCGGCGTCCACCCGTATCAGGCCGCGCCTCACGCGCGTGAGCAGGCGCTGCAGGTTCGCGGGCGCGAACGCCGGCTGGTCGCCGAAGGCCTCGCGCAGCAGCGGCGCCAGCTGTGCGGCGAATCCCGGGTGGCCGCCGATCTGCATCTCGAAGCTCAGGCTCTGGCTCTCGTGCAGCGCCGCCGAGCGCGCCCGCGCCAGCGGCTGGCCCAGCCAGTCGCGCGGCAGGCCCTGCTCGTAGCGGCCATGGCCGGTCTCGTGCACCGTGCCCATCAGGCTGCCCAGGAACTCCTCGCTGCGGTAGCGCGTGGTCATGCGCACGTCCTCGGGGACGCCGCCGCAGAAGGGGTGGGCGCTGGTGTCGAGCCGGCCGGCGTCGAAGTCGAAGCCCAGCCAGCGCATCGCCTGCTCGCTCAGCCAGCGCTGGCGTTCGAGGGCAAACGGCCCCTGCGGCTCGATCAGCGGCTGCACGGCATCCTGCTGCGCCTGGCGCTGCAGCACGCGCTCGATCAGCCCCGGCAGCCACTGGCGCAGCTCGCCGAACACGCGGTCCACGGTGGCGCTGCGCATGCCGGGCTCGAAGCCGTCCATCAGCGCCTCGTAGCGGCCCAGGCCGAAGCGGTCCGCCAGCCGCTGCGACTGCTCGCGCACGATCGCCAGCAGGGGCCGGAAGTTGGCGAGGAAGCCGCCCCAGTCGCCCGCCGGGCGCTGGCTGCGCCAGGCGTGCTCGCAGCGCGCGGCGGCGATCTCGCGCCGTTGCACCAGCTCGTCGGGCAATGCGGTGGCGTGCTCCCAGTCGCGCCGGATCTCGCGCAGGTTGGCGCGCTGCATCGGGTCCAGATCTTCCTGCTCGGCGTGCGCGATCTGCGCGCCCAGCGCCGGGTCGCAGCGCATGCGGTGCATCAGCGCGGCCAGTTCGGCGACGGCGGCGGCGCGCGCCTCGTTGCCCTTGGGCGGCATCAGCACCGACTGGTCCCATCCCGCGATGGCGCCCAGGTGGCGCAGGCGGTGCAGCCGGGTGTGGGTGGCGCTGAGCGCCTCGTATGCAGGGGTGGCCATCGCGCGATTGTCCTCGCGCGGCCGGGCGCCGCGATCAGGGTTGCCAGTGACCGGGGAACAGCCACAGCAGCGCCGCCGTCATCGTCAGGTAGCGCGCGAACTTGCCGATCGCCATGTAGAAGACGCAGGGCCACAGCGGCAGCCGCAGCCAGCCCGCCACCGCGCACAAGGGGTCGCCGACCACCGGCAGCCAGGACAGCAGGCAGGCGCGCGGGCCGAAGCGCTGCAGCCAGCGCAGGGCCCGCGCCTGGCGCGGCTCGCGTTGGCGCACGCGCTCCCAGGCGCGCTCGGCGCCATAGCCCATCCACCAGCTCAGCACGCCGCCCAGGGTGTTGCCGGCGGTGGCGACCCCAATCGTGGTCCAGAACAGGTCGGGCTCCAGCTTCAGGAAACCCAGCACCACCCACTCGCTGCCCGCCGGCAGCAAGGTGGCGGAGACCAGCGCCACCACGAACACCGTGGACAGGCCGAACTCGGGCAGCGCCAGCAGCTGCAGCAGCGATCGCAGGGCCTCGTCCATGGGGGCCGCATTATTGGGCCCACCTATACTTGCCGGTTCCCCGCCCGCGGTCCAACCGCAGCCCACCCGCGGCCCGTCCGCAGTCAAATACCCGCTTGCGGCCCATGCAGATCGGCGACATCGCGCTGCCCAACCGCCTGTTCGTCGCCCCCATGGCCGGGGTCACGGACCGGCCGTTTCGCATGCTGTGCAAGCGCCTGGGAGCGGGCTACGCGGTGAGCGAGATGGTGACCAGCCAGCGTCACCTGTGGGCCTCGCTCAAGACCTCGCGCCGCGCCGACCACCGCGGCGAACCGGCGCCGATCGCGGTCCAGATCGCCGGTGTCGCCCCGCTGGAGATGGCCGAGGCGGCACGCCACAACATCGATCGCGGCGCCCAGGTCATAGACATCAACATGGGTTGCCCGGCGAAGAAGGTGTGCAACACCTGGGCCGGCTCGGCGCTGATGCGCGACGAGCGGCTGGCGCTGCGCATCGTCGACGCCGTGGTCGCCGCCTGCGCGCCGCAGCGCGTGCCGGTGACGCTGAAGATGCGCACCGGCTGGAGCGCGGCGCAGCGCAACGCGCCGCAGCTCGCGCGCGCGGCGCAGGAGGCCGGCATCGCCATGCTGACCGTGCACGGACGCACGCGCGAGCAAGGCTACGGCGGACAGGCCGAGTACGACACCATCGCCGAGGTGAAGGCCGCGCTGCGCATCCCGGTGGTCGCCAACGGCGACATCGACTCGCCGGCCAAGGCCGCCGCCGTGCTGCGCGCCACCGGCGCCGACGCGCTGATGATCGGGCGCGCGGCGCAGGGCCGACCCTGGATCTTCCGCGAGATCGCGCACTACCTGTCCACCGGGACCCTGCTGCCAGCGCCGGCCACCGCCGAGGTGCGCGGCTGGCTGCTCGATCACCTGCAGGACCACTACGCGCTGTACGGCGAGGCGGTGGGCGTGCGCAGCGCGCGCAAGCACATCGGCTGGGCGGTGCAGGACCTGCCCGGCGGCGAGGCCTTCCGCGCCGCGATGAACGCCCTGCCCGACGCCGACGCCCAATGGCGCGCCACCGCCGACTTCCTGGACGCGCTGGCCCAGCAGCACCCGCGCTGGCCGGCCGCGGCCAACATGGCGCAACTGGCCGAGGCGGCGTGAGCCCGTCCAGCCGCGCCCCAGCGCGTGCCCCGGAGCCGACCGCGGCACCGGTGCAGCTGCAGCAGGCCGTGCGCCTGGCGCTGGAGGCCTATTTCCGCGACCTCGCGGGCGCGCCGCCGCACGGCGTGCAGCAGATGATGCTGGCCGCCGTCGAGGCGCCGATGCTGGAGGTGGTGCTGCGCCACGCCGAAGGCAACCAGAGCCTGGCCGCGCAGTGGCTGGGCATCAACCGCAACACCTTGCGCCGCAAGCTCGTCGAGCACGGCCTGATGGACTGAGAGCCTGTGAGGTTATGAATCGTGCCCGCGTAGGCCCCCGCAGAGGGCCCAATCTAGGCGCGAAGCACAGCCGGGGTTGGCCCCCGGCGAAGCTTCGCAACGACGAGTGGGCCCTCTGCGGGGGCCTACCCGCAGGGCCGGGGTGGCCAAGGGCGCTGGCGGGTGTTGCGCCGCTTGCCCGGGCAGCGAGCCCGGGCCGCGCGTCGCGCCTACGCCAGCGCCCTTGGCCACCCCGGCGCGGGCATGAGTCATATCTTCACAGGCTCTCATTCCGCGCTGCCTTC
>CAUJJP010000239.1 GCA_963205525.1 Pseudomonadota bacterium | reverse complement strand
TACTCCAGCGCCTCGCGACGTGTCATGGCGCCACTGCGATAGCGCTCGATGCTCGCCTCTTCATTGAAGGAGTAGCTGAAACTCTTCTCGATGTTCCCCGCCAGGCTGAGACCGGTGCGGTGCCAGTGGATCTCCTGATAGGCGAACAAGCCCGCGACGCCAAGCGCGATCACCGCCAGGGTGCCGGCAATGAAACCGAACGGGTTGCGGACGATGGCCCGCCGGTAGACGTACAGCAGCGCGATGGGCAGGTAGACGAAGACCACCTTCACCTCCATTAGCAGCAGCGGCACCCCCATCAAGACCACCAGCCAAACCGCACGCATCCTCCTCAGCACGCCGCGCTGCCTTGCCAGCAGCACGAAGGCGATGCAGATGCAAAGAAAGAAGGCCAGAACCGCCGACAGCCCGCCGCCCTCCATGCTGCCGCCGAAGGTGCCGACCACGCTGTCCGACGCCTCCGCCGCGGTCGCGCCTATGCCCAGCTCCAGACGGCGTCCCCGCACGAAGACGAACTGGTAGAGCACCGGCAGGATCTGCACGCTGGCCAGCGCCAGCAGTGCCAGACCCAGCCGGCGCACCGTGTCGCGCCCGATCGGCACGACCGCGAACAGCGCGACCAGGCCCCCGTACAGCAGCCAGCTCTTGGAGGCGGCGGCGAATTGCGTCAGCGGCACCTTGTTGACGACCGACGAGATGAGGATCAGCGCCAGGAACAGCAGCAGCGCGTGCCCGAGCGTGCGGGTGGGAGACGGCGTGCGGCTGCGCGGAGGCCGGTTGAGCGCGATCAGGTGCAGCAGCGCCGGCACGTACAGGGCGGCTGCCAGCCCGTAGCCGACCCACCAGATGCGGTCGAACCCGGTGATGAAGTACTTCACCGTTCCGGCGACCACCAGGGTCGAGAGGACGGTCAGCCACAGCAGGAAGACCGGTCGCGTGACCAGGGCCGTGCCCAGCAGCAAGGCAACGAAGAAGGCGATGAACACCGGCGGCAACACCGCGGTGGCGAGCCCGAAAACGACTGCCACCAACACCGCGATGCTGAGCAGCCAGGCCACCGCCAGACCGGCGCCACCCCCGCGTGCGGCCGGCGCGCGAAACAGCGCAGGCCTTGGACTGGCCTGGCTGTTCAGCACCTGCCCACCCTTCGGACCTTGCGATGCCGCGCGCAGGTCTGGCCGGGCCTTGACCGCTGGCAGGGTCTGGCGCGCATCCGTGTCCGCTCCTCAGCGCGCCGACGCACCGAAAACCCGGTTGACGTAAGGCGCCGGAACCGCCGGTGCCAGAGCCTGCAGGAAAGCGCCCTGGACCGCGAACGCGTGCGCTGCGTCGGCGTCGATGCTGGACACGCGCACCAGCATGCCGTCCGGGACGATGCCTTGCAGGCCGTACTCCATCTGGCGCAGCTTGCGCTGGGTGCGCGAGGCCGAAACGGTCTCACCCAGGGTCAGCCAGTAGGTGACGGGCTCGACGCGCCCGCCCAGGCGGGTGCGCAACTGCTTGATCGGGATCTGGCGGGCCAGCAGGGTGATCTCGGCGCGCCGCTCGTCCAGCAACTGGAAACCCTGAGCCGGGTAGCAGACCTCCGGCAGATGGGCCGACATGCCGTCGCTCTGGTCGCCGCCGTAGGCCACGCTGAGCATCACGCGGTCGCCGGTGCTGCGGTTCACGTAGGTGCGCGCCAGCACCTGGTTGTAGATGGCGTCCAGCTTGGCCTGCACGTCCGGCGCCGGCAGGATCACGGGGATCGAGCGGTCGACCTGCCAGGCGCCGAACTGGGCCGGAAACATCTTCTCGAGGTCGGTTTCCCAGCGGTCGGCGATCTTCTTCGTGGGCACGCCGACCTTGGCCAGCGCGGCGGCAGCACCCATGCCCGCAAAGACGGCAATTGCCTTGCGCCGCGCCGCGTTCATGCCGGTCCCGCCTTGCGCCCACTGGGGATGAACAGGCTAAGCAGTTTGTCGGTGGCCAGCATCAGCATCAGGCCTGCCATGAACAAGACCATGCCGGCGAAGCCGTGCACGAAACCCTGTCCCGCCTCGTCGCCGAAGTGGTAGGTGACGAGGATCAGGATCGTCACCCGTATCACGTTGGCGACGAATGCGATCGGGATCACCAGCACCGCCAGCGTGAGGTTGCGCGCCACACTGGTGTAGCCCATCAGGTTCATGTACAGCAGGCCGAGCGCCTCGAGCGTGAACATGCTGTTCAGCCCGGCGCAGGCGTCGGCCACCAGCAACTGGTACTGGCCCACGTGCAGCACCACGCCGCTGCGCGCGATCGGGTAGCCGAGTTGGTACATCAGGACCTCGGCCACGTAGGACACGGCGGCCTTCAGCGGTGTGGTCACCGCCGCCACCAGCGATCCCGGCAGCGGGATCATGAAGAGCAGGAAGAAGAGCGGAAACCAGGCCATGCGCAGCGCCGCCCCGCCCTTGAAGATCAGCAGCAGCGCGGCGATGACGACGATCTGCGATCCGACCTCGAACATCACCACCGCCTGCGTGCGCCCGAGCGCGTACAGCAGCAGGCCGAAAACCAGCAGCCCGCCACCGAGCACCGGCCGCGGCCGGCTGGGCAGCTCGGCGATGCGGTGGCGCAGCTGGAAAAGCAGCCACAGGGCGACGGCGAGGATGATGGGACCGTGGCCCTGTTCGTCGGAGGCCCAGATGGTGGACGACAGGCTGAGGTAGGTGGGCAGGTACAGCAGGGCGAAGCCGGCCAGCACCAGCGCCAGGGCCACGACATCGGTGCCCGCAGGCAGCCACAGCGTGCCGGAGGCGGCGCTGCGAGGGTGCGGTGTGCCGGCTTGCGCCATGCTCATCTGGCGTGCGCGGCGCCTCAGCGCTCGTTCATCACCACGCCCGCCAGGCGCAGCGTGCTGCCGGCCATGGACCCCAGCAAGTCCTGCAGGCCGGCCACCCGGCTGGCGTGCCGGCGCGCGACGACGACCGCAGCGCCGCAGCGCGCGGCGATGACGCCGGCGTCGGAGCCGTGGGTGGCGGCCGGGGTGTCCACCACGACGTGGTCGAACTTGCTGGCGAGCTCGCGCATGAGCAGATTGAACGCCGGGCGCTCGACAAGTTCCAGCGGGTTCGGGGGGGTGGTGCCCACCGGCATCACGAACAGGCTGGGCACGCCGGTGATCTGCTGGATGACGCGGCTGTCGCTGCGCCCGCTGAGCACGCTGGACAGGCCGGTGTGCTCGGGCAGGGAGAAGATCTCGTGCTGGCGCGGATTGCGCATGTTGGCGTCCACCAGCAGGGTGCGCCCGCCGCCGAGCTGGGCCAGCGCGACCGCCAGGTTGGCCGCGGTATAGCTCTTGCCGTCGCCGGACTCGGGGCTGATGAGGGCCAGCGCGGCGCGCTCGCCTATGCCTGCGGGCCCGGCCCAGACGCGCATCATGACCTGGCTGCGCAGGGCGCGGAAGGCCTCGGCGCGCGGGCCGAAGGGCTCGCGCAGCATGACCAGTTCGGCGCTGAGCTTGCCGCCTTCGTCCGGCGCATAGGGGTAGTGGAACTGCTGCGCCAGCGCATACAGCACGTCGTCGCGGCTGGCCAGGCCCAGCGCCACCGCCGCCTCGCCGAAACGCAGGCCCTTGGCGCGCTGGTGCTGCAGCACCTGCTCGACCTGGTCGACGCTGAGGTTGCGCAGCTCGGCCAGGATGTCGCCAATGCTGCGGTCGCGCAGGTCGGGCTCGGGCGGCGCATCGTTCGCTGCCGCCGGTGCGCTGGTCTCGGGGCCGAGGACGTCGACCGCGGGCATGGAGTCCTTGAACTTGGCCATCGGTCAGGCTTCCTTGGCAGCACCCGGCAGTGCCGGCATCAGGCGGTGATCCATCGGCAGCGCCTTGCCGGGCGACCAGCGCTTGGCACCCGGCCTGGGCAGGACGCCGATCACCGGCAGGTCAAGGGCGGCGATGACGTCGTCCACGCTGCGCACGCGGCGGTCCATCAGCTCCAGCAGCAAGGCGGTGCCCAGCGCCAGCAGGCCGCCGAGGAAGATCGACAGCGCCACGTTGAGCGCGAGGATGGGGCTGGACGGTTCCAGCGGCGGCGTCGCCTGCGTCAGCAGGTTGACGTTGCTCTGCGTGGTCTGGCTCTCCAGACTGGTCTGCGCCAGCCTGACCTGGACGGCGTCATAGGCGCGCTGTGCGCTTTCAAGTTCGCGCTGCAGCACCATGCCTTCGTCGCGCACGCCCTTCATGCGCAACACCTTGTCGCGCTGCGCGTCCAGCGCGGCCTTGATCTGTGCCTCGCGCTGGGTGTTGATGGTGCTGGTGACGGCTACGCCGCTGGTCACGCGCCGGGTCTCGGCCTCCATGCGGGCGCGCAGCTCGGCGACGCTGGCACGCGCTTCCACCACCTGCGGGTGGGCGTCGCCCAGGCGGGCGGTGAGCTGCTTGAGCTGGGCGTCGGCGCGGCTGATGTCGGCCTTCAGGCCGTTGATGACGGGGTTGCTCAGCACCTCCTGCATGCGGTCGCCGGCACTGCCGGCCTGCGCCTGGCGGCTGCGCGACTCGGCGGCCACCGCCTGCAGCGCCACGAGCTGCGAGCTGAGGTCGTTCAGGCGCCCGGTCTCCACGTCCAGCCGCTCGTCGCTGGCGAAGATGCCGTTCGCGCGCTGGAAATCGCTGAGCTTGCTCTGCGCCTTCTCCAGCGCGTCGCGGCTTTCCTTCACCTGCTGGTCGAAGAATCCGCTGTAGCGGCGCGCCGGGTTCACACGCAGCGCCAGCACGGTGTCCACGTAGGCCTGCACGAAGGCGTTGGCCATGCCGGCGGCGAAGCGCGGGTCGGGCGCCTTGTAGCCGACGCGGATGACGCTGCTCTCGCGCGAGGGCTCCACGCTCAGGCTCTTCTGGAACAGGGCGATCAGCCACTGCTCGACCGTGCCTTCGCCACCGGTCTCGTCCTGCCACTGCTGACGGATCTGCGGGTTCTCGCTCAGGCGGTTGGCCTGCACCACGCGCAGCGCCACGCGCTCGCTCATCAGAATGTCGACCTGGGTCGCCATCACCGCCGGGCTGGGGATGCCGCCGAAGACGGCGGTGGTGATGGGGTCGGGCTTGAAGTCCACGACCACGCTGGCGGTGGCCGTGTACTGCTTGGGCAGGAGCAGGCTGACCACGACGGTGGTGGCCACCGTCAGGCCCAGCACCAGCAGCAGCACCCACCAGCGGGCGCGCAGGATGGACAGGAATTGGCCGAAGCTCATGGTGCGGTTTTCCAGCGAACGGGCTGCAGGGTCGGGGTCGTGGTCGGGGTCGGGGTCGAGATCGGGTCGGACGGCCCGGCACTCAGGCAGATGCCAGCCGTGCCAGCGCTGCGCGACAGGGAGTCAGAACAGGCTTTCGCGCACATAGACGACGTCGCCTTCCTGCACGCGGTCGTCCATCGTCGGCGTCAGCACCTGCACCTCGCCCTGGGCATTCTTGCGGTGCACGCGGATGCCCTTCTCGGTGCCGCGCTGGGTCAGGCCACCGCCGGCGGCCAAGGCCTGCAGCAGCGTCATGCCGCGCTCCAGACGCATCGCTCCCGGACGCTGGACCTCGCCGTAGATGTAGACCAGCGGCGCACGCTCCACGTAGACCGCGTCGCCGTTCTCGATGACGGGGTCGCTGGCTTCGCCGCCGCGGAACAGCGCCGGCAGGTCCACGGTCTGGCGCAGCGCCCGTCCGCCGCGGGTGCCGACCAGGGTCACGGTGTCGGCGCCGCCTTGCGCCACGCCGCCGGCGATGGCCAGCAGCTCGGTCAGGCGCAGGCCGGTGGTCTCGATCGGGAAGCGGCCCGGGCGGTTGACCATGCCGAGCACGCTGGCCTGGTTGCCGCGCACCTGGGCGACCAGGATGCTGACCTGCGGCTGCTTGACGAAGTTGCCGTTGCGCAGCCCGTCGGCGATGGTCTGCTCGGCCTGCGCCACCGTCAGCCCGCCGAGCTTGAGGCTGCCCAGCAGCGGATAGCTGATGACGCCGGCCTCGGACAGCCGTGCCTCCAGCCCGAGGTCGGCGAGCTGGTAGACGCTGATGCGGATGACGTCGCCGGCGCCGAGCCGGTATTCGGCCGCGGCGGCCGCGGGCGCTGCCGCCCCTGTCGCAACCGCCGCCGACTGCGCAGATGCCACACCCACCGGCCCCAGGCAGGCCGCGCACAGCGCAAGCATGAACAGCGCTCGGCTCATTTTCCGAGCCCCTTGAGGACGGTGGCCGGATCCAGCGCCGCCGATCCGGCGGCCTCGGGCTCCGGTGCCGCGGGCGGCGTCGGCGTGGGTGCCGGCGGCTGCGCCGCGGGGGCCGGCTCGGGCGGCGCCAGGCTGGGCAGCGCCGGCTCGGCGGGCGCGCTGGCCGCCCCTGCGGCCGGGGGTGCGCCCTCGGCGAACTTGCCCACGTACTGGATGGCGGCGTCCTTGCGCAGGCGCTCGCGGTCTGCCTCCAGCAGCTTGCGCTTGCGCTCGTTGAGCAGGAACTGCTCGCTCGCGGGTCGCGCCTGGTCCTCGGTCACCGGCTGCTCGCGCGAGCCCGCGAGCACGATCACCACCGCACCGCCCTGGGTGGGGTTGATCAGGGCCTGCCCGTCCTTCATGGCGGCGAAGGTCTTCAGGCTCGCCATCGGCAACTGCTCGGCCGTGCGCACGGCCTGGTTGGCGTTGTAGCGCGTGCCGCTGCTGCGCAGGTAGTCGACGAACTCGGTGATGCTGCGGCTGGCCTGCAGCCGGTCGCGCAGCGCCGGCACCTGGTCGGCTGGCGCCTCGATGCGCAGCTCCTGCAGGTTGTACACGCGCCGCTGGCTGAACAGCGCCGGGTTGGCGTCGAAATAGGCCTTGATGTCCTCGGCGGTGGGCTTGCTGGCGGACTCGCCGACCTTCTCGGCGTAGGCGCGTGCCAGCACCTCGCGGCGCACCGCCTCGAGCTGCTGCACCACACGCGGGTCGCGGTCGAGCT
>CAUJJP010000238.1 GCA_963205525.1 Pseudomonadota bacterium | reverse complement strand
GGCTCTGGGCCGCCTTGAGTCGCTCGGCCAACCGTCGCACGGTCGGCTTGTCGCCCACGATCAATGCCTTCATCCGCGGCTCCTTGAAGTCCGTGGATCTGCATGATATCTAAGTTATTGAAAGCGACTTGGTATGAGAACACGGACGAATCCCGCGCCGATGAGCGGTCAACTGCCGGATCTGGGCTTAGCCCAGGCTCATTGCAGCTCGCGCAGCAGCAGCTCGGCGATGCGCTTGCCGGCCGGGGTGGCGTAGGCGCCGCCCTCGGCGGTCTGCACCGCCAGCACGGTCTTGCCGCCGGTCGCGGTGGTGCCGCCGAGCAGGGCGATGCGCAGGCGCTGCGCCTTGCGCGCCTCGTCGGCGCTGCCGAACAGGCGGCTGAAGAAGCCGCGCTCGTCGGGCGCCTGGCTGTCCACGTAGCGCACGTAGTACAGGCCGTCGTTGCGGTTGCGGTCCTCGACCGTGAAGCCGCTGCGGTCCAGCGCCAGGCCGACGCGCCGCCAGGCGCGTTCGAAGGGCTCGTCGAGCTCGATCGAAGGCGTCGCGGCCTGCGCCAGCAGGCGCGCCTGCGCGGACGTGCCGGGCACCGCCGCTGCGGCGGCCACCGCGGCCTGCGCCTGCGCCGCCTGGCTGCCCAGGCGCACCATGAGGCGGCTCAGGAACTCGGCCTCGAGCTGCGGGTCGCTCGGGCGCAGGACCCAGCGCACGTCGTCCTCCAGCGCGCCGCGCACCACCTGCTGGGCACCGCGGTGGCTGATGAAGACCTCGGTCCCGCTGGCGCCGCGCTCGACACGGGTGCGGAAGCGGTCGCGCTCGCCGCTGTCGAACAGGCCGTCCAGCACCGGGCCCAGGAAGCGGCGCACGCCGTCCTGCGGCAGCTTGGCGCGGTTCTCCGACCAGGCGGTCTCCAGCACGCCGGCCGCCGGGTCGTCGACCTCCAGCGTGAAGCCGGAGTCGAGCCAGAACTGGCGCAGCTGCGGCCACAGCTGCTCGGGCGTCATCGGCAGTTGCAGCCAGCGCGTGTCGCCGTCGCGCATCACGCGCATGCCGCCGACTGTGGTCGGTGCCACCTGTGCAGTCGCGGGCAGCGCGGCGCTGGGGGCACTGGCGCTGGCGACCGCGCTCACCACCGGCGTCGGCGCCTGGAAGCGGCCTTCGCGTGCGAGCTGGGTCAGGTCGGGCGGGACTTCCAGGCCGCGCGTTTGCTGCGCGCCCGAGCGGTAGTCGATCTTCTCGCTGGAGAGAATGCCGCTGGAGCAGCCCGCCAGGGTGGCGGCGGCGGCCAGGGCCGGCAGGGTGACAGACAGTTTTCGCACGTCAGGGTCTCGGGTTTGGTCCGGGCTGTGACTGGCCTGCGGCCAAGGCGGCCGTTGGGCGCTGGCTTGCGGCCTTGGGAGGGAGGGGCTAGAGCAGCCCGGCGTCGCGCATCGCGTCGCCCACGCGCCGCTGGCCGTCTTCGGTCAGCGGCAGCAGCGGCAGGCGCAGCGCCGAGCGGCAGCGGCCGAGCTGGGCCAGCGCCCACTTGGCGGGTGCCGGACTGGGCTCGCTGAAAAGTTCGCGGTGCAGCGCCAGCAGGCGCAGGTGGATGGCGCTGGCGCGGCGGGTGTCGCCCTCGATCGCCGCCATGCAAAGCTCGTGCATGAGCCGCGGTGCGACGTTGGCGGTGACGCTGACGTTGCCGTGGCCGCCGAGCAGCATGAGCGCCACGGCGGTGCCGTTGTCGCCGGAGTAGATCGAGAAGCCCTCGGGCGCGTGCTTGATGAGCCAGGCTGCGCGCTCGATGTCGCCGGTGGCTTCCTTGATGCCGACGATGCCCGGCACCTGGGCCAGCCGCAGCACGGTGTCGTGCTGCAGATCGGCCACCGTGCGGCCGGGCACGTTGTAGAGCACGTGCGGCATGTCCACCGCCTCGGCGATGGCCTTGAAATGGCGGTAGATGCCCTCCTGCGAGGGCTTGTTGTAGTAGGGCACGACCTGCAGCGTGCGGTCGGCGCCGACTTGCTTGGCGTAGCGCGCGAGCTCGATCGCCTCCGCGGTGGCGTTGCCGCCGCAGCCAGCCATGATGGGCACCCGGCCGGCGGCGTGCTGCACCGCCACGCGGATGATCTCGCAGTGTTCCTCGACGCTGACGGTGGGCGACTCGCCGGTGGTGCCGACGACGCAGACGCAGTCCGTGCCTTCGGCCGCGTGCCAGTCGATCAGGGCGCGCAGCGCGTCGTAGTCCACGCTGCCGTCCTCGTGCATCGGCGTCACGAGCGCGACGATGCTGCCTACGATGGGTCTCATGAGCCTTCCTTGGGGCACAGGCGGGCGATTCTATCCGGGCGGGTCCGCGGCCCCAGCGCCGCGATCCGCTGCACGCAGCGCGGCGGATCGTCCAGCAAGCCCTGCTCGTAGGCCACCACCTGCAGGCCGGCGCAGCGCTGCAGCAGCTCGCCCGGCTGGAGCAGGAAGTCCGGCCGCGAGGGCTTGCCGAAAGCCTCGTGGCCGGTGGCGAAGGTCTCGTAGATCAGCACCCCGTCGTCTTCCAGCAGCGCCAGCAGCTCGGCAAAGCGCGGCCGCCACAGGTAGTTCGTCACCAGCACGGCGTCGAAGCGCCGGCCGGCCAGCGGCCAGGGGCCATCGCGCTCCAGGTCGGCTTCGATCAGCTCGCCCAGGCCTTGCAGGCCGGCCAGGGCCTCGGCGTTGCGGTCCACCCCGGTGAGCTGCAAGCCCTGCGCCGCCAGCCAGCGCAGGTGGCGTCCGCTGCCGCAGGCCAGGTCCAGCACCCGGCCGCCGGAGGCGATGAGGTGGGCCCAGCGCCGCACCCAGGCGGAAGGCCCGGCCACTGGAGCCACTAGAAGCAGGCGGCGACGAAAGCCGCCAGGTCGACCACCAGATGCGGACTGCGCCAGGCCACGAACACGGCGCCCAGCGTCGCCAGCGCGGCGGCCCACAAGAGGGTGCGGACGGCGTGCTTCATGCCGGCTGCGCGGTGCTGCGGACGATGGCCGTCTCGCGCACCGGCAGGTTCACCAGCGCGGCGAAGACCCCGAGGGCGATCGAGATCCACCACACCAGGTCGTAGCTGCCGGTCGCGTCGTAGAGCACGCCACCAGCCCACACGCCGAGAAAGCTGCCGATCTGGTGCGACAGGAAGACGAAACCGCTGAGCATGGACATGTACTGCACGCCGAAGATCTGTGCGATCACGGCGTTGGTCGGCGGCACCGTGGACAGCCACAGCAGACCCATCGCCGCCGCAAAGAGGTAGACGCTGGTGGCGCTCAGCGGCAGCGAAATGAAGGCGATGATGACCACTGCGCGCAGCAGGTAGATCAGGGCCAGCAGATGGCGCTTGGCATAGCGCTGGCCGAGCATGCCCACGCCGTAGGTGCCGAACACGTTGAACAGCCCGATCAGCGCCAGTGCGGTGGTCGCCAACTGCGGTGCCTGCCCCTGGTCCTGCAGGTAGGCCGGCAGGTGAACGCCGATGAACACGACCTGGAACCCGCACACGAAGTAGCCGGCAGTCAGGAGCTGGAAGCTGCGGTAGCCGAAGGCCTCGCGCAGTGCACTGCCCAGGCTCTGGCGGTGGCCGACGCTGGTCGGGTCGGCCGGTGGTTCCTTCAGTCCGACCGCCAGCGGCGCGATGAACAGCGCCAGACAACCCAGGATGACCAGCGCCGACTGCCAGCTGAAGGCGGCGATCAGCCAACTCTCCACCGGCACCATCAGAAACTGGCCGAACGAGCCGGCCGCCGCCGTGACCCCCATTGCCCACGAACGCTTCTCGGGGGCGACCTGGCGCGCGATGACGCCGTACACGATGGCATAGGTGGTGCCCGACTGCGCCAGCCCGAGCAGCAGCCCGGCGCTGCCGGTGAAGGCCAGACCGGAGGTCGCCATGGCCATCAGCACCAGCCCGCCGGCATACAGCAGCGCACCGGCGACGAGCACGCGCAGGGCGCCGAAGCGGTCGGCCAGCGCACCGGCGAACGGGCCAGCCAGGCCCCAGGCCAGGTTCTGCACCGCGAGTGCGAAGGCGAAGGTCTCGCGCGTCCAGCCGCGCTCCATCGTGATGGGCTGCAGCCACAGGCCGAAACCGTGGCGGATGCCCATGCTCAAGGTCACGATGGCGGCGCCGCACAGCAGCACCTGGGTCATCGACATCCGGGCTGTGGCGGGGCTGACGGTGCTCATCGGCGCGACTGTAGCGATTCGCCGCGCTGGCTGCTGCCGGCTGGCGCAATGCACCGCCACCTGCGATGGGCGGGGACCGATCGCGCCACCTTCGGTCAATTGGATGATGTGCCGTTGATACTGCAGCGAACACTGCTACTGATAGTGAACGCGTCTGAGCAACTGGGCGAACATCAGTGAATCATCCTGCGTTGGATCGGTAGAGTTCATCCCCATCCACTGAAGGGTGAAACAAATGAAGGTCCTGGTCCTGGGCAGCGGCGTGATCGGCGTCAGCGCGGCGTACTTCCTGGCGCGCGCCGGGCACGAGGTGGAGGTCGTGGACCGCCAGCCCGGGCCGGCGCTGGAAACCAGCTACGCGAACGCGGGCGAGGTCTCGCCCGGCTACTCGGCGCCCTGGGCCGGGCCCGGCGTACCCGTGAAGGCGATCAAGTGGCTGCTGATGCAGCACAGCCCGCTCGTGATCCAGCCCCTGCTGGACCCGGCGATGTGGCGCTGGGGCCTGCAGATGCTGGCCAACTGCACCGCCAAGGCCTATGCGCTGAACAAGAGCCGCATGGTGCCGATCGCCGAGTACAGCCGCGACGTCATGAAGGCCTTGCGCGCCGAGACCGGCATCGCCTACGACGACCGCGCCCAGGGCACGCTGCAGCTGTTCCGCACCCAAAAGCAGCTCGACGGCATCGGCGGCGACGTCGAGGTGCTCAAGCAGTACGGCGTTCCCTTCGAGGTGCTGGACCGGGCGGGCTTTTGCGCCGTCGAGCCGGCGCTGGCGCGCACGCAGGAGAAGTTCGTCGGTGCCCTGCGCCTGCCGGGTGACGAGACCGGCGACTGCTTCGTGTTCACCAACCGCCTGGCCGAGATGGCGCAGGCGCTGGGTGTGAAGTTCCGCTACGACACCACCATCGAAGGCATAGACCGCGCCGGTGCGCGCATCGAGGGCGTGCGCGTCAGCGCCGGCGGCCAGAGCAGCGTGCTGCACGCCGAGCGCTACCTGCTCGCGCTGGGCAGCCACTCGCCCAAGCTGCTCAAGCCGCTGGGCATAGACATCCCGGTCTACCCGGTGAAGGGCTACTCGATCACGGTGCCCATCACCGACCCCGCCGGTGCGCCGGAGTCGACGGTGATGGACGAGACGCACAAGGTCGCGGTGACGCGGCTGGGCGACCGCATCCGTGTCGGCGGCACCGCCGAGCTGGCGAGCTACAACGAGGACCTGCGGGCCGCGCGTCGCGCCACCCTGGAGCACGTGGTGACGGACCTGTTCCCGAGCGGTGGCGACGTGGCGCAGGCCAGCTTCTGGTGCGGCCTGCGCCCGATGACGCCGGACGGCACGCCGGTGGTCGGCGCGACGCCGATCGCCAACCTGATGCTGGCCACCGGCCACGGCACCCTGGGCTGGACCATGGCCTGCGGCACCGCGCGCGTGATCGCCGACCTGGTGAGCGGACGCAAGCCCGACATCGACGTGCGCGGGCTGGGCATGGACCGCTACCCGCGGGCCTGGCGCGGCTGAGGCTGCTGCAGCGGCTGCAGCGGCTGCAGTGGCTGCGGGCGACCGGGAAGCGCCCACGCCGCGGGCGCGGCGGCATACTGTGCGCATCGCCCGCCAGGAGATCCACGATGCGTCGACGCGTTCTGTTGCCCCTGCTGCTCGCGCTGAGCGCCAACGGTATTGCCACCGGGGCCAGTGCCGGAGTCGTCGAGGACTTGTTCCGCAAGCTGATCGATGAACGCCGGCAGCTGCAGAACTGGCTGCCCAAGGGCGTGCTGACGCAGATGGCGCACGAGATCGGCAAGCCCGAGATCGTCGACCGCCAGGACGGGCTGGCGCTCGGACGCGACCAGTACGCCATCTTCGTCGCCCCGCGCTGCCGTACTTGTGACACCGCAGTCGCGCGCCTGAAGCAGCGCGGCTTCCACGTCGAGGTGCTGGACCTGGCGTCGAGCAAGACCGCGCGCGAGGCCTTCGAGCTCACCGGCGCCAAGGGCGTTCCCACCGTGCTGGCCGGCAAGCGCATGCTTGGCGGCTGGAGCGACAAGCACTTCGACCGCCTGCTCAAGAGCGACTTCCAGGACAAGATCAACTCCCAGCAGGGCAGCGGCGCCTGAGGCAGCGCCGCATCGCGCAGCAGGCACGCCCTGCGCCGGCGCTTCACTGGCGTGCCGCCGGCCGTTCCTAGAATCCGGCATGGCCACCAAGACCAGCAGCAGCTACGCCGAAGCCTCGATCCGGGTGCTCAAGGGCCTGGAGCCCGTGAAGCAGCGGCCGGGCATGTACACCCGCACCGACAACCCGCTGCACATCGTGCAGGAGGTGATAGACAACGCCGCCGACGAGGCGCTGGCCGGCGCCGCGACCCGCATCGAGGTGGTGCAGCACGCCGACGGCTCGGTGAGCGTCGACGACGACGGACGCGGCATCCCCTTCGGCCTGCACCCCGAGGAGCAGGTGCCGGTGGTCGAGATCGTGTTCACCCGGCTGCACGCCGGTGGCAAGTTCGACAAGGGAGCCGGCGGTGCCTACAGCTTCAGCGGCGGCCTGCACGGGGTGGGGGTGAGCGTCACCAACGCCCTGGCCAGCCGGCTGGAGGTGGAGGTCTGGCGCGAGGGCCAGTGCGCGCGCATCGTCTTTGCCGGCGGCGAGGTGCTGGAGCCGCTGGCGCTGCGCAAGGCGGCGTCGTCCGAGCGCCGCCACGGCACCCGGGTCCGCGTGTGGCCCGACGCGCGCTACTTTGACAGCGCCGAGCTGCCGCGCGGCGAGCTCGTGCACCTGCTGCGCAGCAAGGCGGTGCTGCTGCCGGGGCTGGCGGTGTCGCTCGCGCTGGAGAAGGCCGGCGGCGGCGCCAAGGAGGCCGAGACCCTGCGCTGGCACTACCAGGGCGGCCTGCAGGACTACCTGCTGCAGGGCCTGGCGGCCGACGCCCTGATCGCGCCCTTCGCCGGCGCACAGTACGCCGACCGCGAGAGCGCCGAGAACATCGCCGAGGGCGAGGGCGCGGCGTGGTGCGTGGCCTTCACCGACGAAGGCGGTGTGCTGCGCGAGAGCTATGTCAACCTCATCCCCACCGTGGCCGGCGGCACCCATGAGGCGGGGCTGAAGGACGGCCTGTTCCAGGCCGTGAAGGGCTTCATCGAGCTGCACGCCATGCTGCCCAAGGGCGTCAAGCTGATGCCCGACGACGTCTTCGCGCGCGCCAGCTTCGTCCTCAGTGCGCGCGTGCTCGACCCGCAGTTCCAGGGCCAGGTCAAGGAGCGGCTGAACAGCCGCGACGCCCTGCGCCTGGTCGCCGGCTTCGTTCGCCCGGCCTTCGAGCTCTGGCTGAGCCAGCACGTCGAGCACGGTCGCCGGCTGGCGGAGCTGGTGATACGCCAGGCGCAGACGCGCCAGCGCGCGGCGCAGAAGGTCGAGAAGCGCAAGGGCTCCGGGGTGGCGGTGCTGCCGGGCAAGCTGACCGACTGCGAAAGCCGCGACCTCGCGTTCAACGAGGTCTTCCTGGTCGAGGGCGACAGCGCCGGCGGCAGCGCCAAGATGGGGCGCGACAAGGAGACGCAGGCGGTGCTGCCGCTGCGCGGCAAGGTGCTCAACGCCTGGGAGGTGGAGCGCGACCGGCTGTTCGCCAACAACGAGATCCACGACATCGCGGTCGCGCTCGGGGTGGATCCGCACGGTCCCGCGGACGCGCCCGACCTGTCGGGGCTGCGCTACGGCAAGGTCTGCATCCTGTCCGACGCCGACGTCGACGGCTCGCACATCCAGGTCCTGCTGTTGACCCTGTTCTTCCGCCACTTTCCCAAGCTGGTCGAACGCGGCCACGTGTTCGTCGCCCGGCCGCCGCTGTACCGGGTGGACGCGCCGGCACGCGGGCGCAAGCCGGCGGCCCGGATCTATGCGCTGGACGACGGCGAACTTGCCGCCGCACTGGACAAGCTGCGCAAGGAAGGCGCGCGCGATGGCTCCTGGTCGATCAGCCGCTTCAAGGGCCTGGGCGAGATGAACGCCGAGCAGCTGTGGGAGACGACGCTCAACCCGGACACGCGCCGCCTGCTGCCGGTGGCCATGGGCGCCCTGGGCTTCGACGCCACGGTGGCGACCATGCACAAGCTGATGGGCAAGGGCGAGGCTGCCGCGCGCCGCGAGCTGATGGAGCTGCACGGCGACGCGGTGGAGGTCGACGTCTGACGCCTCGAGTGGTGGCCGCGCGAGCTTTCTGCAAAGCGCGCCTTCATGACCTCGATGGCACCCGGCGTCTGCAGGTTCAAGCGGGGCAGGACAGCCGGGCGCCGAAGTGCGTGCGCAGCCAGGCGGTGCTCGCGGAGCCCTCGGGCGGACTGGTCAGCGCCGCCGGGTAGCGGCGCACGTCGACCAGGGTGACGCGGCCGTTCACGTGGTGCACCGTCCCGTAGGCCGTCTCCTGCGTCGCCTGATGCCCCTTGCCCAGACCCATCTGGACCTGGCCGCCCGGCCCCTCGAACGTCAGGTGCTCGAAAGCCGCGACGACCTGCGCCTTTGGCGGCCGGGCGCCGAGCTTGCCGTCCTGCGCCGCCTCCCAGGCGCTCTTCAGGCCCAGGATGGCCTGCGCCATCTTGTAGGCCGGGTAGCTGGGCGGTACGTAGTAGCGGCGCTCGAAGGTGCTGCGAAACCAGCGCTGCAGCGCGGTGTCGGGCGCGAAGCCCTCGAACGGGCCGCGCGCGCCGACGATCGTGCCTTCGGGCACGTGGGTACCCAGGCGCTGGATCGCGGCGCCGCCCGACGGCATGAGCAAGCTGGAGCGACGGAACATCTCGCGCTGCGCTGCCTGCAGCAGCAGGGTCTCGGCCGCGCTGCCGCTGAGGTCGGTGTGCACGAGCTCGGCAGCGCGCACGACGGCGATCTCCCCCTCGAAGTCGCCTGATGCGGCCGGATCGGTGCGCGTCGAGGCGACCACCCGCACCTTGGGCAGCAGGGTCTTGAGCGCCGTCTCGAAGGTCGTGCCCGACCTCGTGCCACCGGCCTGCCGGCCGTCGATGCCGGCCACGCGCCTGAGCTCGGGCCTCATCTCGGCCACGTACAGCGCGGCGGCGGTGTCGTCCACGGTGCTGGTGTTGCCGGTGCGGAACAGGTACTTGCGGTCGGCGTCCTCAAAGATTTGCGGCGCACCGCAATCCGAGAACACGGTCAGTTGCTGGAACGCGTCCGCCAGCGGCGCGATCGCCATGCAGTTGGCGCTGTCGGTGTAGCCGATCACGGCGTCCACGTCGCCGGCGCCGACCAGGCTGCGGTAGGCGTCGACCTGTGCCGTGCTTGTTCCGGCCTCGTCGACCAGGGTGAGCGCGATCGGGGCACCGCCGAGGCCGCGCCGGGCATAGGGCGGCGGCAGCTCGCCGGCGTTGATCGCCTGCACCATCAGCTCGGCGGCGCGCAGGGCGGGCAGGCCCAGACCCGCTGCCGACGGCCCCGACAGCAGCGTGACCACCGCCAGCGAGACCGGGGCCTGGGCGGAGGCGAGTGCACACGGGGCCGCGAGCGCGGCGGCGATGGTCAGAGCTGCGGTTCGGGCGCGGTGTGCGTGAGGCCTGTGTCGGCGATGGATGGGGGAGCTGCCGGGATTCTTGTGCTGCGCACCGGCGATGCAGTTCGGTCGGAAGTCGCTCATGGGATGCCTCCATTGCGGGTCGGGTCGGGGCAGACCTCCTGCCCCTGAGCGGCCAGACGCGGGTCGCCCACGAAAGCGGACAGCGGGAGCGCTGCGCCGGACTCCCGTTGCCGCTGCGACAATCGCCGCATGAGCCACATCCTGCAGACCCTGCCCGCCGGCGAACGTGTCGGCATCGCCTTCTCCGGCGGCCTGGACACCTCGGCCGCGGTGCACTGGATGCGCAGCAAGGGCGCCAGCCCCTGCGCCTACACCGCCAACCTGGGCCAGCCCGACGAGAGCGACTACGACGCCATCCCGGCCAAGGCGCTGGCCTATGGCGCCGAGATCGCGCGCCTGGTGGATTGCCGCGCCCAGCTCGTGGCCGAAGGCATCGCCGCCATCCAGTGCAGCGCCTTCCACGTCAGGACCGGCGGCGCGACCTACTTCAACACCACCCCGCTCGGGCGCGCCGTCACCGGCACCGCGCTGGTGGTGGCGATGCGCGACGACGGCGTCAACATCTGGGGCGACGGCAGTACCTACAAGGGCAACGACATCGAGCGCTTCTACCGCTACGGCTTGCTCGCCAACCCGGCCCTGCGCGTCTACAAGCCCTGGCTGGACCAGCGATTCATCGACGAGCTGGGCGGGCGCAAGGAGATGAGCGAGTACCTCGTGGCGCACGGCTTCGACTACAAGATGAGCGTCGAGAAGGCCTACAGCACCGACAGCAACATGCTCGGCGCCACCCACGAGGCGAAGGACCTGGAGTACCTGAACGCCAGCGTCAACATCGTCAACCCGATCATGGGGGTGGCGTTCTGGAAGCCCGAGGTCGAGGTCAAGTCCGAGACCGTCAGCGTCAGTTTCGACGAGGGGCAGCCGGTGGCGCTCAACGGCCGCGGTTTTGCCGACCCGGTGGCGCTGTTCGAGGAGGCCAACCGCATCGGCGGCCGCCACGGTCTGGGCATGTGCGACCAGATCGAGAACCGCATCATCGAGGCCAAGAGCCGCGGCATCTACGAAGCGCCGGGAATGGCGCTGCTGCACATCGCCTACGAGCGGCTGGTGACCGGCATCCACAACGAGGACACGATCGAGCAGTACCGCATCAACGGCATGCGGCTGGGCCGGCTGCTCTACCAGGGCCGCTGGTTCGACCCCCAGTGCCTGATGCTGCGCGAGACCGCGCAACGCTGGGTGGCACGTGCCATCACCGGCACCGTCACCCTGGAGCTGCGGCGCGGCAACGACTACAGCATCCTCGACACCGAGAGCCCGAACCTGACCTATGCCCCCGAGCGGCTGAGCATGGAGAAGGTGGAGCACGCCGCCTTCACCCAGGCCGACCGCATCGGTCAGCTGACGATGCGCAACCTCGACATCCAGGACACGCGCCACAAGCTCGGCATCTACAGTGCCAGCGGCCTGCTGCGCGGCGCCGGCGGCTCCATCCCGTTGCTGGACAAGCCCAGCGACGCCTGAAGCGAGCACCTGCGCGCCGATGACGCCCATCGCCGCGCCGAACGTCAGGCGGTGCGTGGCGCGCCGTGCCCCGCTGTGCGCCGCGGCCGTCTTCACGGCGCTGCTCGCGGCGTGCGGCCTGCCGCGGCCGCCGGCCACGCTGCCCGCCGCCCCGGAGGCCGGCTCCGGCTGGCGCGCCGGCCTGCAGCCGCTGACCGCTGCGCGGCAGCTGGTGGTGAGCGCGCACCCGCTGGCCAGCGCCGCAGGCCTCGCGGCGCTGCGCGCGGGCGGCTCGGCCGCCGATGCCGCGCTCGCGGTGCAGATGGTGCTGGGCCTGGTGGAGCCGCAGAGCTCGGGGCTGGGCGGCGGCGCCTTCATCGTCCACCACAGCGCCGCCGACGGCCGGCTGCAGACCTGGGACGGTCGCGAGACCGCGCCCGCCGCCGCCCAGCCCGACGACCTGCGCTGGATCGCGGCCGATGACCACCGTCCGCCGCTGCCCGGCGTTCGTGCCAGCGGGCGCAGCATCGGCGTGCCCGGTGTGCTGAGCGCGCTGCAGGCGCTGCACGGCAGACACGGGCGGCTGCCCTGGGCGCGCGGCTTCGACGCCGCGATCGCACTCGCCGAGCAGGGTTTCGCCGTGCCCCAGCGCCTGGCCGAGGCGATCGCCAGCCAGCGCCAGCAGCTGCTGCGCGACCCCGACGCGGCGGCGCTCTTCCTGCAGCCTGACGGCAGCCCGCGCCCGGCCGGCAGCCGGCTGCGCAACCCGGCCTATGCGGCCACCCTGCGCACGCTGGCGGCTGAAGGATCGCAGGCCTTCTACCGCGGGCCGATCGCGGACGACATCGTCGCCGAGGTCGGTCGCGGCGATGCCGGCCCCGCGTCACCCGGACCCCTGACGCCTGGGCGCATGACGGTGGCCGACCTGGCCGGCTACCGCGCGCTGGAGCGGCCGCCGGTGTGCGGCGACTTCAGGCAGTGGCGGGTCTGCGGCATGGGTCCGCCGTCGTCGGGCGGGATCGCGGTGGCGCAGATCCTCGGCATGCTGCAGCGCTACCCGCCGCGCGGGCCGGAGGCGCTGTCCAGCCATCGGCTGGTGGAAGCGCAGCGCCTGGCCTTTGCCGACCGCAATCGCTACGTCGCCGACACCGATTTCGTGCCGCTGCCGGCGCGCGGCCTGGCCTCGCTGCTGGACCCGGCCTACCTGCAGCGGCGCGCGGCGCTGATCGACGACGCGCGCAGCCTGGGTGTGGCGCCTGCCGGCCGCTTCGACGACCAGCGGCGCGGCGCCAGCGCGCAGGAGGGCAGGGGGACGACGCATGTGTCCATCGTCGACCGCTGGGGCAACGCGCTGGCCATGACCTCGTCGGTGGAAAGCAGCCTGGGGTCGTGGCGTGTGGTGCGCGGCTTCGTCCTCAACAACCAGCTCACGGATTTTTCTCCGCTGCCCGCGGATGCCGAGGGGCCGGTCGCCAACCGGCTGCAAGGCGGCAAGCGCCCACGCAGCTCGATGGCGCCGACCCTGGTCTTCGAGCGTGCAGAGGACGGCCGCCGCGCTGCGCTGGTGGCGATCACCGGCTCGCCGGGCGGCGCGGCCATCATCCCCTTCGTGTCCGGGACCTTGCTGGCGCTGCTCGACGGCGGGCTGGACGCGCAGGCGGCGGCAGAACGGGTGCACGTCGCCGCGTTCAACGGCGCCGACACCCTGGTCGAGAGCGAGCACCCCGAACGTGCCGCGAGCGACGCCCTCGCGCGCACCCTGCAGTCGCGCGGGCAGCAGGTCAGGCGCGCGCCGCTGACCAGCGGCATCGCCACCATCTTGCGCACGCCCCAGGGCTGGCAGGCGGGCGTGGACCCGCGCCGTGAAGGGTCTGCAGCCGGGAATTGAGCGCGGCTGTCTGCACAGGCTCACAAGGAAACGTCGGGCCGTCCCAAGTTTCCTTGACCCCCGCGGGGGGCGGGCTGGGCGCAGCCCGGCCCTGGGGGCGCTCACAAGGAAACGCCGGACCGTCCCAAGTTTCCTTGACCCCCGCGGGGGGCCGAGCCCGGACGAATCACAGTCCACTGCGGACTGTGATTCGCCTGGCGAGGGCCATCGGGCTTGCAAGCCCGATGGCGGGCCGGGCGCAACCCGGTCCTGGGGGCGCTCTCATACCAAGTCGCTTTCAATAACTTAGATATCATGCAGATCCACGGACTTCAAGGAGCCGCGGATGAAGGCATTGATCGTGGGCGACAAGCCGACCGTGCGACGGTTGGCCGAGCGACTCAAGGCGGCCCAGAGCCAC
>CAUJJP010000237.1 GCA_963205525.1 Pseudomonadota bacterium | reverse complement strand
CGGCTACGTCGGCGCCGGCACCATCGAATTCCTGCTCGGTAGCGAAGGCGTTTTCGTCTTCATGGAAATGAACACCCGCCTGCAGGTCGAGCACCCGGTGACCGAGGCCATCACCGGCCAGGACCTGGTGGAGTGGCAGCTGCGCGTGGCTGCCGGCCAGCCGCTGCCGCTTGCCCAGCACGAGCTTTCGATGCGCGGCCACGCGATCGAGGCCCGAATCTGCGCCGAGAACCCCGACGCCGGCTTCCTGCCCGCCACCGGGCGGCTGGAGGTGGCGCGCTGGCCGGCACATGTGGCCTTCAGCCGTGACGAGCTGCTGCCGCGCATCGACCGCGGCTTCGACGAAGGCGACGAGATCAGCCCCTGGTACGACTCGATGATCGCCAAGCTCATCGTCTGGGGCGAGGACCGCATGCAGGCGCTGGCGCGCATGGACGCAGCGCTGCGCGACATCCACCTCGTCGGCCTGCAGACCAACGTCGCCTTCCTGCGCCGGGTGGTGAACACGCGCGCCTTCGCCACCGCCGACCTCGACACCGCGCTCATCGAGCGCGAGCGCGCCGCCTTGTTCGACGCCCCGCCGCTCGCCGACGAGCTGGCCGCGGCCGGCGTGGCCGCGCTCACGCACGCCGAGGAGCGCGCGCTGGAGAGCGCCGACCCCTGGAGCCGGCGCGACGGCTGGCGGCTGCACGGCGGTGCCTGCCGGCGCTTCGACCTCGAACTGGACGGACGCCGCCTGGTGGTGCAGCTGCGCCGCCTGCACGACGGCGGCGCGCAGCTGGAGATCGGCAGCGCGCGCTGGCCGATCCGCTCCGCCGCCCTCGGCGGCGGGCGCTACGACCTGCACCTGGGCGAGCGTCGGCTGCGGCTGGCGGTCTACCGGGTGGGCGAGCGCATCGCCGTCTTTGCTCCCGAGGGCAGCGCCGTCCTGATCGAGGTGGACCGGCTGGCGCACGCCGGGGACGGTGCCGCCGAAGGCCGATTGAGCGCGCCCATGCCGGGCAAGGTGATCGCGCTCGCGGTCAAGGTCGGCGACACGGTGAGCAAGGGGCAGGCGGTGGCGGTGATGGAGGCGATGAAAATGGAGCACACCTTGCACGCCCCGCGCGACGGCGAGGTCGGCGAGCTGCTGTGCGCGGTCGGCGACCAGCTCAGCGAGGGCGCCGAACTGATGCGACTGAAGCAAGCATGAGCGAATCGAACTTCCCTGACAGCGTGCAGCGCGTGGCCGCGGCACTGAGCGCGGCCGGACACCCCGAGGCCCCGGTGTGGCTGGACAGCGCGGCGCGCACCTCGCAGCAGGCGGCCGATGCGCTGGGCGTGGGCGTGGGCCAGATCGCCAAGAGCATCGTCTTCCGGCGCCTGGAGGACGACGCCGCGGTGCTCGTCGTCACCAGCGGCGACCTGCGGGTGGACGAGGCCAAGGTGGCGGCGCGGGTCGGCGCGCTCGGACGCGCGAACGCCGATTTCGTGAAGGCGCGCACCGGGTTTGCGATCGGCGGCGTGTCGCCGCTGGCGCACGCCAGCCCGGCGGTGACCCTGATCGACCGTGAGCTGTTCCGCTTCGATTGCATCTGGGCCGCGGCCGGCCATCCGCACGCCGTGTTCCCGCTCGCCCCCGCCGACCTGCAGCGCATGACCGGCGCGCCGGTGGCCGACGTCACGCTGGTGCCGGGCCCGGTGGCGGCATGACGGCCTCGGCCATCGCATCGCCCTGTGTCGACGTCTGCCGCATGGATGCGCGCCACGGGCTGTGCGTCGGCTGCGCGCGCACGATCGAGGAGATCGCGGCCTGGTCGGCGCTGGACGACGCCGGCCGCCACACCGTGCTGGCGCGGGTTGCGGCGCGCCGCGCCGGCGGCTTCGGTGCGGGGACGGTTTCGGCGGCAGGCGAAGATGGCCCGGCGGCGCAGGGCGGGGCCGCCTGACCGCGGCCGCGGGATCCCGGCGGCGCCGCGCCGGCAGCCGCTGATCGGCAGCGGCGGGCCGGCGCGGCGCCGAGATCTGCCGGCCGGATTCCGCCCACGGCTATCAGGTCAAACCCCTAGCTATTTTTGACCGACCGGTCGGTAAATTCACGGCCTCCATGTCGCAGCCGCCCAGCCCCGACCCGCAGCAGACCGCCGAGCGCGTGCGCGACGCCATGCTGGCCAAGGACGGGTCGGCCGAGATGCTGGGCCTGCAGGTGCTGGCGGTCGGCCCGGGCACGGCGACGCTGTCGATGCGGGTGCGCGCCGACATGCTCAACGGCGTCGGCACCTGCCACGGCGGGCTGATCGCCACCCTGGCCGATTCGGCCTTTGCCTTCGGCTGCAACAGCCACAACGAGCTCACCGTGGCCTCTGGCTTCAGCATCGACCTGCTCGCGCCGGCGCGCGAGGGCGACGTGCTGAGCGCCAGCTGCAGCGAGCGCAACCGCGCCGGGCGCACCGGCGTCTACGACATCGAGGTCGTGAACCAGCGCGGCGAACGCATCGCGCTGTTCCGCGGCCGCAGCTACACCATGAAGGGCAAGCCGCTGGTGGCGCCCTGAGCACTGCACGGAGAAGACCCGCCATGCCCGTCAAGCACCCCGCGCCAGGCGACCTGGAGCCGATCGAGACCGCCAGCCGCGACGAGCTGCAGGCGCTGCAGCTCAAGCGCCTGCAGCAGACCCTGCAGCACGTCTACGACCACGTCCCGCACTACAAGGCCGCCTTCGACGCCAAGGGCGTGCACCCCTCGGACTGCAAGACGCTGGCCGACCTGGCGAAGTTTCCCTTCACCACCAAGAAGGATCTGCGCGACAACTACCCGTTCGGCATGTTCGCGGTCCCGCGCACCCAGGTCTCGCGCGTGCACGCCAGCAGCGGCACCACCGGCAAGCCCACCGTGGTCGGCTACACGCGGCAGGACATCGACACCTGGGCCGACCTGGTGGCGCGCAGCATCCGCGCCAGCGGCGGCCGGCCGGGCGACATCGTCCACGTCGCCTACGGCTACGGCCTGTTCACCGGCGGCCTGGGCGCGCACTACGGCGCCGAGCGTGCCGGCTGCACCGTGATCCCGATGTCCGGCGGCCAGACCGAGAAGCAGGTCCAGCTGATCACCGACTTCCGGCCCGACATCATCATGGTCACGCCGAGCTACATGCAGGTGATCGTCGAGGAGATGGAGCGCCAGGGCCTGGACGCGCGCAACTCCTCGCTGAAGGTCGGCATCTTCGGCGCCGAGCCCTGGACCGAGGCGATGCGCCACGACATCGAGGTGCGCGCCGGCATCGACGCGGTCGACATCTACGGCCTGTCCGAGGTGATGGGCCCGGGGGTGGCCAACGAGTGCATCGAGGCCAAGGACGGCCCGGTGATCTGGGAAGACCACTTCTACCCCGAGATCATCGACCCCGACACCGGCGAGCCGGTGGCCGATGGCGAGGAAGGCGAGCTCGTCTTCACCACCCTGACCAAGCAGGCGCTGCCGGTGATCCGCTACCGCACGCGCGACCTCACGCGGCTGCTGCCGCCGACCGCGCGCAGCATGCGGCGCATGGGCAAGATCGTCGGCCGCAGCGACGACATGCTCATCATCCGCGGCGTCAACCTGTTCCCGACCCAGGTCGAGGAACTGGTGCTGCAGATGCCCGAGCTTTCCGGCCAGTATCAGCTGGTGGTCACGCGCTCCGGCGCGCTCGACGAGCTGCAGGTGCTGGTCGAGCTGCAGGCGCAGCACGAGGGCGCCGGCCGCGACGCCGTCGCCGCACGCCTGCAGGACCGCATCAAGACCCTGATCGGCGTCAGTGCGTCGGTCAGCGTCGGGGCGCCGAACTCGATCGAGCGCACACTGGTGGGCAAGGCGCGGCGCGTGGTCGACAAGCGCCCGCGCTGAGCCGGTCCGCGTTCGCGCTCGCGCCGCCATGACCCGCCGCTGCGTCCCGCCCTGAGCGGCGGCCTGCGGCGGCTTGCGGCGGGCGCCAGTCATGCACGGCAGCCGTTCACGGCCGTCGTCCACTTCTCAGTCAAAGGAGCCCGTGTGTACACCCAAGCGATGGACACCCTGGCGCGCGAAGGCGCCGCCGCATCCGCCAAGCCGCTCTCGCCCGAGGAGCAGCGCCTGCAGCAGCGCTTTGACGCCCGCATCGACGAGGGCGGCTTCGTCGAGGCCAAGGACTGGATGCCCGAGGACTACCGCAAGACGCTGCTGCGCCAGATCAGCCAGCACGCGCACTCGGAGATCGTGGGCATGCTGCCCGAGGGCAACTGGATAGGGCGCGCGCCCACCCTCAAGCGCAAGGCCATCCTGCTGGCCAAGGTGCAGGACGAGGGCGGCCACGGCCTGTACCTGTACGCCGCCGCCGAGACCCTGGGGCAAAGCCGCGACCAGATGCTGGAGGCGCTGCACAGCGGCAAGGCCAAGTACAGCAGCATCTTCAACTACCCGACGCTGACCTGGGCCGACATCGGCGTCATCGGCTGGCTGGTCGACGGCGCGGCGATCATGAACCAGGTGCCGCTGTGCCGCTGCAGCTACGCGCCCTATGCGCGCGCCATGATCCGGGTCTGCCGCGAGGAGAGCTTCCACCAGCGCCAGGGCTACGACAGCCTGCTGGTCATGATGCAGCAGGGCAGCGAGGCCCAGAAGGCGATGGTGCAGGACGCGGTGGACCGCTGGTGGTGGCCCTGCCTGATGATGTTCGGCCCGCCGGACAAGGACAGCGTGCACAGCACCACCAGCATGCGCTGGGGCATCAAGCGGGTCAGCAACGACGACCTGCGGCAGAAGTTCGTCGACGCCACCGTGCAGCAGGCACAGGTGCTGAGCGTGGGCCTGCCCGACCCGGACCTGAAGTGGAACGAGGAACGCGGCCACTGGGACTTCGGCGCCATCGACTGGGACGAGTTCTGGCGCGTCGTCGGCGGCGACGGGCCGGTGAACCGCGAGCGCCTGGCGGCGCGCGTGAAGGCCTGGGAAGACGGCCAGTGGGTGCGCGACGCCGCCATGGCCCATGCCCGCAAGCAAGCGCACAAGGAGGCAGCGTGATGAGTGAGCAAACCCCCGAATGGCCGCTGTGGGAAGTCTTCGTGCGCAGCCGCGCCGGGCTGGACCACAAGCACTGCGGCAGCCTGCACGCGGCCGACGCGGCGATGGCGGTGCAGCTCGCGCGCGACGTCTACACCCGGCGCATGGAGGGCTCCAGCGTCTGGGTGGTGCGCAGCGACCAGATCGTGGCCAGCGACCCGGGCGACAAGGACATGTACTTCGACCCGATGGAGGACAAGGTCTACCGCCACCCCACGTTCTACAAGCTGCCCAGCGAAGTCGACCACATGTGAGGGTGCCGTGACCGCATCGATCCGACCCGAACACCGCGCCGACGCCGAGTACCTGCTGCGCCTGGCCGACACCACCCTCATCCTCGGCCAGCGCCTGGGCGAGTGGTGCGGCCACGCCCCGGTGCTGGAGGAGGACATCGCGCTGGCCAACGTGGCGCTGGACCTGATCGGCCAGACGCGCGCCTTGCTCACCCGTGCCGGCGAGCTCGAGGGCGCGGGCAAGGACCGCGTCTACGACGAGGACCAGCTCGCCTTCCTGCGCGAGGAGCGCGACTACCGCAACCTGACGATGGTGGAGCTGCCGCGCGGCGACTTCGCCTTCACCACGCTGCGCAACCTGTTCGTCGCCGGCTGGCTCAAGCTGCACTGGCAGCACCTGCAGGACAGCGCCGACGCCGAGCTGCGCGGCATCGCCGCCAAGGCGCTGAAGGAGGCGCGCTACCACCAACAGCACGCCGCCGACTGGCTGCTGCGCCTGGCCGACGGCAGCGCCGAGAGCCGTGCGCGCAGCGAGGCCGCGCTCGCCGCGCTGTGGCGTTTCGTGCCCGAGATGTTCGCCGCCGACGCGGTCGACGCCGCCGCCGAGGCGTCCGGCCTGGGGCCCTCGCGCGCCGCGCTGCGCGAGCCCTGGGAGGCCGAGGTGCTGGCGCTGCTGGCCGAGTGCGCGCTGGTGCCGCCGCCGCCCCAGTCCTTCCTGAGCCGCGGCAGCCAGGGCCAGCACAGCGAGCACCTGGGGCGCCTGCTGGCCGAGATGCAATACCTGCAGCGCGCCTACCCCGGCGGCGTGTGGTGAGCGCCATGCCCGGCGCCGCGCCGTCGCCCGCCGAGGCGCAGGACCGCAGCGAACGCGCCTGGGCCGTGCTGCAGACCGTGCCCGACCCCGAACTGCCGGCGATCTCGCTCGTCGAGCTCGGCGTGGTGCGCGAGGTCCAGGCGCTGGACGCCGGGCTGCAGGTGGTGCTCACCCCCACCTACAGCGGCTGCCCGGCGACCGAGTTCATCGAGCGCAGCGTGGTCGAGGCCCTGGTCGACGCCGGCCTCGGCCCGGTGCAGGTGGCGACCCGCCGCGAGCCGGCCTGGACCACCGACTGGATCAGCGCCGAAGGCCGGCACAAGCTGCGCGACTACGGCATCGCGCCGCCGGGGCCGGTGGACGCGACGCAGGGGGTGCCGGTGCACATCGTGCGCCGCGCACCGGCACTGGACTGTCCGCGCTGCGGCAGCGCGCACACCGAGCGCCTGTCGGCCTTCGGCTCCACCGCCTGCAAGGCGCTGTACCGCTGCCTGGACTGCCGCGAGCCCTTCGAGTACTTCAAACCGATCTGAGGTTGGCATGAGCACACCGCTGTTCCACGCCCTGACCGTGCGCAGCGTCGAGCCCGACACCGCCGAGGCGGTGGTCGTCAGCTTCGACGTCCCGCCGGCCCTGCGCGAGACCTACGCCTTCACCCAGGGCCAGTACCTGACGCTGCGCAAGACCCTGGAGGGCGAGGAACTGCGCCGCAGCTACAGCATCTGCGCCGGGGTCGACGACGGCGAGCTGCGCGTGGGCGTGCGCAAGGTGGCCGGCGGGCGCTTCTCGAACTGGATCAACGACAGCCTGGCGGCCGGCGACACGATCGAGGTCATGGCGCCGCAGGGCCGCTTCTTCGTGCCGCTGGATGCGCAGGCGCGGCGCCACCACCTCGGCATCGCCGGCGGCAGCGGCATCACGCCCATCCTGTCGATCATGAAGACGGTGCTGGCGCGCGAGCCGCACTCACGCTTCACCCTGCTGTACGCCAACCGGCGCCTGGCCTCCACCATGTTCAAGGAAGAGCTGGAGGACTTGAAGAACCGCTGGATGACGCGCCTGGTGCTGCACCACGTGTTCAGCGACGAGCCGACCGACGCCGCGCTCAACCACGGCCTCATGAACCGCGCCAAGATCGCCGAGTTCCTCTCCAGCGTGGTGCCGGCGGCGACGATCTCGCACGCCTATGTCTGCGGCCCGTTCCAGATGAACGACGAGGCCGAGGCGGCGCTGCTGGGCGCCGGGGTGGCCGAGGACCGCATCCACATCGAGCGCTTCGGCGTCGCGCCGCAGGCCGGTGGCGCGGTGGTGCACGAGGCGGCGCCGGGCGACGCCGAGCATGCGCGCGTGGTCATCATCCGCGACGGCCTGGAGCGCGAGATCGGATTCGACCGCCAGCAGCCCAGCATCCTGGACGCCGCCACCGCGGCCGGGCTGGAACTGCCCTTCTCCTGCACCAGCGGCGTGTGCGGCACCTGCCGCGCCAAGCTGCTGGAGGGCCAGGTGCGCATGGAGCGCAACTTCGCGCTCGACAAGGCCGAGGTCGAGGCCGGCTTCGTCCTCACCTGCCAGGCGCACCCGACCACCGAGCGCGTCGTGCTCTCCTTCGACGAGCGCTGAGCATGGCCCGCGGACGCGCCGCCGGCTACGACGAGCAGCGCAGCCTGATCCTCGCGCGCGCGGCGGCGCTGTTCGCGCTCCAGGGCTACCCGGCGACCTCTATGAAGGCGGTCGCCGAGGCCTGCGGCTTCAGCAAGCCGACCCTGTACCACTACTTCCGCGACAAGGACGCGCTGCTGGCCAGCATCTGCGACGAGCACGTGCTGCGCCTGCACGCCATGGCCGCCGAGACCCTGGCCTCGCGCCAGCCACCGCAGGCGCTGCTGCGCGAGCTGATCGCGCGCATCCTCAATGAGTACGCCGACGCCCAGCACGCGCACCGCGTGCTCACCGGCGACGTGCGCTTCCTGGGCGCGGCCGACCAGGCGCGCATCCTCGGCCGCGAGCGCGAGGTGGTGGCCGCCTTCGCCCAGGTGGTCGCCCGCGCGCGCCCGGACCTGCAGGAGCGCGCGCTCGCCAAGCCGCTGACCATGCTGCTGTTCGGCATGATCAACTGGATGTTCACCTGGCTGCGCCCTGGCGGCACGCTGGACCACGCCTCGCTCGCCCCCATCGTCGCCGACCTGTTCATCGGCGGCCTGGCGGCGGTGCAGCCCCCGGCCGCCGCGCTGCTGCCCGGGCCCTCACTGGAGAGAAGCACCTCATGAAGACCTTGCAGAGTTTCATCGCCGGCCGCTGGCTCGGCCAGACCCCGGCGCAGACCCTGGCCAGCGCCCTCGACGGGCGACCGGTGGCGGCCACCCACGCGGAGGCGATCGACTTCGCCGAGGCGGTGCACCACGCGCGCCGGGTCGCGCTGCCGGCGCTGCTGCAGACCGACTTCCAGCAGCGCGCGCGCACGCTCAAGGCGCTGGCCAAGCTGCTCATCGAGCGCAAGGAGGAGCTGTACGCCGTCTCCGCCGCCACCGGCGCCACGCGCGCCGACAGCTGGGTCGACATCGAGGGCGGCAGCGGCACCCTGTTCGCCTACGCCGGCCTGGGCAGCGCCGAGCTGCCTTCGGGCAACCTGCTGCACGAGGGCCCGGCGATCGCGCTCGGCAAGCAAGGCCACTTCGCCGGCACCCACGTGCTGGTGCCGCGCGGCGGTCTGGCGGTGCACATCAATGCCTTCAACTTCCCGGTCTGGGGCCTGCTGGAAAAGTTCGCGCCCAGCTTCCTCGCCGGCATGCCCTGCATCGCCAAGCCGGCCAGCGCCACCAGCTACCTCACCGAGGCCTGCGTGCGCATCATGCTGGACTCCGGGCTGCTGCCCGCGGGCGCGCTGCAGCTCGTCATCGGCGGCACCGGCGACCTGCTGGACCGGCTCGACGGCCAGGACGTGGTCACCTTCACCGGCAGCGCCGACACCGCCGCCAGGCTGCGCGTGCACCCCAACCTGGTGCGCCACTCGGTGCCCTTCAACGCCGAGGCCGACAGCCTGAACTGCGCCATCCTGGCGCCCGAGGTGACGCCCGACGCGCCCGAGTTCGACCTCTTCGTGAAGGAGGTGGCGCGCGAGATGACGGTCAAGGCGGGGCAGAAGTGCACCGCGATCCGGCGCGCCATCGTGCCGCGCCGGCACCTGGACGCGGTGGCGCAGGCGCTGCGCGCACGGCTGGCGAAGACGGTGGTCGGCAACCCGGCGCTGGAGGGCGTGAAGATGGGTGCCCTGGCGCACCGCGGCCAGCAGGCCGACGTCGCGGCCCGGCTCGCCGAGCTGATGGCGGGCGCCGAGCTGGTCTACGGCGAGCGCGACGGCTTCGCGCCGCTGGGCGAGGGCGCCGCCGAGGGCGCCTTCTTCTGCCCGACGCTGCTGCTGGCGCGCGACGCCATGGCCAGCGCCGCGCACGATGTCGAGGCTTTCGGCCCGGTGAGCACCCTGCTGCCCTACGACGACCTGGACGAGGCACTGGCGCTGGCCGCGCGCGGGCGCGGCAGCCTGGTCGGCACCCTGGTCACCCACGACCCGGCGCTGGCGGCGCGCGCCATTCCGGTGGCGGCCGCGCACCACGGCCGGCTGCTGGTGCTGGACCGCGAGGCGGCGCCCGAATCCACCGGTCACGGCAGCCCGCTGCCGCTGCTCAAGCACGGCGGGCCGGGGCGCGCCGGCGGCGGCGAAGAGCTCGGCGGGCTGCGCGCGGTCAAGCACTACCTGCAGCGCTGCGCGGTGCAGGGCTCGCCGACCATGCTGGCGGCGGTGACCGGCGAGTACGTGCGCGGCGCGGCACGCATCGAAGGCGAGCTCCACCCCTTCCGGCGCCACTTCGAGGACTTGCGCATCGGCGAGAGCCTGAGCACCCACCGGCGCACCGTGACGGAGGCCGACATCGTCGCCTTCGGCGGCATCAGCGGCGACTTCTTCTACATGCACTTCGACGCCATCGCGGCCAAGGACTCGGCCTTCGGCGAGCGCATCGCGCACGGCTATTTCGTGCTCTCGGCGGCGGCCGGCCTGTTCGTCTGGCCGGCGCCGGGGCCGGTGCTGGCCAACTACGGGCTGGACACCCTGCGCTTCGTGAAGCCGGTCGCCATCGGCGACAGCATCCAGGCCCGGCTCACCGCCAAGCGCAAGGTCGACCGCCAGAAGACCGGCGCCGACGGCGTCGGCCAGGGCGTGGTGGTGTGGGACGTGGAGGTCAGCAACCAGCACGGTGAGCTGGTCGCCAGCTACGACATCCTGACCCTGGTGGCCAAGCGCGGCTGAGCGTCGTAGCGCCAGAGCAGCGTGTGCTCCCTCGGGGACGGTGCGAACAGGCTCCGATCGGGCTTGTGCCCCGCCTTGCAAACGCGCATACGACACGACGCCGCATGCGCGTGCCCGCAATGAGGAGCCGCGCCGCCGGCGCGAGCCGCCCCGGATGCTGAACAGACCCCTTCGATTGCGGCTGGAGCCCAGACAGGCAAGTCCCCGAAGCCTGCTTTCGCCGAGCTGATCGACCGCGCCGCGCGCTGGGTGCTCGACGCCTGAGATCCGTACCCGTCACGGCGGGCGGCGGCCGAGTCGAGTCCGGCCAGGATCGGCTGCACGGCCTGGGCACGGCGCTGTTGGGTGCCCAGGGCGAGCCGCGCGAGCTGCGCACGAACGGCGAGATCCCGAAGCTGGCCAACGCGCTACGCCCGGGCGGCGCTCGACCGCCTGCCAGGAAGTTGACGCCTTCATCGACGCGCACCGCGCTCGACTCGGGGTCGAGCCTCGCCTGCGGGCTGCCCCTTCGTCGCCGTCAGCCGCATGGCGCGCAGGCATGCGCGCCACGTGGCGCTGCCTTGCCCGGTGTGCTGCGTGGCACAAGCGCTGCCCGGGTGATCCGCTCCGGGTCCGCCCCAGCTTGACCACGGCGTCTTTGTTAGTCAACATGTGTATACGAAAAACGGACTGCGGTGCCGGCCATCCGGGCCGGACAGCGTCAGCGCCCCGAGAGGACCCCGGTGACCCTTCCTGACTCAG
>CAUJJP010000236.1 GCA_963205525.1 Pseudomonadota bacterium | reverse complement strand
TGCGCTGCGGCTGGCATTGGGCCCGCTGATGCTGGCGGTGGCCTGGCTGGGTCTCGTGCGCGCGCATGCGCTCGGGGTGATGTTCCTGCTGTCGGTGCTGTGCCTGGTGTGGATGGCCGACATCGCTGCCTACGCCGGCGGCCGTGCCTTCGGCCGCCACAAGCTGGCGCCGCTGATCAGCCCCGGCAAGACCTGGGAGGGTGCGTTCAGCGGCCTGTTCGGCGTCCTGCTGCTGGCGCTCGCCTGGTGGCTCGCAGACCGCCACCTTGCGCTGCCCGCGCCGGGACTGGCGACACGCCTGGTCGACAGCTTCGGCGTCGCCGGGGCGGTCGCGGCGCTGGTGCTGCTGAGCGCCGCCAGCGTGGTCGGCGACCTCTTCGAGTCGCTCGTCAAGCGTGCCGCCGGTGCCAAGGACAGCAGTCGGCTGCTGCCCGGCCACGGCGGCGTGCTCGACCGCATCGACGCCCTGCTGCCGGTATTCCCCCTCGTGGCCGCGCTCGGCCTGTCCCGATGAACCGACAACGAATCGCCATCCTCGGCGCCACCGGATCGATAGGCCTCAGCACCCTGGACGTGGTGGCGCTTCACCCGGACCGCTACCAGGTGTTCGGCCTGAGCGCGCAGCGCCGGGTCGACGAACTGCTGCAGCAGTGCCTGCGCTTTCGGCCGCGCATCGCCGTCGTCGCCGACGATGCGGCGGCGGCGCGGCTGCGCGCCGGCCTGGCGGCCGCCGACCTCGCGACCGAAGTGGCGGTCGGCGAGGACGCGCTGTGCGCGCTGGCGGCGCACCCCGAGGTGGACAGCGTGATGGCAGCCATCGTCGGCGCCGCCGGCCTGCCGCCCTGCCTGGCGGCGGCGCGCGCCGGCAAGCGGCTGCTGCTGGCCAACAAGGAGGCGCTGGTGGTCGGCGGCGCCTTCTTCATGGAGGCGGTGCGTGCCGGCGGCGCCACCCTGCTGCCGATAGACAGCGAGCATTCCGCGATCTTCCAGTGCCTGCCGCCGGAGCGCGCGAGTTGGGCGCAGCGCATAGACCACATCGTGCTCACCGCCTCCGGCGGGCCGTTCCGCAGCCGCGATCCGGCCAGCCTGCACACGGTGACGCCCGATGAGGCGGTGGCGCACCCGAACTGGGTCATGGGGCGCAAGATCTCGGTCGACTCGGCGACCATGATGAACAAGGCGCTGGAGGTCATCGAGGCGCGCTGGCTGTTCGACCTCGCGCCGGCCCAGATCAAGGTCTTGATCCACCCGCAGAGCATCGTCCACTCGATGGTGGTGTGCCGCGACGCCTCGGTGCTGGCGCAGCTGGGCACGCCCGACATGAAGGTGCCCATCGCCTACGGCCTGTCCTTCCCCGAGCGCATCGCCTCCGGCGCCCCCGCGCTGGACCTGCTGGCGCAGCCGGCGCTCAGCTTCGAGCCCGCCGACCACGCGCGATTCCCCGGCCTGCAGCTTGCCTACGACGCGCTCGGCGGCCCCGAGGGCTCGGCCGCGGTGCTGAACGCGGCCAACGAGGAGGCGGTGGCCGCCTTCCTCGCCGGAACCATCCGCTTCCCGCAGATTCACAGCGTCAATGCACGCACCATCGACGCCATGCAGCCGCACATCGGGCGCATCGGCGCGCTCGAGGACCTGATGGCGCTGGAAGCGCAGGCGCGCCGCCAGGCCTGCCGCGAGATCGCCGCGCTCGCCCGATGATGCTCACCGTGCTCGCCTTCTTGCTCACCCTGGGCGTGCTCATCGTCGTCCACGAGTGGGGCCACTACCGGGTGGCGCGCGCCTGCGGAGTGAAGGTGCTGCGGTTTTCCATCGGCTTCGGCCGTCCCTTGCTGCGCTGGCAGCGTGGCGACACCGAGTTCGTGCTCTGCGCGCTGCCGCTGGGCGGCTACGTGCGCATGCTCGACGAGCGCGAGGACGCGGTCGATCCCGCCGAGCTGGCGCAGGCCTTCAACCGCAAACCGCTCCTGCAGCGCAGCGCCATCGTCGCCGCGGGTCCGCTGGCCAACCTGGTGCTGGCGGTGCTGCTGCTGGCGGCATCGCACTGGATAGGGGTGGACGAGGCGAAGGCGGTGCTGGGCACGCCGTCCGCCGGCAGCCTGGCGCAGGCCGCTGACCTGCGCGCCGGCGACTGGGTGCGTGCCACCGCGCTCCCCGGCGCCGAGTGGGAAGACCTGGAATCGCTGCCCGAGCTGCGCTGGCGCATCACTCGCGCGCTGCTCGACGGCCAGCCGCTGCAGCTGATGCTCAGCGACCGCGAGGGCCATGGTCGGCGCAGCGTGACGCTGGCGCTGGACCGGCTGGACACGAGCGAGGTCGATGCCGCCACCCTGCGTCGCATCGGCCTGGGCATGCCCTACAGCGCGCCGGTGCTGGGCGATCTGAAGGCCGATGGTCCGGCAGCCGCGGCCGGCCTCGCCAAGGGCGACCGCGTGCTCAGCATAGACGGCGAGCCCGTGGCCGACGCGCAGGCGCTGCGCGAGCGCATCCGCGCCGCCGTCGTCGGCGACCAGGCGCAGCTCATGCGCTGGCGCGTCGAGCGCGCCGGCGCCGTGCGCGAGATCGAGGTCCAGCCGCGCCTGGTGGATGAAGACGGTCAGCGCTTCGGACGCATCGACGCCTATGTGGGCGCGGCGCCGGAGATGGTGACGGTGCGCAGCGGGCCGCTGCAGGGCATCGAGCGCGGCGTGCAGCGCAGCTGGGAGATCTCGGTGCTGACGCTGCGCATGATCGGGCGCATGCTGGTCGGCGAGGCCTCGGTGAAGAACCTCAGCGGCCCGCTCACGATCGCCGATGCGGCCGGCCAGTCGGTCGAGCGCGGCCTGGCCTACTACCTGGGATTCCTCGCCCTCGTCAGCGTCAGCCTGGGCGTGCTCAACCTGCTGCCGCTGCCCATGCTCGATGGCGGACACCTGATGTATTATCTTTTCGAGGCTGTCACAGGCAGGCCGGTTTCCGAACGCTGGCTTGCGCGGCTGCAGCGCGGTGGTATCGCCGTCCTGGCAGTCATGATGTCGGTGGCCTTGTTCAACGACGTGGCCCGCCTTCTGGGCCTGCACTGAACCCAATCCCATGTCGTATTTCTCCCCGTTCGGGCCGCTGCGTGCGCATGTCACCGCAGCGGTGGTCGTGGCCAGCGTCTGCGCTGCCCCGCTGGCACGCGCCGTCGAGCCCTTCACGATCAAGGACATCCGCGTCGAAGGTCTGCAGCGTGCCGACCCCGGCTCGGTGTTCGCCGCGCTGCCGTTTCGCGTCGGCGAGACCTACACCGACGACAAGGCCGCGGCCGCGCTGCGCGCGCTGTTTGCCACCGGCTTGTTCTCCGACGTGCGCATCGAGATCGAGGACCAGGTGGCGGTGGTCATCGTCGCCGAGCGGCCGGTGATCGCCAAGGTCAACTTCAGCGGCCTGAAGGAGTTCGAGTCCGAGCAGATGCTCAAGGCGCTGCGCGACGCCGGCATCGGCGAAGGCCTGCCCTTCGACAAGGCACTGGTGGACCGCGCAGAGCAGGAAATCAAGCGCCAGTACCTCACGCGCAGCCTGTACGGCGCCGAGGTGGTGACGACGATCACGCCGATCGAGCGCAACCGCGTCAACGTCACCTTCACCATGAACGAAGGCGAGGCGGCACGCATCCGCGAGATCCGCATCGTCGGTGCGCAGGCCTTCGACGAGAAGACGCTGCTGGGCCAGATCGAGCTCACCACGCCCGGCTGGCTGACCTGGTACACCAAGACCGACCGCTATTCGCGCAGCGCGCTCAACGGCGACCTCGAGAAGCTGCGCGCCTTCTACGTCAACCGCGGCTATCTGGAGTTCGCGGTCGAATCGACCCAGGTCACGATCTCGCCCGACAAGCAGGACATCTCGATCGCGATCTCGATCCGCGAGGGCCAGCCCTACACCGTCACCGGCGTGCGCCTGGAGGGCGAGTACCTCGGCCGCGACGACGCCTTCCGCCAGCTGGTGGCGGTGCGGCCCGGCGAGCCCTACCGCGGCGAGGCGGTGACGGCGACCCAGAAGGCTTTTGCCGACCTGTTCGGCCTCTACGGCTATGCGTTCGCGCGCGTCGACGCGCGACCCGAGATCGACCGCGCCAACGCCCAGGTGGTGGTGGTGTTCAGCGCCAACCCGCATCGGCGCGCCTACGTCAGGCGGATCGAGGTCGCGGGCAACACGCGCACCCGCGACGAGGTCATCCGGCGCGAGTTCCGCCAGCTCGAATCGGCCTGGTACGACGGCGCGCGCATCAAGCTCTCGCGCGACCGCGTCGACCGCCTGGGCTACTTCTCCGAGGTCGAGGTCGAGACGCGCGAGGTCACGGGGTCCCCGGACCAGGTGGACCTGGTCGTCAAGGTGAAGGAGAAAGCCACCGGCAACCTCATGATCGGTGCCGGCTTCTCCAGCGCCGAGCGGCTGTCGCTGTCGGCCTCGGTGAAGCAGGACAACGTGTTCGGCTCCGGCAACTACCTGGGCGTCGACCTGAACACGAGCAAGGTTTCGCGCAGCTTCGAGTTCAGCACCGTCGAGCCCTACTTCACCGCCGATGGCGTCTCGCGCGCGATCTCGCTGTACTACCGCACCACGCGCCCCTTCAACAGCCTGGGCGACAAGTACCAGATCGCGACCCCGGGGGCGTCGATCCGCTTCGGCGTGCCCTTCTCCGAGTTCGACACCGTGTTCATGGGCGTGGGCTGGGAGCGCACCAAGATCGGCGCCACCGCCGGCATCCCGAACAGCTACTTCCTGTACCGGCAGGAGTTCGGCGAGAGCAGCACCGGCTGGCCACTCACCATAGGCTGGGCGCGCGACGCGCGCGACAGCGCGCTGGCGCCGACCAGCGGGCGCTACCTGCGCGTCAACCTCGACGCCAGCCTGTGGGGCGATGTGCGCTACCTGCGCAGCAACGTGCAGGCGCAGCAGTACTTCCCCTTCGGGCCGCGCTATGCGCTGATGCTCAACGCCGAACTCGGCTGGGGCCAGGGCCTGGGCTCGCGGCCCTATCCGCTGTTCAAGAACTTCTACGGCGGCGGCCTGGGATCGGTGCGCGTGTTCGAACAGAGCTCGCTCGGCGTCATCGATCCCACCGGCGCCTTCATCGGCGGATCGCGCAAGTTCAACGCCAACGCCGAGTTCTACGTGCCGGTGCCGGGTTCGGGCAGCGACCGCACGCTGCGCCTGTTCGTGTTCACCGACATCGGCAACGTCTGGCGCGAGGGCGAGAAGATCGAGGCCAGCTCGCTGCGTGCGGCGGCCGGCATCGGCCTGAACTGGCTGTCGCCGGTGGGGCCGCTGCGCATGAGCTGGGGCCTGCCGGTGAAGTACCAGCCCAACGATAGAATCCAAAAGTTCCAATTCCAGATCGGGACCGCCTTCTGATGAACTCGTCGATGCTCAAGACCCTGGCCTGTACGGTGCTGATTGCCGGGGCGGCGACGTTCGCCAGCGCGCAGGAACTGAAGATCGGCTACATCAACGGCGAACGCGTGCTGCGCGAGTCGACGCCGGCCAAGGCCGCGCAGAGCAAGCTCGAAACCGAATTCGGCAAGCGCGAACGCGAGCTGTCGGACGACGCGGCGCGCCTGAAGTCGGCCGCCGACCGCCTCGACAAGGAAGCGCCCACGCTGTCCGAAGCCGAGCGCAGCCGCCGCCAGCGCGAGCTCGTCGAGCAGGACCGAGAGCTGCAGCGCAAGCGCCGTGCGTTCCAGGAAGACCTGAACCAGCGCAAGAACGAGGAACTCGCGAACGTCGTCGAGCGCGCCAACCGCGTCATCAAGCAGATCTTCGACAGCGAGAAGTACGACCTCATCGTGCAGGACGGCGTGGTCTTCGCCGGTCCGCGGGTGGACATCACCGACAAGGTCATCCGCACCTTGAACAACGCCTCCGGCGGCAAGTGAGCCGCCGCCCGCGATGCTGACGATCAGCGTCGCCGAGATCGCAGCCCTGCTCGGCGGGCAGGCGCTGGGCGACCCCGAGCTGCGCTGCAACCGCATCGGAGCCCTGGCGACCGCCGACGCCGCGACCGTCAGCTTCCTCGCTCACCCCCGCTACCGGGCGCAGCTCGACGCGAGCGCCGCCGGCTGCGTGCTGGTGCCACCGGCCTTGCGCGAGGCGGTGGCGGCGCGCAGCGCTGCCGTGCTGCTGGCCGACCCCTATCTCGGCTATGCGCGCCTCACCCAGTGGTGGACGCAGCGCACGCGCAAGCCGCCGGTGCCGGGCGTGCACCGCAGCGCGGTGGTGGAGGAGGGCGCGATCGTGCATCCGAGCGCCTGCATCGGGGCTCTGGCCTACGTGGGCGCGCATGCGCGCGTCGGTGAAGCTGCCGTGGTGGGCGCGCAGGCGCACGTCGGCGCCGGCGCCGCGGTCGGCGCGCACACCCGGCTCATGACGCGCGCCAGCCTGCTGGAGGGCTGCCGCATCGGCGCGCGCGCCCTGGTGCACAGCGGTGCCGTGATCGGCGCCGACGGCTTCGGCTTCGCCCCCGAGGGTGGGACCTGGGTGAAGATCGAGCAGCTCGGCGCGGTGGCGATCGGCGACGACGTCGAGATCGGCGCCAACACCTGCATAGACCGCGGCGCGCTGGACGACACCGTGATCGAGGACGGCGTCAAGCTCGACAACCTGGTGCAGATCGGGCACAACGTGCGCGTCGGCGCACACAGCGCGTTTGCCGGCTGCGTCGGCGTCGCCGGCAGCGCCAGGATCGGCCGCTGCTGCACGGCCGGCGGCGGCGCGATCATCCTTGGCCACCTCGAGATCGTGGACCACGTGCATGTCAGTGCCGCCACCGTCATCACGCGCTCCATCCTGCAGCCCGGCCAGTACAGCGGCACCTATCCCTTCGAAGACAATGCGGCGTGGCAGAAGAACGCTGCCACCCTGCGGCAATTGCACAGCCTGCGCGAACGCCTGCGCGCGCTGGAGAACGATAGATGAGCACACCTCCCTTGGACATCCACAAGATCCTCAAGCGGCTGCCGCACCGTTACCCACTGCTGCTGGTGGACCGGGTGCTGGAGTTCGAGCGCGACAAGCGCATCAAGGCGTTGAAGAACGTGACCTTCAACGAGCCCTTCTTCAACGGCCACTTTCCGTCGCGGCCGGTGATGCCGGGCGTGCTGATGCTGGAGGCGCTGGCGCAGACGGCGGCGCTGCTGTCCTTCGAGTCGGCCGACACCGACCCCGGCGAGGACGGGCTGGTCTACTTCGTCGGCGTCGACGGTGCGCGCTTCAAGCGCGTCGTCGAACCCGGTGACCAGCTCATCCTGGAAGCCAGCATAGACCGCGTGCGCGGCGGCATCTACAAGTACAGCACGCGCGCCAGCGTCGACGGCGAGACCGCGGTCGAGGCCGAGCTGATGTGCACCATGCGGCGCATGGCCTGACACCGGAATGCCCCGGATCCACCCCACGGCGATCGTCGACCGTGGTGCCGAGCTGGCGCCCGACGTCGTCGTCGGGCCCTACACCGTGATCGGGCCCGAGGTCGTGATCGCCGAGGGCACCCAGGTGGGCGCGCACTGCGTGATCGAGGGCCGCACCACGATAGGCCGCGACAACCGCATCTTCCAGTTCAACTCGATAGGCGCGCTGCCACAGGACATGTCGCACGGCGGCGAGCAGACCCAGCTGCAGATCGGCGACCGCAACACGATACGCGAGTTCTGCACCTTCAACACCGGCACCTTCAAGGAAGAAGGCGTGACCCGGGTCGGCTCCGACAACTGGATCATGGCCTACGTCCACCTGGCGCACGACGTGCGGCTGGGCAGCCACTGCGTGCTCGCCAACGGCGTCACCCTGGCCGGCCACGTGCACGTCGGCGACTGGGCCACCATCGGCGGCCTGAGCGGCGTGCTGCAGTTCGTCCACATCGGGGCCCACGCCATGGTCGGCTTCCAGGCCCATGTGTCGCAGGACGTGCCGCCCTTCCTCACGGTCGACGGCAACCCGCTGACGATGCGCGCGGTCAACCTCGTCGGCCTGAGGCGGCGCGGCTTCAGCGATGGCCGGCAGGCCTTGATCCGGCAGATGCACAAGCTGCTGTACCGCAGCAAGCTGACGCTCGAGCAGGCGCTCGGGCAGATCGCGGCGCTCAAGGGCAGCACGCCCGACGGCGACGCCGACGTGCAGCGGATGCTCGACTTCCTCGCGTCCAGCCAGCGCGGCATCGTGCGCTGAAGCCATGCGGCTGGCCATGGTGGCGGGCGAGGCCTCGGGCGACCTGCTCGCCGGCTTGCTGATTGGTGGCATGCAGGCACGCTGGCCGGCGCTGGCGCTGGCCGGCATCGGCGGCCCGCGCATGCAGGCGCTGGGCTTCGACGCCTGGTGGCCGAGCGAGCGGCTGGCGGTGCGCGGCTATGTCGAGGTCCTGCGCCACTACCGCGGCCTGCGTCGCATCCGCGATGAACTGGCACGGCGCCTGCTGGAAGAGCGCCCGCAGGCCTTCATCGGCGTCGACGCGCCGGACTTCAACCTCGGGCTGGAAGCGCAGCTGAAGGCCGCGGGCGTGCCCAGCATCCACTTCGTTTGCCCCTCGATCTGGGCCTGGCGCGGCGGCCGGGTACGCAGGATGGCGGCCAGCTGCGACCACGTGCTGTGCCTATTCCCCTTCGAGCCCGCACTGCTGCGCCAGCACGGGGTGGCAGCGAGCTATGTCGGCCACCCGCTGGCGGACGCGATCCCGCTCGAGCCGCCGCGCGCGGCGGCGCGGCGTGCGCTGGGGCTGGGCGATGCCGATGCCGTGCTCGCCATCCTGCCCGGCAGCCGGGCCTCGGAGATCCGCTACAACGCACCGGTCTTCCTGCAGGCGGCGGCGCAGCTGCAGCGCGCGCGCCCCGGGCTGCGCCTGCTGCTGCCGGTGGCGCCGGGCCTCGGTCCGCTGGTCGACCCGCTGCTGGCCGAGCATGCGCCGGGCCTGGATCTGCGGCGGCTGGACGGCCGCTCGCACGAGGCGCTGGCGGCCTGCGACTTCACCCTCATTGCCAGCGGCACCGCCACCCTCGAAGCGGCGCTGTTCAAGCGGCCGATGGTGATCGGCTACCGCATGCACCCGCTGTCCTGGCAGATCATGAAGCGCATGGCCTACCAGCCCTGGGTCGGCCTGCCCAACATCCTGGCGCGCGAGTTCCTGGTGCCCGAACGCATTCAGGAGGCCTGCACGGCGCAGCGGCTGGCGGCCGATGTCTTGCAGGGCCTGGACGACGTGGCCGGTGCCGATCGCCTGCGCCAGCGCTTCGCCGAGATGCACGCGCTGCTGCGGCGCGACACCGCGCACGCCGCGACCGAGGTGATCGCGGAGGTCATCGGTGGCTGAGCGGCGCCGGCGTGCTTCACAGATGCAGTTCGGCCTGGACTGGAGCGGACCGGGCCTGCTGGCCGGGGTGGACGAGGCCGGGCGCGGTCCGCTGGCCGGGCCGGTGCTGGCGGCGGCGGTGATCCTGGACGAGCGGGCGCCGGTGGCGGGGCTGGACGACTCGAAGGCGTTGAGCGCGCGCCAGCGCGAACGACTGTTCGACGAGATCCGGGCCAAGGCGCTGGCGCTGTGCATCGCCCAGGCCAGCGTGGAGGAGATCGACCGCCTGAACATCCTGCAGGCCACCATGCTGGCGATGCAGCGTGCGGTCCAGGGCCTGCGCCTGCCACCCAGGCGCGTGCTGGTGGACGGCAACCGCCTGCCGGCGCTGACCGTGCCAGCCGCCGCCGTGGTCGGGGGCGATGCCCGGGTGCCGGCGATCTCCGCCGCGTCCATCCTGGCCAAGGTGGCGCGCGACCGGCTGTGCGCCGACCTGCACGCCGCCTGGCCGCAGTACGGCTTCGACGGCCACAAAGGCTATCCGACCGCGGCCCACCTGGCGGCGCTGCGCGCGCACGGCCCTTGTCCCGCGCACCGGCGCAGCTTCGCCCCGGTGCGCGCCTTGCTGCTGCCATGAAGGCGCGCCGCATCGAGTCGCGCGACAACCCGCTGCTGCAGCGCCTGCGCCGGCAGCTGCGCAGCCCGGGCGGCTACCGCGCCAGCGGCCAGGTCTGGCTGGAAGGCGACCACCTGTGCCGTGCTGCCGTCCAGCGCGGTCTGGCGCTGGACCTGCTGCTGGCCACCGAGGCGATGGCGGCGCGCCACCCCGCGCTGCTGGCGGCGGCGCGCGAGACGGTGATCCTGGCGCCGGCGCTGTTCGCCGGCCTCAGCACGCTGGAATCGCCGGCCGGCATCGGCGCCCTGCTCGCCCTGCCGGCAGCCGTGGCGCCGCAGCCGGCGCTCGCCAGCGTGGTGCTGGACGGCGTGCAGGACGCCGGCAACGTGGGCAGCATCCTGCGCAGCGCGAGCGCCCTGGGTGTGCGCCAGGTGCTGGCCCTGCAGGGCACGGCTGCACTGTGGTCGCCCAAGGTCTTGCGCGCCGGCATGGGTGCGCATTTCGCGCTGCGCCTGGTCGAGGGGCTGGAGGCGGCGCACCTGGACGCGCTGGCGCTGCCGCTGCTGGCCACCAGCTCGCACGACGGCGAACTGCTGCCGCAGGCGGCGCTGCCAGCGCCCTGCGCCTGGGTCTTCGGCCACGAAGGGCAGGGCGTGTCGCCGGCGGTGGCGGCGCGCTGCGCGCTGCAGCTGCGCATCCCGCAGCCCGGTGGCGAGGAGTCGCTGAACGTCGCTGCAGCGGCGGCGATCTGCTTCTACGAGGCCGCGCGGCGCGCCGCGGGTTTCAGCGAGACGCCGGGCTGGGCGCAGCCCGGCCCTGGGGGCACTCAGTAAACCAGGCGCTCGGGCTGGATGTCGCGCAAGATGGTGGTGGCGATCTCCTCGATCGACTTGTGGGTCGAGCTCAGCCAGGGAATGCCGGCGCGACGCATCATGGATTCGGCATCGCGCACCTCCTGGCGGCAGTTCTCCAGCGCCGCGTAGCGGCTGCCGGGACGGCGCTCGTGGCGGATCTGCGCCAGGCGTGCCGCGTCTATGGTGAGCCCGAAGCACTTCTTGCGGTGCGGCAGCAGCATGGACGGCAGGCTGTTGCGCTCGAAGTCCTCCGGAATCAGTGGATAGTTGGCCGCCTTGATCCCGTGCTGCATCGCCAGGTACAGGCTGGTCGGTGTCTTGCCGCTGCGGCTGACGCCGACCAGGATGACGTCGGCGATGTCGAGGTTGCGCGCACTCTGGCCGTCGTCGTGGGCGAGCGCGAAGTTGATCGCCTCGATACGCTCGCTGTACTCGTGGCTTTTGCTGACGTCCGAGAAGCGCCCCACCCGGTGGTTGCTCTTGACGCCGAGCTCGGTCTCCAGCGGCTCCACGAAGGTGCGGAACATGTCCATCACCATGCCCTGGCATTCGGCACCGGCGAGCGCATCGCGCACCGCCTCGTTGACCAGGGTGGCGAACACGATCGGGCGCTTGCCTTCGCGCTGCGCGGTGTCGTTGATCTCCGCCACCACCTGGCGCGCCTTCTCGACGCTGTCGATGAAGGGCCGGCGCACATGCCGGGGCTGGGCCGGGAACTGTGCCAGGATGGAGTTGCCGAAGGTCTCGGCGGTGATGCCGGTGCCGTCCGAGACATAGAACACGGTGCGCTGTGGCATGGGTCGTTTCGCCTTGCTGCGGGCCTGCAGCGGCGCATGATAGGTCCCTGGCAGCGGTTATCCTTCCAGCATGCACGCGCAGCCGCCCGCCGTGAGCGCCCCGCATCGCCCGAGTGGCGAGCGGGTGCAGCCCGCGGGCCACCGACCGAACCGCCGCAGCCCGGGGGCGCCACCCGCCCGCGCCGCCGCTTCGGACCGGGACGCGGAAGCACCGGTTTACCCACATCACGGAGCTTTCCCATGTCCAACCCCACCCTGGCGACCGCCCTGGTCGTTCCGTTCGAACAACTGAGGATGACCGACGTCGAGGCGGTCGGCGGCAAGAACGCCAGCCTCGGCGAGATGATCAGCCAACTCGCGCAGGCCGGCGTGCGCGTGCCCGGCGGCTTCGCCACCACCGCGCACGCCTTTCGCGAGTTCCTGCGCGGCAGCGGCCTGAGCGAGCGCATCGACGCCCGGCTCGCCACGCTGGATGTGGACGACGTCGGCGCGCTCAGCGCGGCGGGTGCCGCAATCCGCCAATGGGTGATGGACGCGCCGCTGCCGGCGGCGCTGGAGCAGGCGGTGCGCGAGCAGTTCGCGCGCCTGAGCGCGGACCATCCGGGCGCAAGCTTCGCGGTGCGATCCTCGGCCACCGCCGAGGATTTGCCGGATGCGTCCTTTGCCGGCCAGCAGGAGACCTTCCTCAACGTCGAGGGCGTGGAGGAGGTGCTGCGCCGCATGAAGGAGGTGTTCGCGTCGCTGTACAACGACCGCGCGATCTCCTACCGCGTGCACAAGGGCTTCGAGCACGCGGGCGTGGCCTTGTCGGCCGGCGTGCAGCGCATGGTGCGTTCGGACCTCGGCGCATCGGGCGTCATGTTCACGATCGACACCGAGTCGGGATTTGCCGACGTGGTGTTCATCACCTCCAGCTACGGCCTGGGCGAGATGGTGGTGCAGGGAGCGGTGAATCCGGACGAGTTCTACGTCCACAAACCGATGCTGGAGGCGGGCAAGTCGGCCGTCATCCGGCGTGTGCTGGGCAGCAAGCTGCAGCGCATGGGATTTGCCAGCGCCCAGGAACGCGCCGCCGATGGCCGCCTGGTGCAGGTGCACGACACCCCACCCGAGCAGCGCAACCGCTACTCGATCGCCGATGCCGACCTCGTGCAGCTGGCGCGCTACGCGCTCATCATCGAACGCCACTACGGCCGCCCGATGGACATCGAGTGGGGCAAGGACGGCGCGGACGGTCAGATCTACATCCTGCAGGCGCGGCCGGAGACGGTGAAGAGCCAGGCCGCGGGCAAGGTCGAGCAGCGCTACAAGCTCAAGGCCAAGGGCGCGGTGCTGACCGAGGGGCGGGCGATCGGGCAGAAGATAGGCACCGGGCCGGTGCGAATCGTGCGCAGCCCGGCCGAGATGGACAAGGTGCAGCCGGGCGACGTGCTGGTGGCCGACATGACCGACCCCAACTGGGAACCGGTGATGAAGCGCGCCGGTGCCATCGTGACCAACCGCGGCGGCCGCACCTGCCACGCCGCGATCATCGCGCGCGAGCTGGGCATCCCGGCGGTGGTGGGCTGCGGCCACGCCACCGACGCCCTGGCCGAGGGCGCACTCGTCACCGTCGCCTGCTCGGAGGGCGACACCGGCTACGTCTTCGACGGCCTGCTGGAGACCGAGGTCACCGAGGTGCGGCGCGGCGAGATGCCGTACTGCCCGATCAAGATCATGATGAACGTCGGCAACCCGACCCTGGCCTTCGACTTTGCGCAGATCCCGAGCGCCGGCGTCGGCCTGGCGCGGCTGGAGTTCATCATCAACAACAACATCGGGGTGCACCCGAAGGCGATCCTCGACTACCCCAACATCGACCCCGAGCTGAAGAAGGCGGTCGAGTCGGTGGCGCGCGGCCACGCCAGCCCGCGCGCCTTCTACGTCGACAAGCTGGCCGAGGGCGTGGCCACCATCGCCGCCGCGTTCTGGCCCAAGCCGGTGATCGTGCGGCTGTCGGACTTCAAGAGCAACGAGTACCGCAAGCTGATCGGCGGCACCCGCTACGAGCCCGACGAGGAGAACCCGATGCTGGGTTTCCGCGGCGCCAGCCGCTACATCAGCGGCGAGTTCAGCGACGCCTTCGCGATGGAGTGCGAGGCGCTCAAGCGCGTGCGCCACGACATGGGGCTGACCAACGTCGAGATCATGGTGCCCTTCGTGCGCACCGTGGGCCAGGCCGAGCGCGTGGTGCGCATGCTCGCCGAGCGCGGCCTCAAGCGCGGCGAGGGCGGCCTGCGCCTGATCAAGATGTGCGAGGTGCCGAGCAACGCGATCCTCGCCGAACAGTTCCTGGAGCACTTCGACGGCATGTCCATCGGCTCCAACGACCTCACCCAGCTCACCCTGGGACTGGACCGCGACAGCGGGCTGGAGCAGCTGGCGCACGATTTCGACGAGCGCGACCCGGCGGTGAAGGCGCTCATCTCGCGCGCCATCACCGCCTGCCGTGCCACCGGAAAGTACATCGGCATCTGCGGCCAGGGGCCGAGCGACCACCCGGACTTCGCCGACTGGCTGGCGGCCGAGGGCATCGTCTCGATCTCGCTCAACCCGGACACCGTGGTCCACACCTGGCAGCGGCTGGCGGCGCGCTGAGCGTCGCGCTGAGCGTCGCGCCAGGGGGCGTTGAGGGCGTCCGAGGTCCGCTGCCTGGCGCCCGGCATCGCGCGGCCGCCGACGCCCTGCGGGAAGTCCCTCTCCGGAGCTTCACGGGGAGGGCCTTCGGCGTCAGAAAGACGTAAGCCAGCGCTTCGACATTGCGTGCAGCGACGGTCCAGGAGTTGCGGGACCGCCTCGAGATTCCCTGATCCCCAAGGCCGCGCGCTGGGTGCAGCCCGGCCCTGGGGACGAACGGAGGGACCGATGCTCACTGCGCTGAACATCCTGCAGCTGGTGCTTTACGTGGCGCTGCTGGCGCTCGCCGGCCAGGGTCTGCTCTACGTGCTGGCCGGGCCGCGGCGCGAGGGCAATGTCTTCTACCAGCTGCTGCGCATCGTCGCCCGCCCGTTCACCACGCTGGTGCGCGCACTGACACCGGCCCGGGTCTCGGACCGGCATGTGGGCATCCTCGCCTTCGCCTTCGTCGCTCTCGGCTACGCGGTGGTGACGATGGAAAAGATCCGGCTGTGCGTGGGACTCGGCGTGCAGGCCTGCCGATGAGGACGCTCGTCGCCACCTGGCGCCGGCTGCAGGCCATGGCCTGGCTGGTCTGCGGCCGCCGCGAGCGCGCGCTCGCGGTGTTCGACGCCATGCTCGCCGATCTGCCCGACGGCGCGTCCGAGGCGGCCTATCCGCTCGCCAGCCGTGCCCATCTGCAGGCGCAGCTCGGGCGCCGGGAGGCGGCGCTCGCCGACTATCGCCGCCTCGTGAGCCTGCCCGGCGCCAATGCCGCAGCCTGGTTCAACCTGGGCTACCTCCTCGACGAGGACGGGCAGCTGGAAGAGGCGCTGGCCGCTTTCAGCCGCGCGACCGAACTGGACCCCAGGCTGGACCGCGCCTGGTACGGCCAGGGCCTCGTGCTCATCCGCCTGCAGCGGCTGGACGAGGCGGTCCAGGCGCTGCGCCGCAACACCGAACTGCAACCCATGAGCCCCTACGGCTGGTACCAGCTGGCGCGGGTGCATGTGGATCGCCAGCAGCCCGAGGAGGCGGCGAAGATCATTCGCCACCTCCAGGGCTTCGAGCCCAAGGTCGCCGCGCAACTGCAGCGCGAGACCGGACTGCTCGGGGGTCCGGCGGGGTCCTGACCCCGCCGATCCGGCCAGGTGGTCCCGGCGTGGCGCCGGGGCAGGCGCACGGGCGGTTCGCCGTGCGCGCCGCTGCAGCGTGGACGGTCGCTTGCGGCCGTCGGCCAGACAGACCAAGGGAGACAAACCATGAAGGTGAGTGACAACCACCGCGCCTACTGGCGCAAGAACCTGCGCGTCACGGGCATGCTGCTCGTGATCTGGTTCTTCGTGACCTATGTGCTGGGCTACTTCGCCCGCGACCTGAACTTCGACTTCTTCGGCTGGCCGTTCAGCTTCTGGGTCGGCGCCCAGGGTGCGCTGATCGTCTACGTGCTGATCATCGGGTACTACGCCCGCTACATGGGCCGGCTCGACATCGAGCACGGCGTCGCCGAGGAGGAATGAGATGAGCGACATCACCGCATCCGCGGGCGGCGCCTCGGCGACCGCCAACCGCGCCTTCAGGGCGCAGCTCAACAAGGTCTACGCCTGGTACACCGGCGGCTTCATCGCCTTCGTGCTGGTGCTCGCAGTGCTCGAGCAGTTCGGGCTGCCACGCAGCTGGATAGGCATGATCTTCCTGCTCGCCACCGTCGGTCTGTACGCCGGCATCGGCGTCATGAGCCGCACCTCGGACGCCTCCGAGTACTACGTCGCCGGCCGCCGCGTGCCGGCGATGTACAACGGCATGGCCACCGGCGCCGACTGGATGTCGGCGGCGTCGTTCATCGGCATGGCCGGCACCCTGTACCTGACCGGCTACGGCGGCCTGGCCTTCATCATGGGCTGGACCGGCGGCTACTGCCTGGTGGCGCTGTTCCTCGCGCCCTACCTGCGCAAATTCGGCCAGTTCACGATCCCCGACTTCCTGGGGGCGCGCTACGAGGGCAACATCGCGCGCTTCATCGGCATCTTCGCCGCCATCCTGTGCTCCTTCACCTACGTGGTGGCGCAGATCCTGGGGGTGGGGGTGATCACCGCGCGCCTGACCGGGCTGGAGTTCACGATCGGCGTCTTCGTCGGTCTGGGCGGGATCCTGGTGTGCTCATTCCTCGGCGGCATGCGCGCCGTGACCTGGACCCAGGTCGCGCAGTACATCATCCTCATCATCGCCTACATGGTGCCGGTGGTCTGGCTGTCGGTGAAGCAGACCGGGGTGCCGGTGCCGCAGGCGATCTACGGCTCGCAGCTGCAGAAGGTGACCGCGCTCGAGCAAAAGCTGATCGACGACCCGAAGGAGAAGGAGGTCATCGCCATCTACAAGGCGCGTGGCGAGGCGATGGCCGCCAAGCTCAAGGACGTGCCCGCCGCGCTGGCCGCCGACCGCAGCGCCGCCGAGGCCAAGCTCGCCGAGCTGAAGGCGGCCAACGCGCCGCTGGCCGAGCTGCAGGCGGCGGAGAAGGCCTTGTCCGCGCTGCCGGCCAACGAGGCCGCGGCCAAGGAAGCCTGGACGAAAGCGAAGGCGGCCGCCGAAGGCAGCGCCAAGCCGCTGGCGGGCATGCCCAGGCACGCGCAGCAGTTTGCGGGTGACCCGAACGGCGACGCCAAGGCGCAGGACACCTTCGACACCTCGCGGCGCAACTTCCTGGCCCTGATCTTCTGCCTCATGGTGGGCACGGCAGCGCTGCCGCACATCCTGATGCGCTACTACACCACGCCCTCTGTGAAGGAGGCGCGCGAGTCGGTGACCTGGTCGCTGTTCTTTATCTTCCTGCTGTACTTCACCGCCCCGGCGCTGGCGGTGCTGGTCAAGTACGAGATGTTCAGCCTCATTGTCGGCACCCCGTTCGACAAGCTGCCGGAGTGGATCTCTGCCTGGAACAAGGTCGACCCGGCGCTGCTGTCGGTGGCCGACGTGAACAAGGACGGCATCCTGCAGCTCGGCGAGATCAAGATCGGCGGCGACATCATCGTGCTCGCCACGCCGGCCATCGGCGGCCTGCCCTATGTGGTGTCGGGGATGGTCGCCGCCGGCGGCCTGGCGGCGGCGCTGTCCACCGCCGACGGCCTGCTGCTGACGATCGCCAACGCGCTGTCGCACGACCTGTACTACAAGATGATCGACCCCAACGCCTCCACCGCGCGCCGGGTCGCGATCTCCAAGGCGCTGCTGCTGCTGGTGGCCCTGGCGGCGGCCTATGTCTCGGCGCAGAAGCCGGCCGACATCCTGTTCCTGGTCTCGGCCGCGTTCTCGTTCGCAGCCTCCGCCTTCTTCCCCGCGCTCACGCTCGGGATCTTCTGGAAGCGCGCCAGCAAGTGGGGGGCGATCACCGGCATGCTCGCCGGCCTGGGCGTGACCTTCTACTACATGGCCACCACCCAGCCCTGGCTGCGCGGCGTGTTCGGCGTCAGCGACCCCATCACCCTGTGGTGGGGCATCCAGCCGATCGCCGCCGGCGTGTTCGGCGTCCCGCTCGGCTTTGCCGTCATCATCGTCGTCAGCCTGCTCACCCCGGCGCCCAAGGCCGAGGTGCAGGAGCTGGTCGAGCACGTGCGCTACCCCAATCTGGCGCCCAGCAGCCGCTGAGCGCCGGCCGGGCCGGACCGAAGCGGATCCGGCCCGGTTTCGCGCCGGGCATCGCCCCAGACAACGGTCTCCCGCGATCCGGGAGACCGTTTTCGCTATACTGGCGGGCTTTTCCCTTGCCGCACCCCGCGTCGACGCACGGAGGCGGCTTCCCGATGCCGGCAGTCCGCCGGCAGGAATCCACAAGGAGTGTTCATGCGTCACTACGAGATCGTTCTGCTGATCCATCCGGATCAAAGCGAACAGGTTCCGGCCATGCTGGAACGCTACAAGGGCATCGTCACCGCCGCCGGTGGCGCGGTGCACCGGGTCGAGGACTGGGGCCGGCGCCAGCTGGCCTACATGATCCAGAAGCTGGCGAAGGCGCACTACCTGTGCCTGAACATCGAGTGCGGCAAGGAGACCCTGACCGAGCTCGAGACCGGCTTCCGTTTCAACGACGCCGTGCTGCGCCACCTCACCGTCGCCAAGACCAAGGCCGAGACGGCCCCCTCGGTGATGATGAAGGCGGTCGAACGCGAAGAGGCCCGCAAGGCCGCCAGCCAGCAGGAGGCCTCGGCCTGAGGACGGCCGCGACGCGTCCGCTGCAGGCATGAACCGGCTGCTCTTGTCGGCATCCTTGCTGCAGCGCGCGGCGCCACGTCACACCCCCGCCGGATTGCCGGCCCTGGACCTGGTGCTCAGGCACGAGTCCACGGTCGAGCAGGCCGGACACCCGCGCCGGCTCTCGCTGGAGATGAAGGCGCAGGCGGTGGGCGAGGTGACGGCGGTGCTGGCGGCGATGCCGCTGGGCGGCCAGGCCTGCTTTGCGGGCTTCCTGGCCGCGAGCCGAAACGGACGCGGATGGCTGTTCCACGTGACCGAGGTCGATGCCGGCGACGCGCCCGTCTGACCTGTTCCCTCATTCCCAATCCGGATCCATTTCAGGAGATTCAACATGGCACCCCCCCGTGGCAAGGGCCGATTCGGCAAGGACAAGCGCCCCAAGCGCAACGCCCAGTCGCTGCTGTTCCGTCGCAAGCGTTTCTGCCGCTTCACCGTCGCTGGCGTCGAGGAGATCGACTACAAGGAAGTCGACCTGCTGCGTGACTTCATCGGCGAGAACGGCAAGATCACGCCCGCGCGCCTGACCGGCACGCGCGCCTTCTACCAACGCCAGCTGACCACCGCGATCAAGCGCGCGCGCTTCCTCGCCCTGCTGCCCTACAGCGACCAGCACAAGGTCTGAAGGAGAACAGCATGCAAGTGATCCTGCTGGAGAAGATCGGCACCCTGGGCAACCTCGGCGACATCGTCAAGGTCAAGGACGGCTACGCGCGCAACTACCTGATCCCGACCAAGCGCGCCCGCCGCGCCACCGAAGCGGCGATCAAGGAGTTCGAGCAAAAGCGCGCCGACCTGGAGAAGGCGGCGGCCGAGAAGCTCGGCGCCGCCCAGAAGCTGGGCGAGCAGATGGCCGGCAAAACGGTGGCCATCGCGCAAAAGGCCGGCGTCGACGGCCGCCTGTTCGGCTCCGTCACCAATGCCGACATCGCCGAAGCGCTGGGCAAGCTGGGCCTGGCGGTCCAGAAGTCGCAGGTGCGGCTGGCCAGCGGCCCGCTGAAGGCGGTGGGCGAGTACACGGTGTCGGTGGCGCCGCACACCGACGTCGTCGTCGACATCACGGTGGCGGTGCGCGCACTGGTGGACTGAGCCCTTCGTTCGGTACACACTCGCGGCACGTGCTGCGGGCGTGGCCGGGCAGGGCGCTCCCTGCGGCAGGCCGGCACCGCCCGGCCGCACGCGACACACAAGGCCGGCTCCTGCCGGCCTTGTCCATTTCCGAGCCTGGGTTGTCCCCAGCGTGAACACCGCCTGTCCACAGGATTGTCCCCATGTCCCTGCTCAGCCCCTCTCGTGCCGACGGTCCGGAGCGCGACGACGAGGTCGCGCGCCTGCGCGTGCCGCCGCATTCGATCGAGGCCGAGCAAAGCGTGCTCGGCGGCCTGCTGCTGGACAACCTGGCCTGGGACCGTGCCGCCGATCTGCTGACCGACGACGACTTCTACCGCCTGGAGCACCGGCTCATCTTCAGCGCCATCGGGGCCCTGATCGGCGCCGGCAAGCCGGCCGACGTGATCACCGTCTACGAGCAGCTGCAAAGCCTGGGCAAGGGTGACGCCGTGGGTGGCCTGCGCTACCTGAACGACCTGGCGCAGAGCGTGCCCAGCGCGGCCAACCTGCGGCGCTACGCGGAGATCGTTCGCGAGCGCGCGATCCTGCGCAAGCTCATCGCCGCCAGCGACGAGATCGCCACCCGAGCCTTCAACCCGCAGGGGCGGCAGGTGGCGCAGATCCTCGACGACGCGGAATCGCAGATCCTGAAGATCGGCGAGGAAGGCGCGCGTCAGCGCCAGGGTTTCCAGGCCATAGACAAGCTCGCGGTGGCGCTCATCGACCGCGTGATGGAGCTGGCGGAGAACGGTGCCGACGACGTCACCGGCGTGCGCAGCGGCTTCTTCGACCTCGACCGCCAGATGGCCGGCCTGCAAAAGGGCGACCTCATCGTGCTCGCGGCCCGGCCGTCGATGGGCAAGACCGCGCTCGCGCTGAACATCGCCGAGAACGTCGCCGTCCACGAGGGGCTGCCGGTGCTGGTCTTCTCGATGGAAATGGGCGCCTCGCAGCTCGCGCTGCGTCTGGTCGGCTCGCTCGGCCACATCGACCAGACCCACTTGCGCACCGGCAAGCTCGGCGACGACGAATGGGGCCGCCTGGCCGAGGCGGTGGACAAGCTCAAGCAGGCGCAGATCCACATCGACGAGACCCCCGGGTTGACGGTGGCCGAGCTGCGCGCGCGCGCGCGCCGCATGGCGCGCCAGTTCGGCGGCACCCTGGGCCTGGTGGTGGTGGACTACCTGCAGCTGATGAGCGGCAGCAGCGGCAGCGACGAGAACCGCGCCACCGAGCTGGGCGAGATCTCGCGCGGCCTGAAAGCCCTGGCCAAGGAACTGCAGTGCCCGGTGGTGGCGCTGTCGCAGCTCAACCGCAGCGTGGAGACACGCAACGACAAGCGGCCCATGATGAGCGACCTGCGCGAATCCGGCGCCATCGAACAGGATGCCGACGTCATCATGTTCATCTACCGCGACGACTACTACAACAAGATGGACGGCCCGAACCCGAGCAAGGAGCCGGGCGTCTCCGAGATCATCATCGCCAAGCAGCGCAACGGCCCGGTGGGCACGGTCAAGCTGACCTTCCTGAAGCCGCTCACGCGCTTCGAGAACATGGCGCCGGAGTACGCCAACCCGTACTGAGGCCCCTAGGGCCGGGCTGCGCCCAGCCCGTCCCCCGCGGGGGTCAAGGAAACTTGGGACGGCCCGGCGTTTCCTTGAGAGCAACGACGGAACGGCGACGGGCCGAGGGATCCCCGCGCCGGCCTGTGTCGGCGCGCGGGCTGCATCGGGCGGCCGGGACCGCGCGCCCTCGCCAGGCGAATCGCCGTCCGTCTGGCCGGCCGGGCTTCAGTGCAGCGCCGCGCCTGGACCCGATGGCGGGGCGGTGTCGGCCGGCAGGTCGCCGACCGGCGTGCGGCGTGTGGCGGCGCGCAGCGACAGGCCGCCGGCGGACCGCAGGCCGCTGCGTGGCACCGACCAGGCGGCGCGGTAACGCTCGCGCATGGCGGCGATGCGGCGGTCCAGCGCCTCGGCATCGGTGATCCTGGCGCGGTGGCGCTGCAGGGTGAGGCGGGCGGTGTCGACGAGCTTGGCGTTGGGTGTGGCCTCGGCGTGCGCCAGCAGCTTGCGAACCGCATGCGAGGGGTTGCCCTGCAGGGCGTGCTGCATCGCCTCCTCGGACATTGCCAGCACCTTGGCGTGCGCCTGCGCCAGGAGGTCGGCGAACGGCGGGTGCGGGGCGACCGCGCGCGTCAGCATCTCCGCCACCGCGCGCGAGGTCGAGAAGCGCACGCCGATGCGCTCGACCCAGGCCTCCATGCCTTCGGGCCGCTGGCCGCTGGCGGCAAGATGGGCCCACAGGCGCAGCAGATGGCAGGCCGCCTCGGTGTCCAGCGCCGGGTCGTCGCGCTCCTCGGCCAGCGTCTGCACCGCCTGCAGGCATTCGCCCAGGCGCTGTGCGGCCAACGCGTCCAGGGCAGCGACCATGCGCTGCAGGCGCTGCAGGCGCGCGGTGGAGCTCGGGGCTGCGGCCGGTGGCTCGCGCGCGGCCAGCAGTGCGAGCCTTTCGCGGCAGCGCTGCACGCCTTTGGCGTCGCGGTGGTGGTAGCGGGCGAAGGCCAGCACCAGCAGCACCTGGGGGTCGAACATGCGCGATCCCGCGCCCAGCAGCGCGGCGCGGTCGAGGGCGCGGATCGCCTCGGTGGTCTGGCCGAGCTCGTAGGCCAGCATGCCCAGGGTCTGCAGGCGGGGAATCGAGCTCGGGGTGAGCTCCAGCGCCTTGCGCGCGCTGGCGAGCGCCGGCTCGGCCCGCGCCTGGTCGAGCTGCAAGCGCCCCAGCGCATCCCAGGCGTCGGCGTACTGCGGCTCGGCCGCCGTCAGCTCCTCCAGCAGGCGCTGTGCCGATGCGAGCTCGCCGGCCTCCAGCTCGGCGCGCGCGACGCCGAGCCGGGCCCAGGACTGGGGCCTGGCTGCGTGGATGGACCGGTAGAGATCGCCCGCCGCCTGGGGCTGGTTCTCCAGCAGCAGCTCGGCACCCATGCGTGCGGCATAAAGCCAGAACTCGTCGCGGGCGTGGAAGCGCTCCAGGCACAGCCGGGCCGCCTGTGCGTGCTGTCCATCCTCGATGGCGGCAAAGATCGGGCTCAGGGTGCGCTTGCGCCGACGCGCCTGCTGCAGGCGCGAGGCCAGGGTGTCGGCGGCATAGGGGCGCAACAGGAAGCAGTCGAGCGCCGATTCGGCCGCCTCCGCCACCTGCTCGTAGCGCGCCTCGCCGCTGATCATGACGAACACGGTGGTATAGGGCAGCAGCTTGCTGCGCCGCAGGTCGTCCAGCAGGTCCTGGCCCTTCTGCTCGTCGCCGGGGAAGCTCTGCTCGCACAGCACGATGTCGTAGCGCTGCGCCTCCAGCTTGCTGCGGCCGTCGGCGAGCCGGGTCGCCTGCACGACCTGGCCGACGCCCATCTCGCGCAGCTGGTTGGTGGCAATGCTGCGCGAGTTCGGGTTGCCGTCTATCACCAGGGCGCTGGCGCGGCCGATGTCGCGGTCGAGCATCATCATGGTGGCGGTTCCGTGCGGCGTGGGTGCACCGCCGGATCGCCATCGACGACGCGGCTGTGTCCTTCCCTTATCGGTCCGCGTGCAGCGCGCTTGAGCCGGCGCTGGTAAGGGCGCGTTACTTGAACAAATCCTTCACGCGGTCGGTCCAGCTCTTGGCGTTCGGCGAATGGCGGTCGCCGGCCTTCTTGAAGGACTCGTCGAGTTCCTTCAGCAGCTTGCGCTGGTGCTCGGTGAGCTTGACCGGGGTCTCCACCGTGACGTGGCAGTACAGGTCGCCCGGGTAGCTCGAGCGTATGCCCTTGATGCCCTTGCCGCGCAGGCGGAAGGTCTTGCCGTGCTGGGTGCCTTCGGGGAGGTCGATCTCGGCCTTGCCGCCCAGCGTCGGCACCTCGATCGTGCCGCCGAGGGCGGCGCTGGTGAGTCCCACCGGCACCGTGCAGTGCAGGTCGTCGCCGTCGCGCTCGAAGACCTCGTGCGCCTTCATGCGGATCTCGATGTAGAGGTCGCCCGCCGGCCCGCCGTTGGTTCCCGGCTCGCCGTTGCCGGCGGAGCGGATGCGCATGCCCTCGTTGATCCCGGCCGGGATCTTGACCTCCAGCGTTTTCTGCTTCTTCAGCTTGCCGGCGCCGTGGCACTGGGTGCAGGGCTCGGGGATGATCTTGCCGCTGCCGTGGCAGTGCGGGCAGGTCTGCTGGATGCTGAAGAAGCCCTGGCGCAGGTGCACGGTGCCACTGCCGTTGCAGCTGGTGCAGGTCTTGGGCTGGGTGCCGGGCTTGGCGCCGCTGCCGTGGCAGGTCTCGCAGCCCTCCCAGCTCGGGATGCGGATCTGGGTCTCCTTGCCCTGGGCCGCTTCTTCGAGCGTGATCTCCATCGCGTAGCTGAGGTCGGCGCCGCGGTAGACCTGCTGGCCGCCGCCGCCGCGCCGGCCACCGCCGGCGCCGCCGAAGATGTCGCCGAAGATGTCGCCGAAGGCCTCGGCGAAGCCGCCGAAGCCCTCTGGCCCGCCGCGCCCGCCGCCCATGCTGGGGTCGACGCCGGCGTGGCCGTACTGGTCGTAGGCGGCGCGCTTTTGCGCGTCGGAGAGCATCTCGTAGGCCTCCTTGGCCTCCTTGAACTTCTCTTCCGCCTTCTTCGCATCGTCACCCTGGTTGCGGTCGGGGTGGTGCTTCATGGCCAGCTTGCGGTAGGCCTTCTTGAGGTCGTCGTCGGTCGCGTTCTTGGGCACGCCCAGGACGTCGTAGTAGTCGCGTTTGGCCATTCGATGATCCGTGTCTTGCAAGCGAAGTCGCCGCGCGGCGCGTCAGGCCCGGCCTGGCGCGCGCACGCGGCGCTGTGGCGGGGCGGGCAGGCGGCCCGCCGCCGACAGGATCACTTCCTGACTTCCTTGAAGTCGGCGTCGACCACGTTGTCGTCGTCGGCCCGGGCCGACGCCTTGGGCGCGTCCTCGCCGGCGGCGGCAGCGCCGGCGGCACCGGCCGCGGCCTGCGCCGCCTGCGCATCGGCGTAGGCCTTCTCGCCGAGCTTCTGGGCCGCCGTCATCAAGGCCTCGGTGCGCGCCTCGATGTCGGCCTTGTCGTCGCCCTTGAGCGCTTCGTCGACCGCCTTCAGCGCCGCCTCGATGGCTTCCTTCTCGCCGGCCTCGAGCTTGTCGCCGTGCTCGCCCAGGCTCTTGCGAACCTGGTGCGCGGCGGCGTCGGCATGGTTGCGCGCCTGCACCAGCTCGAGCTTCTTCTTGTCCTCGGCGGCGTTGACCTCGGCGTCCTTCACCATCTTCTCGATCTCGGCTTCGCTCAGGCCGGAGTTCGCCTTGATGGTGATCTTGTTCTCCTTGCCGGTGCCCTTGTCCTTGGCGCTCACGTGCAGGATGCCGTTGGCGTCGATGTCGAAGGTGACCTCGATCTGCGGCAGGCCGCGCGGTGCCGGCGGGATGCCTTCCAGGTTGAATTCGCCCAGGCTCTTGTTGCCGGCGGCGAGTTCGCGCTCGCCCTGGAAGACCTTGATCGTGACCGCCGGCTGGTTGTCGTCTGCGGTGGAGAACACCTGCGCGTACTTGGTCGGGATGGTGGTGTTCTTCTGGATCATCTTCGTCATCACGCCACCCAGGGTCTCGATGCCCAGGCTCAGCGGCGTGACGTCCAGCAGCAGCACGTCCTTGCGCTCGCCCGAGAGCACCTGGCCCTGGATTGCCGCGCCCACGGCGACCGCCTCGTCGGGGTTGACGTCCTTGCGCGGCTCCTTGCCGAAGAAGGCCTTCACCTTCTCCTGCACCTTGGGCATGCGGGTCTGGCCGCCGACCAGGATCACGTCGTCGATGTCGCCGGCCTTCACGCCGGCATCCTTCAGCGCGGTGCGGCAGGGCTCGATCGAGCGCTCGATCAGGTCCTCGACCAGGCTCTCGAGCTTGGCGCGCGTGAGCTTGATGTTCAGGTGCTTGGGACCGGATGCGTCGGCCGTGACGTAGGGCAGGTTGACGTCGGTCTGGGTGCTGTTGGAGAGCTCGATCTTGGCCTTCTCGGCGGCTTCCTTCAGGCGCTGCAGGGCGAGCACGTCCTTGGTCAGGTCCACACCCTGCTCCTTGCGGAACTCGGTGACGATGTAGTCGATGATGCGCTGGTCGAAGTCCTCGCCGCCGAGGAAGGTGTCGCCGTTGGTGGAGAGCACCTCGAACTGCTTCTCGCCGTCGACGTCGGCGATCTCGATGATGGAGATGTCGAAGGTGCC
>CAUJJP010000235.1 GCA_963205525.1 Pseudomonadota bacterium | reverse complement strand
GAGTCGTCTGCGCGCCGCATCGCGCACAACCTGCGTGCGCTGCAGCAGCACGAAGCCATTCCGCCCGCGCTGCGCCAGGTCGCCGGCCGGCTGGTCCAGCGCTGGGCGGCGCTGGCGTTTGCGGCGCCGGGCAAGCCGGATGCGCAGTCCGGGTTTGCCGACATCACGCCCCGACCCGGATCTCTTCTGCATTGAACAGGGCGCAAGTCGTCGGACCACGGCAAGCAGCCGGCGATCGAGCGCCGCAACCCTGGCGACCCGCGCTCAACCATGAAGCCGCCTGCCGACTCCCCGTCGGCTGCGCCGCCGCGCGCCGCGCAAGGGCTGGCTGAAGGTCGGCGCCACGGCCCGACAGTGCCTGCGCGGGGGTCGCATCGTCCCCCTTGCCTCTGAACCCCGAGCTTCCTGCCATGCCCACATGCCCCATTTCCGCCCGACTCGCTGCGCCGCTTGCGCCCTGGCTTGCCGTCCCCCGCGTGAACGCACGCGCGACCGCAGTCGCTGCCGCCCTGTCCTTGAGCCTGCCGGCCGGCGCGCAGACCGCGGCCAGCGCCGCGGACGCCACCGTCCCGCTGCCGCCGGTGGCCGTCACCGCCAAGGGCTATGCGGCGCAGGACGTCGACACCCCGGTGGCGCAGACGGTGCTCATGCGCGAGGACTTGCTGCGCAAGCAGGCGGCCAACCTGGGTGAGGCGCTGCGCGGCGAGCCGGGGCTGGCCGTCGCCAGCGATGGCGCGCACGGCCAGAACCCGGTCATCCGGGGCTTGAAGAAGGAGAGCCTGGCGCTGCTGGTGGACGGCGTGCGCCTGAATTCGGCGCAGCCGCAGGGTGCGATCGCGTCTTTCATGAGCCTGGGTTTGGCGGACCGCGTGGAGGTGGTCAAGGGCCCGGCCTCGGTGCTCTACGGCAGCGGGGCCCTGGGCGGCGTGATCAACGTCCGGTTGCCACAGGCGCGCTTTGGCCCGCACAGCACGGTGGATGTGTCGGCCGGGCTGGACAGCGCCAGCTCTGCCCTGCGCGGCAGCGCCGTGCTGCGCACCTCGCGCGGTGAACATGCGCTCATGCTTGGTGCATCCATGGCCGATGTCGACGCCTACGAAGCCCCTGCCGGCACGGTGGCACTCTCGGGCTACGAGAGCGCGGCGCTGATTGCTCAGTACCGATTCCGCATCGACCGCGAGCAGCAGCTGCGCGCGTCGCTGCAGCACCAGGTCGACCGCGATGTCTGGTACCCCGGCTCGCGCAAGCCGCACGCCAACGCGGCGCTGGTGGGCCACACCATCGTCCACTCACCGCTGCAGGCGCGCAGCCTCATCGAGCTCGGCTGGTCGCGCCAGGACCTGGGCGACGCGCCGCTGAACCTGGACCTGCGCATCTACCGGCAGGAGGTCGAGCGACGCATCCATTCCTGGAGCGACAGGCTGCAGCGCGATATCGGCCAGACCCGGGTCGGCTTCGCCACCGACGGCGTCGATGCCCGCGCCGACTGGCTGCCCGACCCTCGGCACCAGCTCTCTGCGGGTATCAACGCCTGGCGCATGCGTGCCTCGCCCGAGCGCTGGCTGGCCAGCCCGACGCCGCTGTCGCCGCTGCAGCGCAGCGACCCCTTCGACGACGGCGAGCTGCGCTCGCTCGGCCTGTACCTGCAGGACGACATCCGGCTCGGCCGGCTCGGCGTGCTGGTCGGCCTGCGCCACGACAAGGTCACCGGCGACGCCGCCTCGCTCAACAACGGGGCGCTGACGAGCGGGTTGCGGCGAGTGGACGGCGCCAGCGCCGCCAGCCTGGGCCTGACCTGGGATGCCGCACCGCTGCTGCGCCCCTACGCCAACCTCGCGCGCGCCTTCCGCGCCGGCGAGATGCGCGAGCGCTTCGAGTCCTCGCCGCGCGGTGACGGCTATTTCTACATCGGCAACCCGCAGATCCGGCCCGAGTTCGCGACCCAGTTCGAGCTGGGGCTGAAGGGGACGGACGGCGCGCTGCAGTACAACCCTGCCGTGTACCGCAACCGCATCACCGACTACATCACCGGCCAGCCCACCGGCACGACGCAGGCCGGGCTGCCCGTGAAGCGCACCGTCAACCTCGGCGCGGTCACGATCAGCGGTGCCGAAGCCGGTCTGCGCTGGCGCTTCCGGCCCGAGCAGTCGCTGAGCCTGGCCTTTTCGCGCCTGCGCGGCACGAACGAGGACCTGGACGAGCCGCTGTTCCAGATGCCGGCCGACGAGCTCTCGCTGGCCTGGGAAGGGCGCGTGGCCGGTGGCTGGACGGCCGACGCCACGCTGCGCCTGGTGGCGCGCCAGGACCGCGTGGCCCGCGCGTTCGCACGCGGCAGCGAAGACGCCACGGCCGGCTTCGGCACCCTGGACCTGGGCGCCAGCTACGCCATGGCCAAGCGCCAGACCCTGCGCCTGGCGCTGCGCAACCTGGCCGACAAGGCCTACCACGAACACCTGAGCGAAGGCGTTTCGGGCGCCGAGATCCAGGCCCCGGGGCGCAGCCTTCAGGTCACCTGGCAAGGACGGTTCTGATGCGCGGCCGAATCCTGCAGACCGCTGCGGCTGCCGCCGCGACGCTCGCGCTGCCCGGCGTGGCGCGCGCCTGAAGCGGGCCAACCTCTCGCCCCAAAGGCGTGCCGTGGTCACCAGCGAACCTCGTGAACGCCCAGGGACCTGGCGAAGCCACTGCGCGACAATCGCGTGAACTTGACGACTGCAGGGGAGCCCCATGCCGATCTACGAATACCAGTGCCGCGACTGCAAGCAGGAGTTCGAATTGCTGGTGCGCAGCGACACGCGGCTGGCATGTCCTGGCTGCGACTCGACGCAGCTCGACAAGCAGCTTTCAGTGTTCGCCACCGCCGAGTCCACGCCTGCCCAGATGCCTTTTGCGCCCTGCGGCAGTTGCGGCCACCCGGACGGGCCGGGCGCGTGCCAGATGCAGTGACGGCCG
>CAUJJP010000234.1 GCA_963205525.1 Pseudomonadota bacterium | reverse complement strand
ATGTGCACCACCTGCACCAGTGAAACGCCGGGAATCAATTCGCGCAGCGCCGCATGCCCGTGTTTCGGGAGTCGGTCGCAGATTTGCACGGTGGTGGTTCTGCAGCGGCCGTGCTGGAAAGCGATCTTCGCGGGGTCGGTTCCGCTCGTGAGCAGGAAGGTGCCAACGGGCGGCGGCACCGTCGCCGCGATTTCGCCGATGCGGGCCTCCGAAATGACGCCCGGCCCGCTGGGCATCTCGGCCACCAGGCCCAGCGCCGACGCGCCATGGCGGACCGCAATCGCAGCCTCCTCAATGGAGCTGATGCAGCAAATCTTGACGCGTATCATTCTCTGCCCCTTGCTTCTGCCGTCCAGCAGCCAGATTCAGTGGCCGCCCGATGCAGTCCGCGGCAACGCCGGCTTGGGCACGGCGGCCCCCTGTGGCGGGCGAGAGCCCGCTGAAGCATAGAGCCTCTGCAGCGCCCCTGCCGGCGTGGCGATGCGCTCCAGCGCCTGTGGGCGCCTGTGAGACACCTACTAGCGCCTGTTGCGCCCAGCCGCCACCCCTGCGGCGCTGCCCATCGACGCCGCACCGCAAGAGGGGATGGGGCAGCTCCTGCGAAACGAAAAACGGCCGCTGCACCCCGGGTGCAGCGGCCGTCGGACAGGCCGGATGGCGCCTGTCTTGCGCGCTCTCAAGGAAACGCCGGGCCGTCCCAAGTTTCCTTGACCCCCACGGGGGGCGGGCTGGGCGCAGCCCGGTCCTGGGGGCCCTCAGATCTTGAGCGAGGCCAGGTCCTGCGTGTAGATCAGCTCCGAGACGCGGTTCCACAGGATCTGTTCGCGCTGGAAGGCGCGCAGGTCGTCCAGGATCTTCTTGAACTGCGGATCCTTGGCGCTGTGCTCCTCGTAGACCTCGTTGGCGGCCTTGAAGCCGGCGGCCACGATCTTGTTGTTGAAGCGCTTGAGCTGGGTGCCGCTGGCCACCAGGCGCTTGAGCGAGATCGGGTTCAGCGTCAGGTACTTGGAGGTGCCATCGTTGTACGCCACCGCCGCGGCCGCACGCACGATGGCCTGGTTCTCCGACGAGAGCTTGGCGAAGGCCTTGTTGTTGATGAAGAACTCGAGGTCGGCGCCGCCTTCCCACCAGGCACCGTAGTAGTAGTACTTGGCGACCTTGTTCCAGCCCAGGCGCTCGTCGTCGTAGGGGCCGACGAACTCGGCCGCGTCCAGCGTGCCCTTCTCCAGCGCCTGGTAGACCTCGCCGCCGGGGATGTTCTGCGCCACGACGCCGAGCTTGGCCATCGATTCGCCGAACACGCCGCCGCCCAGGCGCATCTTCAGGCCCTTGAAGTCCTCGGGCTGGTTCATCTCCTTGCGGTACCAGCCGCCCATCTGGGTGCCGGTGTTCAGCGCGCTGAGGCTGAAGAAGTTGTACTTGCCGTACAGCTCGTCCATCAGCTTGTGGCCGTTGCCGTGCAGCTTCCAGGCCTGGGTCTGCTGCGCCGTCAGGCCGAAGGGAATGGCGCAGCCGAAGACAAAGGAGGCGTCCTTGCCGGTGTAGTAGTAGGACGCGGTCTCGCCCATCTCGAGCGAATCGTCGGCCAGCGCGTCGACGATGCCGAAGGCCGGCATCAGCTCGCCCGCCGCGTGCACCGTGACCTCGAACTTGCCGCCCGACAGCGCCTTCACCGTCTCGGAGAACTTCACCGCGCAGCCGTGCAGGGTTTCCAGGGCCTTGGGGAAGCTGGTGGCCAGGCGCCAGCGCACGGCGGCCTGGGCGTGCACGGCCGGCGCTGCGCCGGCGGCCAGCACCCCGGCGATGCCGGCGTGCTTGATGATGGAACGACGATCCATGGATTCGACTCCTTGCTGGGTTGAACAGAGTGGCTTGAACGGAAATCCGGTCCGGTCCGCGACCGGGGAAAACCCGTAAAACAACATTCGAGTCTATGCAGTCCTGAACCCGGTCCGGCTAAGGGTTCACCCAAACCGGTCTGGATTCGGCGTCGGGGCCCTGCGATCGGACACCTGCCCACTCCGATCGCAGAGGCCTGGCTTCAGGGCTTGCGCAGCGCCTCCTCCAGTGCCTTCACCGGGTCGTCGGCGGCGCTGCCCGGCGTGCTGCCGGGCTTGCCGTCGGCGCCCGGGGCCGGCGTGTTCGGGTCCTGCGGCGTGGTGGGTGCCGCTGGCGCCGCGCCGGGCATGGCCTGGCCGTCCGCCCCCGAGGCCGCCTCGCCCAGCGGCGCGCCGAGGCTGAAATCGCCGCCCTGCTGGGCGTCCAGGGTCTCGAGCATCTGCTCGCCCACCGCGTCCATGTCGACCTTCACCTTCTTGTCCAGGTGGCTGGTGACCAGCGAGGGGAAGGCGATCAGGATGCCGACCATCGTCAGCTGCAGCAGCAGGAAGGGAATTGCGCCCTTGTAGATCTGCATCGTCGTCACCGGCTGCACGGTCTGGCCGGTGACCGCGTCGACGTAGGGCTTCTCGGGCGCCACCGAGCGCAGGTAGAAAAGCGCGAAGCCGAAGGGCGGGTGCAGGAACGAGGTCTGCATGTTCACCGCCAGCAGGACGCCGAACCAGACCAGGTCTATGCCCATCTTCTCGGCGATCGGCGCCAGCACCGGCACGATGATGAACGAGAGCTCGAAGAAGTCGAGGAAGAACGCGAGCAGGAACACCAGCACGTTGACGAAGATGAGGAAGCCGATCTGGCCGCCCGGCAGCTTGGCCAGCAGGTGCTCGACCCACACCGGGCCGTCGGCGGCCTGGAACACCATGCTGAAGACGGTGGCGCCGATCAGGATGAACATCACGAAGGACGACAGCCGGGTGGTGGTGCCCAGCGCCTGGCGCAGCAGCGGCCAGCTCAGGCGCCGCCGCGCCAGCGCCATGATCAGGGCCCCCATCGCGCCCATCGCGCCGCCCTCGGTCGGCGTGGCGACACCGAGAAAGATCGTTCCCAGCACCAGGAAGATCAGCAGCAGCGGCGGGATCAGGACGAAGGTCACGCGCTCGGCGAGCTTGGACAGCAGGCGCAGCCCGAGCAGCCGGTTGGCGACCGCGATCAGCCAGGCGAGGAAGACGCCGCCGCACATGGCGACCACGATGCGCTCGTCGGTGGGCACCGAGTCCACCGGCCGGCCCTGCCACCAGCCGTGCACCGCCTCCATGTGGCGACCCAGGAACACCCCCGCCAGCACCGAAACCCCGGTCAGCAAGGCCAGCGAGGGATAGCCGGCGCTGCCGCTGGGCTCGCGGAAGCTGCGCGCCTCGGGCGGCAGTGCCGGCACCGAGTTCGGCTTGAACAGCGCCAGCAGCATCACCCAGACGATGTACAGGCCCATGAGCGCGAAGCCGGGGATGAACGCGCCCTTGTACATGTCGCCGACGCTCTTGCCCATCTGGTCGGCCAGCACGATCAGGACCAGCGAGGGCGGGATGATCTGCGCCAGCGTGCCCGAGGCGGCGATGACGCCGCTGGCCAGGCTGCGGCTGTAGCCGTAGCGCAGCATGATGGGCAGCGAGATCAGGCCCATCGAGATCACCGATGCGGCCACCACGCCGGTGGTGGCGGCGAGCATCGCGCCCACCAGCACCACCGCCAGCGCGAGCCCGCCGCGCAGCGGCCCGAAGACCTGGCCCACCGATTCGAGCAGGTCCTCGGCCATGCCGCTGCGCTCCAGGATCAGGCCCATCAGGGTGAAGAAGGGCACCGCCAGCAGCGTCTCGTTGGCCATGATGCCGATCAGCCGCTGCGGCAGCCAGGCCAGGATGCTGCCGGGGAAGATGCCCAGTTCGGTCCCCAGCACGCCGAAGAACAGGCCGCAGGCACCGAGGCTGAAGGCGACCGGGAATCCCAGGATCAGGAACACGATCAACCCGCCGAACATGACGGGGGCGAAGTTGGCGCTCAGGAGCTCGATCATCTGGCGTCCCCGGCCGTTCAGCGCGCCACGCCTGGTGCCGCGCCCTGCGCGCCCGCGGCCTGCCGCTGCAGGTCCTCCACCAGTGCCTGCTCCGCGCTCGGCTCGGCGTCGCGCAGCGTCGGGTCGGGGCCCTGGCCCCTGAGGAAGGCGATGCGCTTGATCAGCTCCGACCAGCCCTGCAGCAGCAGCAGCGTGAAGCCGACCGGGATCGCGGCCCAGATCGGCCAGCGGATCAGGCCTCCGGGGTTGCCCGACATCTCGCCGGAGCGAAAGGTCTCGACCAGCTGCGGCACGCACAGGTAGAGGATCACCCCGCACAGCGGCGTGAGAAAGAGCGTGAAGCCGAGGATGTCGATCCAGATCTGCGCCCGCTTGGGCAGGTGCGAGATCAGGACGTCGATGCGCACGTGCTCGCGCTTGAGCAGGGTGAATCCGGCCGCGATCAGGAAGGACCACGCGAACAGATACCACTGCACCTCGAGGAAACCGTTCGAGCTGTAGTTGAAGACCTTGCGCACGACGGCGTTGAGGGCGCTGATCGCGGTCGCCGCGAAGATCAGCCAGATGCAGTACTTGCCCGTGAACTCGTTGATCTTGTCGATGGCGCGCGAGAACGACAGCAATGCCTGCATGGAAGCTCCAGATGGATGGCCGGGCATTCTGCCCTGGGCCCAAGGCGCCGCTTCAAAGCGGCTGGCACGCCGCTCGCCGCACGCCGAACAGCGCGCCATTATGCGGAGCCGTTCCTGCGCACCGCCGTCGTGGGTCCTGGTGCAGGGCGGCGCCTGGCCTGAGGCGCATCAGCGTGCAGCTTGTGAGCGCCCCCAGGACCGGGCTGCGCCCAGCCCGCCCCCCGCGGGGGTCAAGGAAACTTGGGACGGCCCGGCGTTTCCTTGTGAGCGTGCCCCGAGAGGCCTGCCCGCGCAGACGGGTGCGAGCTGGCGTGCGAGCTGGCGTGCGAGCTCGCGCACCAGCGGCGCGGCCTTGCCCCTGCGGCTGGTGAGCACGATGTCCTGCAGGTAGCTGAAGCGCTCCGGCCGTACCCGGCGCAGGCCGGCCAGGGCGGCGCAGCCCTGCACCAGGTGGTCCGGCAGCAGGCCGGCAAAGCGTCCGCTGGCGACCAGCAGGGCCACGCCCTCGATGCTGTCGGCCTCGGTGGCGCTGCCGAGCTGGCGCATGACGGCGCCGGCCAGCAGCGGGTGCGGCAGGTCCACCGAGTAGGGGTCGAGCACCCAGTCGACGCTCGCCAGGTCGGCGTCGCTGACGCTGGCGCCGCGCGCCCCGTGCCACGCGTGACCGGGCCCGACATAGACGCTGCTTGCCTCCGCGTACAGCCGTTGGTGGACGAGTCCGGCCGCCGGTGCATGGGCGGCGATGACGCCGGCATCGAGTTCGCTGGCCAGGATGCGGCGCTCGATCTCGATCGGTCTGAGCGTCACCAGCTGCAGGCGCAGCCCCGGCAGCGCATCGACACAGGCTGCGAGCGCGTTTGCCAGCGGGGCGCCCGGCGCCGTCAGCAGGGCGTCCACCACCCCCAGCCGCAGCAAGGGCCTGTGGGCGCCGGCCAGGCCGGCGACCTCGTCGCGCAAGGTCTGCAGGGCCGCGAACAGGCGCAGCGCCGCCTGGTGCAGCTGGCGGCCGGCCGGCGTGAGCGCGAAGCCGCTGCGCCCTCGCTGCGCGAGCCGGATTCCCAGCCGCTGCTCGAGCTCCTTGAACTGGCGACTCACGGTGGACAGATCGGCCTGCAACTCGGCGGTGGCTGCCGAAAGACCGCCGGCTGCGACGACGACGCAGAACACCCGCAGCTGGCGCAGCTCGGCGTCGTCGACCGCCGCCAGGCCGCGTGCGGCTTCGCCGGCAAACCCGGCGCGGGCTTCAAGTGAACTTGCGAGCGCAGGCATTCAAGTGGGCGGGCAGGCTGGCTAGGCTGGTGGCCGACGATTATGGGCAGTGCCCACCGCCGCCCCTGCAACACATGAGTGACTTCGCCTACCTGGCTGGCTCAACCTTCCTGAAGGTGCCGCCCACCCGCCACGACGCCCCCGCGGCACGGCCGTTCGGCATCGCCGGGCTGGCCTGGGACGGCTCCACCACCAACCGCCCGGGGGCCCGCTTCGGACCGCGTGCCATCCGGGAGGCCAGCCACATGCTTTGCGACGCCAGCCACCCGCTCTTCGACTGCAGCCCTATCAGCGTCCTCGACGACCTTGGCGACCTCGCGCTGCCCAACACCGGCCTGGTGGAGATGCGTGCCGCGCTGGCGCGCCAGCTGCCTGCGCTGCTGGCCAGCCGGCACATGGTCTGGCTGGGCGGCGACCACTCGGTCACCCTGCCCATCCTGCGCGCGCAGTGCGCGCACCTGGGTCGGCCGCTGGCGGTGGTCCACTTCGATGCCCATTGCGACACCTGGTGCGACCACTTCGGCGAACCCAGCGGCCACGGCACCTGGGTCCACGAAGCGATGCAGGAGGGTCTGGTGGTCGACGCCTGCTTCACGCAGATCGGCATCCGATCCGCCGCCGTGCGTGAAGCGCGCGAGTACGTGCAGGACCGCGGCGGCCGCATCTACACCGCACGCGAACTGCGCGGGAGAGAGGGCAGCGCCCAGCTGGCCGAGGTCTGCACCGAGATCCGCCAGCGCCTGGCGACGCACGGCCAGCCGCCGGTCTACCTGAGCCTGGACATCGACTGCCTGGACCCCGCTTTTGCGCCCGGCACCGGCACGCCCGAGCCGGGCGGCTTGACCAGCAACCAGGTCCTGACCCTGCTCGAAGACCTCGCCGACCTGGATTTCGTGGGCATGGACTGCGTCGAAGTCGCGCCCGCCTACGACCACGCCGAGCTCACCGCCTGTGCCGCTGCCAGCTTCGTCTGGACCTATCTCGCGGCACGCATGACGCGCGGATGAGGCCGCAGCCCCACCGCTGGACAACCACAGGAGACGCCCGATGGCAGGAACGAATTCCCCCGGCTTGCGCCGGCTCTGGCCGCGACAGACCCTTGCGCTGACCGCGGCGCTGGCCCTGGTGGCCTGCAGCGGCGACGATCCGCCCGCGGCCGACATCGTGCTGCGCAACGGCCACGTGTACACCGTGGATGCGCAGGACAGCGTGGCGCAGGCGGTGGCGGTGCGCGAGGGCCGCATCGTCTTCGTCGGCAGCGATGCGGGTGCCCTGGCCCATGTGCGCGATGGCAGGACGCGCGTGATCGACCTCGGCGGGCGCATGCTGATGCCGGGCCTGGTGGACGGCCACGTGCACGCGCTGGACGGCGGTGCTGCGACCCTCAAGTGCAGCCTGGACTTCCTGCCGCTGACGGTCGCCCAGATGCGGCAGAAGCTGCAGGCCTGCCTGGACGGCAGTCGTGACCAGGAGCCCGGTGGCTGGCTGGAGGTGGTGAACTGGGACCGGCAGGCGATGAGCAGCGCCGACCGCGACCCGGTGAAGGGTGACCTCGACGCGCTGACGACCGCGCGGCCCATCACCATCACCTCGATCGACCACCACACGCGTCTTGTCAACAGCCGCGCCCTCGGCCTGGCCGGTATCGACGCCGCCACACCCAATCCGTCAGGCGGCAGCATCGCACGCGACGCCAGCGGCCAGCCGACCGGCATCCTGGAGGACGGCGCGGCCGCCCTGGTCGACCAGGTGATGCCGGCACCCACGGATGCCCAGCAGGCCGCGCATGCGCGCATTGCGCTCGGCCTGCTCAATCGCCAGGGCGTGACCAGCTTCATGCAGGCGCTCAGCAGTGAAACCGAGGTCAAGGCATTCTCGACCCTGGCCGCCAGCGGCGAGCTCAGTGCCCGCGCCCAGTTCGCGCTGGCCATCGGCGCGGGCGAGGCCGCCGATCCGGCCGCTGCCGTGGCGCGGGCGAAGGCGGTCGCCGACCGCTACACCCAGCCCGACGCCACGCCCACGCCGCGGGTCCAGGTGCGCCATGTCAAGCTCTTCTTGGATGGCGTGCTTCAGGCACCGGCCCAGACCGCCGGCGTGCTCGCACCCTACCGGGTCAACACCGGCAGCGAGACCCACCCGCACTGGGTGCCCGGCACCCGCATGGGCGAGCTCTACCTGAGTCAGCAAGAGATCAACGCTCTGGTGGTGCAGGCCGTGAAGGCCGGCTTCGACCCACACATCCACGCCATCGGCGACGCCGCGGTGCGGCGCGCCCTGGACGCCTACGAGGCGGCACGCCAGGCCCTGCCGGGCAACGCCTTCCGGCCGGCGATCGCGCACGCCGAACTCGCCGATCCGGCCGACTACGGCCGCTTCAAGGCGCTGGGCGTGTTTGCGGTCATGTCCTTCCAGTGGGCACAGCAGGCACCGTATTCGATCGAGGCGGTACAGGAACAGCTCGGACCCGAGCGCTTCGCGCGCATGGAGCCCGAGGGCAGCCTCCTGCACGCCGGCGCCAGCATCGCCTACGGCAGCGACTGGCCGGTCGATCCGCTGGCCTACTTCTACAACCTCTCGGTCGGCGTGCGGCGCCAGGGCACTCCCACCCACCCCGCCAGTTTCGGGCCTGCGTACGCGGGCCGCCTGAACGACGATCCGCTGCTGCCGCGCAGCCTGGCGCTGCGCGCGATCACCATGAACGCGGCCGCGCAGCTGCGGCTTGACGACCAGCTGGGGTCGATAGAGATCGGCAAGTTCGCCGACCTGATCGTGCTGGACCGCAACTTCATGCAGGTGGCGCCAGAGGAGCTCGCATTCACCCAGGTGCTGCTGACCATGGTCGGCGGCAAGGTGGTGTGGGCCGACGCCGAGTTTGCCGCGGCAAGACGAAGCGACTGAGCACTGGCCGCGCCGGCGGCGGTCGAGCGCGCCCCAGCGGGGCCGCGCGGCGGCGGACGGCCTGCTCGCACAGCGGTGGCCGGGCTGCGACGACCGGGCTGCGCCGGCCGTCGCAGCCGGATCTTGATGTCTTCTTGATGCCGATCGACCACTTCTTTGCACCGTCTTGACGGCGCCCGGCCGAGCATCCATCCCGTTTCATCGGAGGATGCATGGACATCGTCTTTCTCGCCCTGTGCGGCGCCTTGTCGGCCGCCGCCGCCGCCCTCGCGTGGCTCTGCGCGCGCCTGCAGCCAGTGCGGGTGAAGTCATGAGTGGCTGGGAGCTCGCCGCCGGGCTGGTCTCGCTCGCGCTGCTGGTCTACCTGCTTGCCGCGCTGCTGCGGCCGGAGGACTTTTCATGAGCGCCCCGGCCTGGATGCAGCTCGTGTGCTTTCTGGCGCTGCTGCTGGCGCTGGCCTGGCCGCTGGCGCGCGTGATCGATGCCGTGATGGACGGCCGCTTCGCCTTCGGGCGTCGCGTCGAGGCGCCGCTGTACCGGCTCGCCGGCGTCGACGCCGGGCGCGAGCAGGGCTGGCTGGCCTACGCGCTCGGGCTGCTGCTGTTCAACGTCCTGGGCCTGTTCGCGGCCTATGCGCTGCAGCGCATGCAGGGCTGGCTGCCCCAGGGCCCGAGCGGGCCCATGGCTTGGATCAACCCACAGGGCATGGGCGCGGTCTCGCCCGACTCGGCCTTCAACACCGCGGTCAGCTTCGTCGCCAACACCAACTGGCAGGGCTACGGCGGTGAGTCCACGATGAGCTACCTGACCCAGATGCTGGTGATGACGGTGCAGAACTTCCTGTCCGCCGCCAGCGGCATCGTGGTCGTGGTCGCGCTCATCCGCGGCTTCGTGCGCCACGGCGCGCAGTCGGTCGGCAACGTCTGGGTCGACCTCACGCGCGTCACGCTGTGGATCCTGCTGCCGCTGGCGTTCGTGATCGCGCTGCTCAACGTGAGCCAGGGCGTGATCCAGAACCTGAGTCCTTACCAGCCGGTGCAGACGCTCGAAACCGTGAGCTGGCAGCAGACCAAGACCGGCGCCGACGGCGCGCCGCTGCCGGGCGCCCAGGGCCAGCCGGTGATGCAGGAGCAGCGCTCGCAGACACAGACCCTGGCCATGGGGCCGGTGGCTTCGCAGCTGGCGATCAAGATGCTGGGCACCAACGGCGGCGGCTTCTTCAACGCCAACTCGGCGCACCCCTTCGAGAACCCGAACGCGCTCACCAACCTGGTGCAGATGCTGGCCATCTTCCTGATCCCGGCGGCCTTGTGCTTCGTCTTCGGCCGCATGGTCGGTGATCTGCGCCAGGGCACGACCGTGCTGGCGGCGATGACGCTGGTGTTCGTCGTCGCGGTGGTCGGCGCGACCGCTGCCGAGCAGCAGGGCAACCCGCTGCTGGCGGCGCTGGGCACCGACCAGCAGGCGAGCGCGACCCAGTCCGGCGGCAACATGGAAGGCAAGGAGCTGCGCTTGGGCATCAACGCCTCGGCGCTCTTCGCCAGCGTCACCACGGCGGCGAGCTGCGGCGCGGTGAACAGCATGCACGACAGCTACACGCCGCTGGGCGGCATGGTGCCGCTGGTGCTGATGCAGCTCGGCGAGGTGATCTTCGGCGGCGTCGGCACCGGCCTGTACGGCATGCTGATGTTCGCGATCATGGCGGTGTTCATCGCCGGGCTGATGATCGGCCGCACGCCCGAGTACCTGGGCAAGAAGATCGAGGCCGCGGAGATGAAGATGGTGGCGATCGCCATCCTCGTCACGCCGCTCGTGGTGCTGCTGGGCACGGCGCTGGCGGTGGCCGGCGAGGCCGGGCGTGTGGGCGTGGCCAACCCCGGGCCGCACGGCTTCACCGAGATCCTGTACGCGCTGACATCGGGCGCCAACAACAACGGCAGCGCCTTCGCCGGGCTGGCGGCCAACACGCCCTTCTACAACACGCTGATCGGGGTGGCGATGTGGCTGGGCCGCTTCGGCGTCATCGTGCCGGTGCTGGCGGTGGCCGGCTCGCTGGCGGCGAAGAAGCGGCTGGCCGCCGGCGCCGGCACCCTGCCCACGCACGGCGCGCTGTTCGCGCTGCTGCTGGTGGGCACCGTGCTCCTGGTCGGCCTGCTGAACTACGTGCCCGCGCTGGCGCTGGGCCCGGTGGTCGAGCACCTGATGCTCTACCCGCGTTGAGGATTGCCATGACCCGCAAGACACTGACCCTGTTCGATGCCACGCTCGCCGGCCCGGCCGCGCTGGGTGCCCTGCGCAAGCTCGATCCGCGCCTGCAGTGGCGCAACCCGGTGATGTTCGTCGTCTGGGTGGGCAGCGCCTTCACCAGCGCGCTGGCACTGGCGACGCCGGATGCCTTCACCGTCGGCGTCGCGCTGTGGCTGTGGTTCACCGTGCTGTTCGCCAACTTCGCCGAGGCCCTGGCCGAGGGCCGCGCGCAGGCGCAGGCCGCGAGCCTGCGCGGGCTGAAGAAAAAGACCTGGGCCAAGAAGCTCGAGGGCGCCTGGCGCGATGGCGAGCCACGCAGCGAGATGAAGTGGCATCCGCTGGAGGCCGACCAGCTCAAGCGCGGAGACATCGTGCTCATCGAGGCCGGCGACGTCATCCCGGCCGACGCCGAAGTGATTGCCGGCGTGGCGTCGGTCGACGAGAGCGCGATCACCGGCGACTCGGCGCCGGTGATACGCGAGTCCGGCGGCGACTTCTCGGCCGTCACCGGTGGCACGCGCGTGCTCTCGGACTGGATCGTCGCGCGCGTCGCGGTCAACCCTGGCGAGACCTTCGTCGACCGCATGATCGCGATGGTCGAGAACGCCAAGCGCCAGAAGACGCCCAACGAGATCGCGCTCACCATCCTGCTGGTGGCGCTGACCATCGTCTTCCTGGGCGTCGTCGTCACCCTGCTGCCGTTCTCGCAGTTCAGCGTGCAGGCGGTGGGCAGCGGCCAGCCGGTGAGCCTGGTGGTGCTGGTGGCGCTGCTGGTGTGCCTGATCCCGACCACCATCGCCGGGTTGCTGAGCGCGATCGGCGTCGCCGGCATGAGCCGCATGATGCAGGCCAACGTCATCGCCACCTCGGGCCGCGCGGTGGAGGCCGCAGGCGATGTGGATGTGCTGCTGCTGGACAAGACCGGCACCATCACCCTGGGCAACCGCCAGGCCAGCGCCTTCATCCCCGCGCCCGGCGTCAGCGAGGCCGAGCTCGCCGACGTGGCGCAGCTCGCCTCGCTGGCCGACGAGACACCCGAGGGGCGCAGCATCGTCGTGCTCGCCAAGCAGAAGTTCAAGCTGCGCGAGCGCGATGTCGCCGGCCTGGGCGCCCACTTCGTGCATTTCACGGCGGCCACGCGCATGAGCGGCGTCGACCTGCCCGGTGCCGGCGGCGAGCTGCGCGCGCTGCGCAAGGGCGCGGCAGAGGCGATCCGCAGCCACGTCGAAGCGCTGGGCGGCCATTTCCCGGCCGCGCTGCAGGACAGCGTCGACGAGGTGGCGCGCCGCGGCAGCACGCCGCTGGTGGTGGCGGAGTTCATCACCCCGGCGCCGAGCGCGGCGGCGACCCGCGAAGCGGGTGCTGCGCCGGCTTCGGGCGGCCCGGCGCCGGCGGGTGCGCGCGTGCTGGGCGTGGTCGAGCTGAAGGACATCGTCAAGGGCGGCATCAAGGAACGCTTCGCCGAGCTGCGCCGCATGGGCATCAAGACCGTGATGGTGACCGGCGACAACCGGCTCACCGCCGCCGCGATCGCCGCCGAGGCCGGCGTCGACGATTTCCTGGCCGAGGCCACGCCCGAGGCCAAGCTCAGGCTCATCCGCGAACACCAGGCCGCGGGTCGGCTGGTGGCGATGACCGGCGACGGCAGCAACGACGCGCCGGCGCTGGCGCAGGCGGATGTGGCGGTGGCGATGAACACCGGCACCCAGGCGGCCAAGGAGGCCGGCAACATGGTCGACCTCGACAGCAACCCGACCAAGCTGATCGAGATCGTCGAGACCGGCAAGCAGATGCTGATGACGCGCGGCTCGCTCACCACCTTCAGCATCGCCAACGACCTCGCCAAGTACTTCGCCATCGTGCCGGCGGCCTTCGTCGCCACCTATCCGCAGCTCGGCGCGCTCAACGTCATGGGGCTGGCGAGCCCGCAGTCGGCCATCCTGGCGGCGGTGATCTTCAATGCGCTGATCATCGTCGCGCTGATCCCGCTGGCCCTGAAGGGCGTGCCCTACCGCGCCGTCGGTGCCGCCGTGCTGCTGCGGCGCAACCTGGCTGTCTACGGCCTGGGCGGCGTCATCGTGCCCTTCATCGGCATCAAGCTCATCGACCTGCTGCTGGCCGGCGTCGGCCTGGCCTGAGGAGCCATCCCATGACATCGCAACTCCGTCCTGCCCTGACCCTGTTCGCCGCCCTGTCCGTCCTCACCGGCCTGGCCTATCCGCTGGCCGTGACCGGCGCGGCCCAGCTCGCCTTCCCGGCGCAGGCCAACGGCAGCCTGATCCTGCGCGACGGCACGCCGGTCGGCTCCGAGCTGATCGGTCAGCCCTTCAGCGACCCGGGCCACTTCTGGGGCCGCCCTTCGGCCACCGGACCCATGCCCTACAACGCCGCCAATTCCGGCGGCGCCAACCAGGGGCCGACGAACCCTGCGCTGGCCGATGCCGTGCGCGCGCGCATCCAGGCCCTGCGCGCGGCCGACCCGGGCAACACGGCGCCGGTGCCCATCGACCTCGTGACTGCGTCGGCCAGCGGCCTGGATCCGCACATCAGCCGTGCCGGCGCGGACTTCCAGCTGGCGCGCGTCGCGCGCGTGCGCGGGCTGCCGCAAGCGCGGCTGCGCGAGCTGGTCGAGCGCCACACCGACCGGCCCTGGCTGGGCTTCCTCGGCGAGCCGCGCGTCAAGGTGCTGGCGCTGAACCTGGCGCTGGACGCGATCGCCGCAGCCACGCCCGCAGCGCCTGCAGCGCCCGCAGCGCCTGCAGCGCCTGCAGCGCCTGCAGCGCCGGTCGCGTCCGTCGCGCCATGAGCGAAGGCTGGGGCGTCCTGTTCGCGATGGCGGCGGTCCTCGTGCCGCTGCTGCTGGCCTGGTGGCTGGTCGCGCGCAGCGCGCGCCGGCAGGCCCAGCGCGCGCAGCGGCGTGGGAAGATGCATCGATGAGCTGCCCGACCGTCTTGCGAGGCTGATGTGCCGCCCCACCTGCGCGGCGTTTCGGCCATGACCGGCGTCGCTCGCCCCGACCCCGATGCGCTGCTGCGCCAGGTGCAGAGCGACGAGGCGCGCGCGCGGCGCGGCAAGCTCAAGATCTTCTTCGGCGCCTGCGCCGGCGTGGGCAAGACCTACGCCATGCTGGGTGCCGCGGCGGCCGCGCAGGCGCAGGGCGTGGCGCTGATCGTCGGCCTGACCGAGACCCACGGCCGCAGCGAGACCGAGGCCATGCTGCACGGCCTGCCGCGCCTGGCACTGAAGGCGGTGTCCTACCGCGAGCGTGTGCTGCACGAGTTCGACCTCGACGCCGCGCTCGCCTGGGCGCGCGAGCAGACCGCGCCGCTGGTGCTGCTCGACGAGCTGGCGCACAGCAACGCGCCCGGCTCACGCCACCCCAAGCGCTGGCAGGACGTGCAGGAGCTGCTGGACGCCGGCGTCGACGTCTGGACGACGATGAACGTGCAGCACCTGGAGAGCCTGAACGACATCGTCGGCGGCATCACCGGCATCCGGGTCTGGGAGACGGTGCCGGACCGGCTGTTCGATGACGCCGACGAGGTGGTGCTGGTCGACCTGCCACCCGACGAACTGCTGGCGCGGCTGAAGGCAGGCAAGGTCTACCTGCCGCAGCAGGCGCAGAGGGCCGGGGCCAACTTCTTCCGCAAAGGCAACCTGCTGGCGCTGCGCGAGCTGGCGCTGCGCCGCACTGCCGACCGCGTCGACGAGGAGATGCAGGCCTGGCGGCGGCGTCGCTCGGTGCAGGCGGTGTGGCCCAACCGCGAGGCGCTTCTGGCCTGCGTCGGCACCAGCGACAGCGCAGAGACGGTGGTGCGCGGCTGTGCCCGGCTGGCGGCCCAGCTCGGCGTGTCCTGGCACGCGGTGCACGTGCAGACGCCGGCCGTGCACCGGCTGCCCGAAGTGCGCCGCGAGCAGGCGCTGCGCGTGCTCAAGCTGGCGCAGGAACTGGGCGCGACGATCGCCAACCCGGCCGCGCCCGAGGCGGTGCCGGCGCTGGTGCGCTACGCGCGCGAGCACAACCTGTCGCGGCTGGTGATCGGTCGCGGCGGCAAGCGGCGCTGGCCATGGCAGACCTCGGCCGCAGACCGGATCGCCGAACTCGCCGCCGACGACCTCGACGTGCTGCAGATGGCGGTGCCGGCGGCGGCACGCGAGCGCCTGCCGCCGCGCCGCGCGCAACCCGTGGCCTCGAGCATCGCCTGGCGCGGCTACGCGGCGGCGCTGGCGGCCTGCACGGGGGTGGCGATGCTGGCGGCACCGCTGCACGGGCGGCTGGAGCTGACCAACATCGTCATGTTCTTCCTCCTCGTCGTGGTCGGCATTGGCTGGTTCCACGGCCGCGGGCCGGCGGTGCTGGCGGCCTTCCTGGGGGTGGCACTGTTCGACTTCTTCTTCGTGCCGCCGCGCGCCTCGTTCGCGGTCAGCGACGTGCAGTACCTCGTCACCTTTGCGGTGATGCTGGTGGTGGCGCTGGCGATCGGCCAGCTCACTGCCGGGCTGAAGGTGCAGGCGGCCGCCGCGAACCAGCGCGAGCACCGGGTGCGCAGCCTGTACGACATGGCGCGCGACCTCTCGGCGGCGCTGCTGCCGGTGCAGGTGGCGGAGATAGGCGCGCGCTTCGTGCAGGCCGAGTTCAAGGCCGGGTCCGCGCTGCTCGCGCTCGACGAGCACGAGCGGCTGCGCGCGCTGCCCGGCGCGACGGCCGAGGTTGACGACGCACTGGCGCGCTGGTCCTACGACCACGCCGAGGCCGCCGGCCTGGGCACCGACACCCTGGCCGCCAGCGCCTGCCTGGTGCTGCCGCTGAAGGCGCCGATGCGGCTGCGCGGCGTGCTGGCGGTGCAGCCGGCGCAGCGCCAGCTGCTCGCGCCCGACCAGCGCCAGCTGCTGGACACCTGCGCCTCGCTGCTGGCGATCTCGCTGGAACGCATCCACTACATCGACGTCGCGCGCGCGAGCACGGTGCAGATGGAGTCCGAGCGCCTGCGCAATGCCTTGCTGGCCACCATCTCGCACGACCTGCGCACGCCGCTGGCGGCGCTGGTCGGGCTCGCCGACACCCTCGCCATGACGCCGCCGCCGCTGGCGCCGCTGCAGTCCGAGCTCGCGTCGGCGATCCGCGATTCGGCGCTGCGCATGAACACCATGGTCGGCAACCTGCTGGACATGGCACGCCTGGAGGCCGGTGCGGTGCCGCTGCGCCGCGAATGGCAGCCGCTGGAGGAGGTGCTGGGCAGCGCGCTCGCGGCCTGCGCGCCGGCGCTCGCCGGGCGCCCGGTGCAGGTGCGGCTGGCCGACGACCTGCCGCTGCTGCACATCGACGCCGTGCTCTTCGAGCGCGTGCTCGTCAACCTGCTGGAGAACGCCGCCAAGTACACCCCGGCCTGCAGCGCGATCGAGATCGGCGCCGAGGCCGGCGCCGCGACGGTGACGATACGCGTCGACGACCACGGTCCCGGCCTGCCGCCCGGGCGCGAGGAGGCCATGTTCGACAAGTTCGAGCGCGGCAGCAAGGAGGACGCGACGCCCGGCGTCGGCCTCGGGCTGGCGATCGCGCGCGCCATCGTGCAGGCGCACGCGGGCACGATACGGGCCGAGAACCGGCCTGCGGCGCAGGGCGTGGCAGGTCTGCGCTTCACCATCGAGCTGC
>CAUJJP010000233.1 GCA_963205525.1 Pseudomonadota bacterium | reverse complement strand
ACGCACCCGATCGAGCCACGCTGCGGCGCGCTGGCGGTGTTACTCCTCCTCGCGGGCAACAGCCCGCCGCGTCGTCGCGCCTTGCCAGCACACCGCAGCGCAGCCCGCTCGGGCGCGTCCAACTGCCGGATCTAGGCTGACGCGCTCGTGCCAGGGGCGAAGGCTGCGGTGCGGCACCCAGCACACAGCCTCGTCGCAACCAGGCTCGATGCTGACTTCAGAGTCTGCGCCTGGGTCTGAACCCAATGCAGCACGGCGACCAGCCGTTCGACGGCTGGAGGGCCCTCGGGCAGCACCGGCAAGGGGCCGGCTTCATGGTGCAACCTGCCTCAGTACCTGGGGCAGCAGACGCGCCCCCATGTCCAGCCACGGCGCGGCGCAGCCGACACCGGCGCGGCGCTCTGAAGCCACCGAGTCCGAAGGCGCGCCCCTGTCGCCCCGCGCGCGCGAGCGGTCCGCTTTGTCCGGCCCTACGGGTTAACACGCGCATCGTTCGCCACGATGGTAGTTACGATATGCGCGTCGCTTGTTCCGTTTAGCGAGACTGTGAATTGAAATTCGTAACGTTTCGTGATCGTGGTCGCGATCGCCTGGGCGTTGTGCTCGACGCCGACCGTATCGCCGACCTGCAGTCCCTGGCGCAGGGTACGCAATCTACCCAGCAGCCGGCCTTTTCGTCCATGCTCGAGTTGCTGCGCGCCGGCGAAGCGGCCTTGGCCGAGGCACACCGGCTGCTGAGTACAGACCTCGCCGCCGACGCCATCCTGCCGCTGGCCTCCGTTCAACTGCTCGCCCCGCTGCCGCTGCCGGAGCAGATCCGCGACTTCGCCAACTACGAGTTGCATGTGCGCCAGGCACTCGCGACCTCGATGCGCATGCGCGCCGCCGCAGACGTCGACCCCGAAACCGCGCTCCAGCGCCTGCAGGCCAGCGGCATGTTCGCCATTCCGCCGGTCTGGTACGAGCGACCGCTGTACTACAAATGCAACCGCTTCAGCGTCGTCGGCCCCGACGCCGACATCGAGTGGCCGCACTACGCCCGGCGCATGGACTACGAGATGGAGCTGGCAGTCGTCATCGGGCGGCGGGTGAAGAACGTCAGTCCTGCCCAGGCGATGGACGCAGTGTTCGGCTACACCATCTACAACGACTTCAGCGCCCGCGACACGCAGGCGCAGGAATCCTCGTTTCGCATGGGTCCGGCCAAGGGCAAGGACTTCGACACCGGCAACGCGATCGGCCCTTGCATCGTCACGCGCGACGAGATCCCCGATCCCCATGCCCTGGGCATGCGCGTGTCCGTGAACGGCGAGTTGCGCGCGGCAACCACCAGTGGCGGCATGCAGCACGACATCGCGCACTGCATCAGCTTTCTCTCGCAGTCGGAAACCCTGTATCCGGGCGAAGTGCTCGCCATGGGCACGGTGGGCAACGGCTGCGGCTACGAGTCGTCGACCTATCTCGACGACGGCGATGTGGTCGAGATCGAGGTCGACCGCATCGGCCGCCTGCGCAATCGCCTCGTCAAGACCCACAGGAGCACGTCATGACATCACCCGCTGCCCCGATCAAGCGCCGTACTCTGCTGCAGGCCGCAGCCGCCTTCAGCGCCGCGCCCACCACCTTGTGGGCGCAATCCGCGGTCAAGCTGACGATCAGCTACCCGACGCGCTCGGGCGCCTCATGGCCGCTGTGGCTGGCCAAGCACGCCGGCATCTACCAGAAGCACGGACTCGACGTGACGCTGGATTTCGGCGTCCACCCGGCGGGCATCGCGATGCTGGTCAGCGGCCAGGCGCAGATGGTCAACTATGGCATCGAACAGATTCTGGCCGCCTCGGTGCGCGACCCTTCGCTGGTGATGATGGGCAGCTCGCTGAACAAGGGCAACTTCGCGATGATGGCCAAGACCGGCATCGACAAGGTGCAGGACCTCAAGGGCATGCGGCTTGGCATAGGCCGGCTGGGCGACACCTTGTATGTCTACACGCTGGACCTGCTGCAGAAGTACGGCATGAACGCGCGCGACGTGCAATGGGTGCCCACCGGCACCGACGCCAGCTCGCGGGTGAAGATGCTGCAAGGCGGACAGATCGACGCCACCCTGGTCGTCGCGCCGGCCTTCTTTAAGCTTGAAGGCCAGGGCTTCAAGGCGATCGACCTGCTGACCAACCATCCGGACATCTTCGTCAGCACCGCCTACGTCTTCAAGAAGACCTGGGTCAAGGACAACCCCGAGATCCCGACCCGGCTGGTGATGGCGCACGCCGAGGCCATCCATCGACACTACGAGGACAAGGCCGCCGCAGTCGAGGCCTACCTCGCGTTCGACAAGCAGACCGAGGCCGACGTCTCGCGCCTGTACGACATCTATCGCAGCAAGGAAGTGCTCGATCGCATACCGCTGCTGCAGAAGGCGGCGGTGGAGTCGGCCATGACGCGCATGGCCGACGACTTGCCTGCGATCAAGGCCTTCGACCCGACGACGGTGATTGACATGGGTCCGGTTCGCAAGCTGATTGCCGACGGCTGGTTCCGCAAGCTGTTCGGCGCCGGCGTCGCCGCCGAGGAACAGCGCAAGCTGGCGGTGTCCTATTGATGAGTTCGTCGCAACCCGGCGCTGCCCTTCCGTTCATCGAGGGCATAGATCACATCGACCTCGCGGTCGAGGATATCGAGAGCGCTTGCGCCTGGTACGAGCAGCTCGGCTTCAGCGTCGTTCGGCGCACCACCCATGTGGGCGGTGCTGTCGAGTTGCGTTTTCCAGGCCAGGGTGCACAGCCGCTGCTCGAACTCGTTCCTTGCACCGCACCCGATGGCCGCCGCCTGGCCGAACCAGGCATCCGCCACATCGGACTGAAGTGCAGCGACATCCATGGCGTGCGCGCGCAGCTCGTCGATCGTGGCGTTCCATTTGCCAGGCCGCCAGGTTACTACGCGCCCACCCAGCGCTGGCTGTGCAACACCGAGGATCCTTCGGGCAACGTGATGCAACTGGTCGGCGCAACGAGCTGAGTTGCCGGCCAAGAGGCTGGCCAAGGGGGGCCAAGCGACGGCTGCAGGGTGTGTGCGCAGCCGCCTCTCCTTCAGCCCGTCAGGACCGCCTCCAGCGCTCCGATGAAGGCAGCATTCTCGTGCTCGAGGCCAATCGTGATGCGCAGGTGGCGCGTCAGGCCATAGGGTCCGAGCGGGCGCACGATGAAGCCGCGCGCCAGCAGGCGCTGGTTGATCTCGGCCGCGCTGTGTCGCGCGCCGCTGAAGTCGACGAGAACGAAGTTGCCGAACGACGGCACGTAGGGCAGGCCGAGGCGGTCGAAGGCGGCGCACAGCTGGGCCTGACCGGCACGATTGATGTCGTAGGTGCGCGTCACGAACTCGTCGTCTTCTAGTGCCGCCGCCGCGGCCACCTGCGCCAGCGCGTTGACGTTGAACACGAGCCGCGTGCGGTTGAGCAGATCGGCCACCGCCGGCTGCGCGACCGCGAAGCCCACGCGCACGCCGGCCAGGCCGTAAGCCTTGGAGAAGGTGCGCAGCACGACGAGGTTGGGGAACTCGCGCACCATCGCAAACGCATCCATGCGCTTGTCGGGCGGCAGGTACTCGGTATAGGCCTCGTCGAGGATCACCAGCACCTGGCGCGGGACCTTGGCCAGGAAGCCGCGGATCGCGGCCTCGTCGAGCCAGGTGCCGGTCGGGTTGTTCGGGTTGGCGACGAAGATCAGCTTGGTGCGCGCGGTGACCGCACGCGCCATCGCGTCGAGATCGTGACCGTAGTCGAGCGCCGGCACCTGCACGCCGGTGGCGCCGACGGCCTTCACCGCCACCGGGTAGGCGATGAACGAATACTGGGCGTAGATCGCTTCGTCGCCGTCGCGCAGGAAGGCGCGTGCGGCCAGGTCCAGCAGTTCGCTCGAGCCGTTGCCGAGCACGATCTGCGCGGGTTCGACGCCGAAGCGCGCGCACAGCGCGGACTTCAGATCGAAGCCGTTCGGGTCGGGGTAGATCGCCACGCCGGCCAGCGCCGCGCCCATCGCCGCCACCGCCTTCGGGCTCACGCCCAGCGGGTTCTCGTTGGAGGCCAGCTTGGTGACGCTTTCGATGCCCTGCTCGCGCTGCACCTCGCCAGCGGGCTTGCCCGGCACGTACGGCGGCAGGTTGCGGATGTACTCGGGCGCGACGTCGGCCGGCCCTTGCTGCTGTGGATTGCTCATGTGTTTGCTTCCTGGATTGCGCCTTGCAGCGACTTGATTTCGAAGAATTCCTCCAGCCCGAAGCGCCCGTATTCGCGTCCGAGACCCGAGAGCTTGTAGCCGCCGAACGGCGCCATCACGTTCAGCGGTGCACCGTTGATCACCACCTGGCCGGTGCGCAGGCGGCGCGCGAGCTGCTGCGCGCGCTGCGTGTCGGCCGACCAGACGCCACCCGAGAGCCCGTAGGCGCTGTCGTTGGCGAGCCGCACCGCGTGCTCGACGTCGTCGTAGGCGAGCAGCGAGAGCACGGGGCCGAAGATCTCCTCGCGCGCGATCTCCATGTCGGGCTGCACGTCGCTGAAGACGGTCGGCTGCACGTAGGCACCACGTGCCAGCTCGCCGGGCTGCTCGGGTCCGCCCAGCAACAGCCGCGCACCCTGCATCTGCCCACTGCGGATGAAGGCACGCACGCGCTGCTGCTGCAGGCTGGAGGCCACCGGGCCGAGCTTGGTCGTCGCGGCCAGCGGGTCGCCGAGCGTCCAGCCGCGTGCGGCCTCGACCACGCGCTGCTCGACCTCGGCCAGCCGCTGCCGCGGCACCAGCAGCCGCGACAGGCTGGCGCAGGCCTGGCCCGAGTTGGCATAGCACTGCTTGACCGCGACCGGCAGCGCCTGGTCGAGGTCGGCGTCGTCGAGCAGCAGGTTGGCCGACTTGCCGCCGAGCTCGAGCGCGAGCTTCTTGAGCGTCGCCGCCGCAAGCTCCGCCACGCGCCGGCCGGCGCGCGTCGAGCCGGTGAAGCTCACCATGTCGACCTCGGGGTGGCCGACCAGCGGCTCACCGATCAGCGCGCCGTTGCCGAACACGAGGTTGAAGACGCCCGGCGGCAGACCGGCCTCGTGCACGATCTCGGCCAGCACGGCCGCGTCCAGCGGCGTCAGCTCGCTGGGCTTGAGGACCACGGTGCAGCCGGCGACGAGCGCAGGCGCGATCTTCGCGGTGATCTGGTGCAGCGGGAAGTTCCACGGCGTGATCGCCGCCACCACGCCCACCGGCTCGCGCACGACCAGCGTGTTGCCGATCGCCTCCTCGGCGTGCAGCGACTCCATCGCGCGCGCCGCGATGTCCAGATTCTTCAGCGGCAGCCCGAGCTGCGCCAGGCGCGAGAACGCCAGCGGCGAGCCCATCTGCGCGGTGATGAGCCCGGCCAGTTCGTCGGCACGCCGCTGCACGCCGGCGCGGATGCGTTCGAGCGCGGCGACGCGCGCGGCGCGCGGCGTCGCCGCCCAGCCGTCGAAGGCGCGCCGCGCTGCGGCGACGGCGAGCTGCACGTCATCGGCGGCACCGGCCGGCGCACGCGCGATCACCGCCTCGGTGGCCGGGTTGACGACGTCGATGGACTCGGTGCTCGCGCTGCGCTGCCAGCGGCCGTCGACGTAGATGTGGTCGAGGGTCTTCATCGCACGGCCTCGCTCACGCCGGCTCGCCCAGCGGGTTGGCCGGGGCCGGTCGTGGCGCCTTGGAGAAGGTGTGGATCAGGTGCCAGGGCCCGGGCATGGGCGGCACGCGCGCTTCGATCAGCGTCGGACCGCCAGCGGCGAGCGCCGAACTCACGGCCGCGCCCAGCGCCGCCGGCGAGTCGACGCGCGTCGCGTTGACGCCGAAGGCCTCGGCGAGGCGGACGAAATCCGGGTTGTGCAGCTCGGTGCCGATCTCGCGCTTGAAGACATTGGCCTGAATGCGGCGCACGTTGCCGAACGCGCCGTCGGCGAACACCACCGTGACCAGCCGGGCGCGGTACTTGGCCGCGGTCGCCAGCTCCTGCAGGTTCCAGCCGAAGCCGCCGTCGCCGTTGATCGACACCACCGCCTTGTCAGGGTTGCCGAGCGCAACGCCAAGCGCCGTCGCGAAGCCGTAGCCCAGCGTACCCTGGTAACCCGGCGTGATGAAGGTGCGCGGCGCATAGACGGGGTAAGCGAAGCCCGATGCGTAGCCGACCTGCGTCAGCTCGCTGACCAGGATGCCGTCCTGCGGGATCGCGGCACGCAGCGCCCGCACGTACGACAGCTGCGGTTCGATGTACGCGATCTGCTCGTCGCACCAGGCGCGCACCTGCCCCACGATGTCGGCGCGCGAGGCCGGTTTCAGGCCCTGCACGCGCTCGAGCAGCGCCAGCGTGCCGCGCCGCGCGCCGGTCTGCAGCGCAATGCCAGCGGCGTGCGGCTCGCCCATCGCGACGGCGTCGGTGTTCAGATAGATGTACTGTGTGCGCGGCGAGGCGTGCGTCGCTTCGCCGTGGCCGTTGACGAAGCGGCTGCCGACGACGAGCACGACGTCGGCATGCGGCAGCACGCAGCGCCCGCCGAGCTGGGTCAGCGCCAGCGGATGCAGGTCGGACAACACACCGCGGCCGTTGTCGCTCATGACCAGCGGCGCCTGCAGCGTCTCGGCGAGCTGGCGCAGCGCGTCGGCGGCGCCCCCGGCGAGCGCGCCGCCGCCGGCGTAGATCACCGGCAGGCGCGCGCCGCGCAGCAGCGCGGCGGCGCGCTCGAGCTCGGCTGCCAGCGGCAGCTCATCGTCGCGCGGCGCCGCAGCGCCGAGCAGCTTGACATCGGCACGCGCCTGCAGCACGTCGGGCGGAACCTCCAGCCCGACCGGCTGCGGCCGGCCCGAGCGCAACTCGGCGAAGGCCTCGTGCACCAGCGCCGGCACTTCGGCCGGGTGGCGCGCAAGGCGGTTCCACTTGGTGACCGAGCCGAGGATCTGCGACTGACCGCGCACCTCGTGCAGCATGCCGAGTCCACGCCCGATCATCGGCGTCGGGATCTGGCCGCTGATGCACAGCACGGGCGAGTTGCAGGCGTAGGCGGTGGACAGGCCGGCCATCGCGTTGAGCAAGCCGGGGCCGGGAACGACCATGCATACGCCGGGCTGGCCGGTGGTGCGCGCATAGCCGTCGGCCATGTAGGACGTGGCCTGCTCGTGGCGCGGTGTCCAGTAGCGCAGATCGGGCTCGACGTCGAGCAGGGCATCGGTTGCCCAGTCGAGCTGCACGCCCGGAATGCCGAACAGGTCGCGCACGCCCTCGGCCACCAATTGCCGGGCCAGTGCCTGGCCGCCGGTCATCTCCATCTCATGCTCCTTCGGGATAAGCGGCGCTCGGCATCGCGTTTCTACCGAGCACCAAACAGTTGACTAAGTCATCTATCGATTTGACAATCTTGACCTTGATCATTGATGTTGTCAACTAGTTGAACCCCTTTCGACCCCTTTCAGACAGACCCTTCCACTCGCTACCCGTACAACCTCCCGAAAGCAGCCTCATGACGCACCCCCGCATATTCGCCCTCGCCACCCTCACCGCCCTGGCATCGGCCTGTCTGGTTGCTGTCCCCGCACAGGCGGCGGAACTGAGGTTCGCGATTGCCGCTGACGTGACCTCGATGGACCCGCAGTACGCGAACCTGCCGGGCAACCTGACGGCAGCCAAACACATCTTCGAGACGCTGACCGACCTCGACGCCGAGGGTCGTCTGGTGCCCCGGCTTGCCGAGTCCTGGCAGCGTGTGGATGCCACGACCTGGGAGCTCAAGCTCCGCGCCAACGTCCAGTTCCACGACGGCTCCGTGCTGAGCGCCGACGACGTGCTGTATTCGCTCGCCCGTCCCGCCACACTGACGGCATCGCCGGCCACGCTGAACGGCTTCCTGAAGGACATCGTCAAGACGCAGGCGGTCGACGCGCGCACCGTGCGGCTGACCACCGCCACCCCGCTGGCCGTGCTGCACAACTACCTGGCGATGGTGCCCATCGTCTCGAAGAAGGCGACCGAGGGCCTCAAGCCCGAGGACTTCGAGAGCGGGCGCGGCGCGATCGGCACCGGTCCCTACAAGTTCGTGCGCTTCCTGCGCGGCGACCGCCTGGAAATGGTGCGCAACGACGCCTACTGGGGCAAGAAGCCGCACTTCGAAAAGGCCACGCTGCGCATCATGCCCAACGGTCCGGCACGCACCGCCGCGCTGCTGGCCGGCGACGTCGACGCGATCGCCGCCGCCCCGGCGGCCGACCTGCCGCGCATCCGCCAGAACGCCAACATGAGCGTCTACACCAAGCCGCTGGCGCGCTTCACCTTCTGGATCATGAACCAGCACTCCGAGCCGCTGCCCGGCGCGAGCGACCTCGCCGGCAAGCCGCTGGCGGCCAATCCGTTCAAGGACGTGCGCGTGCGGCTGGCCTTCTCCAAGGCGCTGGATCGCGACGCCATCGGCTCGCGCGTGATGGAAGGGCTGGGCGTTCCGACGCAGAACTCGATCCCGAGCACGATGTACGGCTACAACCCCGAGCTCAAGCCCGAGCGGCAGGATCTGGCCAGCGCCAAGAAGCTGCTCGCCGAGGCCGGCTACCCGAACTGCTTCGCCTTCTCGGTCTACGCGCGCAACGACAACCACCCGACTGACCCCGCGCAGGCGCAGGCGGTGGGCCAGATGCTCGCGCGGCTGGGCTGCAAGGTGAGCGTCGAGTCGGTGCCGACGAGCGTGCTGTTCACGCGTGCCAACAAGCTCGAACTGCCGATGACGCTGATGTCCGCCGGCACCGACGGCGGCGACATGGGCGTGTCCTTCGAGTACATGTTCAGCAACCCGAAGAACAACCCCTTCCGCAAGATCAACATCCAGACCTACGATTCGCCGGCGTTCTGGAAGCCGCTGCGCGAAGGGCTCGAGTCCAGCGACGAGGCCAAGCGCGAGCAGCTCTACCGCGAAACGGCCAAGGTGCTGCACGACGAGGTCGGCGTCATCCCCACCGAGCTGCTGGTGGGCACCTGGGCGGCGCGCAAGGGCGTGAAGATCACGCCGCGCGTCGACGAGCGCATCTACGCCTTCGAAGCCGAGTAAGCCATGTCGGGCTTCCTGCTGCGCCGGCTGGGCGAGGGCCTGGTCGTGCTGTGGATCATGTCGGTGCTGGTGTTCATGGGCATCTACGTTGTCGGCGACCCGGCGTCTATCATGATCCCCGACAGCGTCACGCCCGAGATGCGCACCCAGATGATGGCGGCGCTCGGGCTCGACCGCTCGGCGCTGCAGCAGTACTTCGACTTCGCCAACCGGCTGCTGCACGGCAGCCTGGGCCGCTCGTTCGCCACCGGCTTGCCGGTGGCCGACCTGATCGGCAGCCGCCTGGTGGCGACGATGGAGCTGGCCTGTGCGGCGATGCTGATCGCAGTCGTCATCGGGCTGCCGCTGGGACTGCTCGCCGGCCTGCGGCCCGAGCGGCCCGTCGGCCGCGCGATCACGGTGTTCTCGACGCTCGGGTTCAGCCTGCCGACCTTCTGGATCGGCCTCATGCTGATCATGGTCTTCGCGGTCCAGCTCGGCTGGCTACCGTCCAACGGCCGCGGCCCGACGACCGAGCTGCTGGGCATGCAGGTGAGCTTTCTCAACGCCAAAGGACTCGAGTTCCTGGCCCTGCCGGCGCTCAACCTGGCGCTGTTCAACGCCGCGATGATCATCCGGCTTGCCCGCGCCGCGACGCGCGAGGCGATGCTGATGGACTACGTGAAGTTTGCGCGCGCCAAAGGTGTGTCGGAATGGCGGCTGGTCGGCGTGCACGTGCTGAAGAACATCCTGATCCCCATCGTCACCGTCACCGGCATCAACTTCGGCGGGATCATCGCCTTCTCGGTTGTCACCGAGACGATCTTCGGCTGGCCCGGCATGGGCAAGCTGCTGATCGACTCGATCAACGCGCTCGACCGTCCGGTGGTCGTCGGCTATCTGCTGTTCGTGGTGCTGATGTACCTGCTGATCAACCTCGTGGTCGACGTCCTCTACTCGGTGCTCGATCCGCGCATCACCCTGGAGGGTTCTTCGCGATGAGCGCCACCGCCACCGAATCGCCGCTGCGCCAGCTCTGGCGCGACTTCTGCTCGAGCCGCATCGCCGTCGGCGGACTCGCGGTGTTCGTGCTCGTCGCCGCGCTGTCGCTGCTCGCCCCCTGGATCGCACCGCAGAACCCCTACGACCTGCAGCAGCTCTCGGTGCTCGACGCGCGGCTGCCGCCGGGCGCGCAGGCGGGCGACGACAGCCAGCGCACCTACTGGCTGGGCACCGACGAGCAGGGGCGCGACATGCTCTCGGCCATCCTCTACGGGCTGCGCATCAGCCTCTTCGTCGGTGTCGTGTGCACCGTGTTCGCGTTCGTCATCGGCACCGCGCTCGGGTTGGTGGCCGCCTACGCGGGCGGCGCCGTCGACAGCGTGATCATGCGGCTGGCCGACACGCAGCTGTCGTTCCCGTCGATCCTGATCGCGCTGATCTTTCTGGCGCTGTTCGGCAAGGGGGCCGACAAGATCATCCTCGCCCTCGTGCTCGTGCAATGGACCTTCTACGCGCGCACCGTGCGCAGCTCGGCGATGGTCGAGCTCAAGAAGGAGTACGTCGAGGCCGCGCGCGGGCTTCAGAACTCGCATGCGCGCGTGATGTTCCGCCACGTGCTGCCCAACTGCATGCCGCCGCTGCTGGTGGTGGCCACGGTGCAGATCGCGATCGCGATCGGGCTCGAGGCCACCCTGTCGTTCCTGGGCCTGGGCCTGCCGATCACCGAACCCTCGCTCGGGCTGCTGGTGTCCAACGGCTACGCCTACATGCTCTCGGGCCACTACTGGATGAGCTTCTTCCCCGGCCTCGCGCTGCTGATCGCGGTGCTGAGCATCAATATGGTGGCCGACCAGCTCAGCGACGTGCTCAACCCGAGGCTGCGCAAATGATCGCCGCATCGAACGCGTTGCCGCTGCTCGAAGTCAGCGATCTGCACACCCACTTCGAGACCCCGCGCGGCACCGTACGCGCCGTCGACGGCGTGAGCTTCAGCCTGGCGCGCGGCGAGATCTTCGGTCTCGTCGGCGAGTCGGGCTCGGGCAAGTCGCAGACTGGCTGCTCGATCATGGGCCTGATCGACGCGCCTGGGCGCATCGTGCGCGGCAGCATCCGCCTCGACGGCGAGGAGCTCGTCGGCCTGCCCGAGCGCGCCTGGCGCGACATCCGCGGGCGACGCATCGCGATGATCTTCCAGGACCCGATGATGACGCTCAACCCGGTGCTGCGCATCGACACGCAGATGATCGAGGCAGTGCTCGCGCATCGCCGTGTCGGCCGGCGCCAGGCGCGCGACGAGGCGCACGATGCGCTGGCGCGGGTGGGCATCCCATCTCCCGGCGAACGGCTAAAGTGTTACCCGCACCAGCTCTCGGGCGGCATGCGCCAGCGCGTCGTGATCGCCATCGCGCTGCTCAACAAGCCCGAGCTCTTCATCGCCGACGAGCCCACCACCGCACTCGACGTCACCATCCAGAGCCAGATCCTGCACGAGATGCAGAAGCTCTCGCGCGAGACCGGCGCCTCGCTGATCTGGATCACGCATGACCTGGCAGTGGTCGCCGGGCTGGCCGACCGCATCGGCGTGATGCATCGCGGCCGCCTGGTCGAGCAAGGCAGCGTCGACGCCGTGCTCGACACGCCGCAACACCCCTATACCCGTGCCTTGATGGACGCCATTCCCAGCCGCAGCCCGCGCGGGCAGCGCCTGCGCACGATGCCGCCCGAGCTCCAACTGGCCCCTGCCCCATGACGACCCCATTGCTTCAACTCGACGGCGTCAGCAAGAGCTTCACGCGCCCGCTCGGCCTGGTCGAACGCGTCGGCGGCGCCTTGACCCGGCGCGCGCCCAGGGATCGCGTGCACGCCGTGCATCCGGTCGATCTGGCGCTCGCGCCGGGCGAAGTGGTCGGCCTCGTCGGCGAGTCCGGCTGCGGCAAATCCACGCTCGGGCGCATCGCCGCGGGTCTGCACGCCAGCGATTCCGGCCGCCGGCTGTGGGAGGGCCGCGACATCAACGGTCTCTCCGCGGTCGAGCAACGCCGTGTCGGACTTGCCGTGCAAATGGTGTTCCAGGACCCGCATGCATCGCTGAATCCGCGTCTGCGCGTGGCCGACGCGGTCGCCGAAGGCGCCGTGATCCACGGCCTGGTGGCGCGGCGCGACGCGCGCGAGCAGGTGGCCGCGCTGTTCCGACAGGTCGGACTCGACTCCGCGCTGATGGAGCGTTTTCCGCACCAGTTCTCTGGCGGCCAGCGCGCTCGCGTCGGCATCGCACGCGCGCTGTCGGTGCAACCGCAGCTGCTGGTGTGCGACGAATCGGTCGCCGCGCTCGACGTCTCGATCCAGGCCCAGGTGCTGAACCTGTTCATGGACCTGCGCGAGCAGCGCCGGCTCACCTACCTGTTCATCAGTCACGACCTGAGCGTCGTGCACCACATCGCCGACCGGGTGGTCGTGATGTACCTCGGCCGCATCGTCGAATCGGGCCCCACCGAGGCCTTGTACCGCGAGCCGGCACATCCGTACACGCAGGCGCTGCTCGCCGGCGTGCCGCGACTGGACGCACGACGCAAGGCCTTCGTTGCGCTGCAGGGCGAGATCCCTTCGCCGCTGACACCACCGTCGGGTTGCCACTTCCACCCGCGCTGCCCGCAGGCCAGCGCACGCTGTCGCGAACAGGCGCCTGCGTTGACCGAGATCACGCCAGGGCGCTGGGCTGCGTGCCATCTGCACAGCAGCGAAGCAGTGGTCTCCGTCGTCCGCGCCGAGAAGCTCACCGCACAGCAAGACGGCGCGCCGTCAGGGGCCTCCTTCATTCTCCCGGGCGGATCGTCCACCGCGGTCCGTCCCTCATCGCACGAGGATTCTCCAGATTGCCTGCCTGAGGGCATCCTGGGCGCAGTCCGTCCCTGAAGGGACGCACAGGTCGATAGCGCCAGAATCCGCCCCCCCGCTGCACATCACAGACAGCCATGCCAGCCCGCAAGACTGCCACCCGCCGGCGCGTGCCCGACAGCGTCGCGACCATTGACAGCTCTGTCACGAACGCGGCGAAATTCACTGCCGAATCGACGGCCCAAAACAAGACGCCCAGGAGCTTTCGCGACCTGATAACGTTTCGGCTCGTGAAGGCCAGCTACTACTGCACCAAGCCTACCTATTTGAGTTTTCTGCGCTCACACAGGATCACCGCGGTCGAATGGTGGCTGATGGGCAATCTCTATACCGACGCCCCGCTGCCGCTGGCGCGGCTGGCACTGGAGGTCGACATCCAGCTCGCCCAGGCCAGCCGCACCATCTCCGGCCTGGTGGCTCGCGGCTTGGTGTGCGGCGAAGCGGACCGCAACGACGGCCGCTCTGTGCAACTGTCGCTCACCACCGAGGGAAGGGCACTGTACCGACGCATGTTCGGCGAGGCGGTCCGGCGCCAGGAGCGCCAATTGGCCAGCCTGACGCGCAGCGAGAAGGATGTACTGCATCGGGCGCTCGACAAGCTGGCCGAGGCTGGTCGTACGATGCTCGCCGAGGAACGCATCCGCACCTGAGCACGCCCACGGCCGGACTGCCTGCGGCTCGCCATCCGACCTGTGGCCCCATGGCCCACTCAAGGAAGCGCCGGGCCGTCCCAAGTTGCCTTGACCCGCGCGGGGGGGCGAGCCCGGACGAATCACAGCCCTCTGCGGACTGTGATTCGCCTGGCGAGGGCCGTCGGGCTTGCAAGCCCGATGGCGGGTCGGGCGCAGCCCGGTCCAGGGTGGGCCAACAAGCGAAGGACTGCCAGGACCGATCCCCATCGACCGAGCCACATCGTACTTGCGAGGATGTTTCTTGCTTCCTCAACTGCCGGCGCGCCGGCTTCCGAGCCGGTCGCACCGAACGCTTCCCAATCGATCAGAAGTTGTGGCGAATGCCCAGGGCGAGCGAGCTCTGCGAATCGCCGGCCGCCGGTGCGCCAAAGGCTGCGTAGGTGGCGTTGTCGTCGTTGGCCAGACGGGTGTAGTAGGCGTAGACCTTGGTGCGTCGCGACAGGTTGTAGTTGTAGCCCAGCGTGGCCTGTGTCGCACCGGTGTCGTCAATGCCGCCGCGGTTGCCGGCACGGCCGACATTCAGGTGCAGCTCGGATGCACCGAAGCTGTACGCACCCACGAGCCGCAAGTTGGTTCGCCGGGCACCCGCGTAGTCGTCGCGTTCGACATATCCGCCAACGGTGAACGGGCCGAAGGCATAGAGCGCGCGCAGCACAAGCAAGTCGTTATCGCCACGGTCGGCGAACCCGAGACCAAGCTCGAGCTTGCCGGCGCTGTACTCCAGCGTTGCGTTGGTCGACCCGGTCGGACCGGTCTCCTTCAGCGCGTATGAGATCTCGGCGCGCAGCCCGCCAAAACTGGGCGTGCGGTAGGCGATCGTGTTGGCCTTCGCGCCGAAATTGACGCCGAAGCCGAACAGTGCATCCGACGAGGTACCCGTGTCGTGGTTGTGCAGGCTGACGTAGTCGGCAGAGGTCAGGTAGGTGATGTTGGTCATGTTGCCCAAGCGCAGCCGACCGAAGTCGCCTTCCAATCCCAGGTAGACATCTCGCCCCCAGAAGGTGGCCGCCGCCATGCCGGTGGTGGAATCGAAACCGCTTTCCATGCGGAAGAAGGCCTTGAGTCCGTCGCCCAGATCCTCGGTGCCGCGCAGGCCCCAGCGCGAGGAGTTGTTCACCATCTCGGTGCTGCGCCCGGCGCTGCCGGTCTTCTGCGATTCGACGGTGGTGTTGAGGCGGCCGTAGACGGTGACCGCGGAAGCGGCCTGGGCCATCGCACCGGATGCGGCGAGCATGGTGGTCAGACCGGTAGCGAGGCCAGCGATGCCGACAAGATGTGTGGATTTCATGCGTGTCCCTGGACGGGTGTGGTCGTTGAAGCGAGTGCGCAGAGTGACTCTGCACACTTGCCATTTTATTTGACTTAATCAAGTATCTAACCTGGAACTTACCCGCGATCAAGAGATGCAGGGGATGCAGCTGAGGGTCTCACTGCGCAGTTCGCTCCAGGCTGCAGAGGTCTTCTCCGTCGACCGGGATTCGAGGCGCCGAGCCGCAAACCACTCACCGAAGCGGAGCTTGCCGGGTCTGGCTGCGCTTTCGATTCGATCGGGCAGTCGCACTGTGCTGCACCGTTGCTTCGCCGCAGCCATCACAGCTTGCCGCCTGGCAGGCCTCTGAGCCAAGATCACGAAGACCGCTTCGGAACCGAACAGGACATCGCACCGGACCCGAGCCGCAGCTGACGCTGGGCAGGAAATACTCCTCAGTCTCCGGCTCGTGCTCGGCCAGCCACGCCGTCACGGGCTCGCTGTGGTGCACACGCTGCCTGCCCTTGGTTCAGCCAGAGCTTGCGCACAGCGCCCCTGATCAATCCAGATCGTGCGCGTGCAGGTGGCGTCGGATTTCTTCGGCGCAGGCGCGCAGCGCGATCGGAACCGCGGCATCAGGTCCGCAGTCCAGGCACCCGCTTTCGGCCAGCACGGTCAGCGCCAGCAGGATCGCGCCCTGGCGATCGAGCACCGGCACGCTCAGAGCAGCCACCGGGACCTCGCTGCGGTCGACGAAGCTGGAGACCTGGTCCAGTACCGCCATGCCGTCGCGCCGCACCGTCTCGCGCAAGTCCTGCAGCGTGGTCAAAGCCTTGCTGCCGTCACCGCCTGCGAGCTCGATCTCGGCTTGCGCCAGCGGCGCGAGCTCCGCGTCGGCCATCCAGGCTGCGAACACGCGGCCGGTTGCCGAACCCAGCACCGGCAGCACGGCTCCCGGCCGCAGGTTCAGGCTCACCGGCCGGCTGGACGGCTCCCAGTGCAACATCGTCGGACCATGCGTACCCCAGACGGCAACGCCTATCGTTTCGTCCAGCCGGCCGGCGAGTTCGACCGCTACGTGGGTAGCCAGCCGGATGGCGTGCAGCCGCTTGCGGTTGGCGTTCACCTCGTCGAGCGACAGGCGGCCGAAATCGTGCGGCTGCGCGATCAGGTAGCGGCCACCACCGAAGGCCAGGGGCCGCCGTCCGCTGCGCGCGATGCGATCGACGTGGCCGATGAAGATCATGTGGTCACCGGCCTCGTGAGAGGCATGGCGACGGCATTCCAGGTAGGCCGCGCAACCGTCGATCAGCGGCACGCCACCCAGGCCATCGGTCACCGGAGTGCCGGCGAACTTGTCCTCGCCGGCACGCGCGAAGCGGTTGGAAAGCCCGATCTGGTCATCGGCCAGGATGTTGACCGCGAAGCGCTGGGCGTCGCGGAAGGCGGGATGGCTGAACGCCTTCAACGCCTGACTCCAGAGCACCAGCGGTGGGTCCAGCGACACCGAGTTGAAGGAGTTGGCGGTGACGCCGTGGCGGCAGCCCTCGGCGTCGACGGTGGTGACCACGGTCACCCCGGTGACGAAGGTCGAGAGCACCTGACGGAGCTCGCGCGGGTCGACGGCGGTCGCGGAAGTGTGGGTCGGGTTCATCGTCACTCCAGCAGGGGAGGTCGGTGCGAGCGCGTCGGAGTCCTCGGCGGTGCAGGTCCTCCGGCAGGCTGTGCCGTACGAAGGCTTCAGTCGCGTTGCGGGCGCCAGCGCTGGAAGTAGCGTTGCAGCCGCTCGGTCAGCCAGCCCAGCACCATGCCGGCGAACGAGGTCAGCAGCACCCCGACCAGCAAGGTATCAGTGGCAAATGTCTGGCCGGCGTAGGAGATCATGAAGCCGATGCCCTGGTTGCCGGCCATCAGCTCGGCGATGATGACGGCGATCAGCCCGTGGGCAACGGCCTGGCGCACGCCGGTGAGGATGAAGGGCACCGAGTAAGGCAGCGCCACGGTCTGGAAGATCTGGCGGTCGGTGGCGCAGAAGGCACGGGCCGCGCGCAGCAGGTCGGCATCGATGTTGCGCACGCCGGCGATGGTGTTGATCAGGATTGGCATCGTCGAGGCGAGAAAGACCAGGAAGATGGCCGATCCGCTGCCGATACCGAACCAGATGATGATGAGCGGGTACAGCGCGATGCGCGGCGTGGCATAGAAGGCGTTGATGAGCGGGTTCAGCGCAAGGTTCAGGCGCCGGTACCAGCCGATCAGGATGCCCATGGGCACGCCGAACAGTACCGCCAGCACGAAGCCGGCGAGAAAGCTGCGGCCACTGAATAAGGCGTTGCTCTGCAGCTCGCCGCTGGCCACGAGCTCGACGAACTTGGCGGCGATGGCAGAGGGGCCGCTGAAGAACAGCGGCGAGATCCAGCCTAGGCTCCAGGCGAGTTGCCAGACCAGGACGACGCAGGCGATGGCGACGGAGGCCAGCAGCGGACCCTCGTGCTCACGCCAGAAGGATCGGCGTCGGGCCTGCACCGGCGCAACGGCAGCGGCTTGCGGAGCGATCATGGCGGTGCTCGTGCTCATTGGGTGGTGACAACGTTGATGCGGCCAGCCTCCTCCTCGATCAGGCGCCAGATGCGGTCGCTGAGGTCGAGGAACTCGGAGTCGCGCTTGAGGGCAAGCGTGCGCGGACGCTCGAACGGGATCGTGAACTCGCCCTTAATGCGGCCCGGTCGCGTGCCCATCACGATGACGCGGTCGGCGAGGTAGACCGCCTCGTCGATCTGGTGGGTGATGAAGACCACCGTCTTGCCGGCGCGGGCCCAGATCTTGAGCAGCTCGGACTGCATGAACTCGCGCGTCTGCGCATCCAGGGCAGCAAAGGGTTCGTCCATCAGCAGCACCTCGGGATCGGTGGCGAGCGCGCGCGCCAGGTTGACGCGCTGCTGCATGCCGCCGGAGAGCTCGGCCGGGTAGCGGTGCTCGAATCCCGCGAGGCCGACCAGCTTGACGAAGCGGTCGGTTCGCTCATCCATCGTCTGGCGGTCGAAGCGGCGCTGCATCTCCATGCCGTAGCGCACGTTGCCGGCCACCGTACGCCAGGGCAGCAGGCTGGCGTGCTGGAAGACCATCGAGCGGCTGACGCCGGGTCCGTTGACACGCACGCCGCCGACTCGCAGCGAGCCGTCGTCATAGGTCAGCAGCCCCGCCATCACGTTGAGCAGCGTCGTCTTGCCGCAGCCGCTGGGGCCGCAGATGCAGATGAACTCGCCCTCGGCGATGTCGAGCGAGACGTCGGCGAAGGCGACGAACTCGCGCTGGTCACGTTCGACCCAGTAGCGGTAGCTCATGCGGTCGATCTCGACCTTGGACGATGCCACGCTCATGTGCTTGTCTCCTGCCGCTGATGTCAGACCCGCTCGGCCGCGCGCCTCAGGGGCGCAGCTCGATGGTGTTGAACAACCGGCCCAGGCCTTCGATCTCGACTTCGGTGTTCTTGTACTCGGACAGGAAGGTGCCGATATTGCCCTTGGGGTGGCGTGGCGTGCCCTTGGACGCGGTGCCGCAGTGCACGCAGTCGCCCGGCTCCATCGTGAACCACAGGTTGGCCTCATGGAGCACGCGCTCGACCGGGAAGTAGTAGTTGGCGGTGCTGTCCTCACAGTACATATCGCCGTCCACGTAGCCGCGCACGACGAGCTTGTTCGGATCGGCGATCTCATCCTTGGTCGTCAGCCAGGGGCCCATGGCGGCGAAGGTGTCGGCCGCCTTCGAACGCGAGTGGTAGATGAAATAGACGTAGTTGTCGTCGTCGCCGAAGCGCTCACGCCAGGCGAAGTGGTGCGCTGCGGTGAACTTGGGGTCCATGTTCAGGGCGATCGAGTCCTCGCCGAACTTGATGCCGCTGGCCGTCACGTCGTTGGTCAGCGTGTAGCCGAAGACGTGATCCATGATGCGCTCCTGCGGCACGTCCTTGGCCATCTTGCCGAACACCACCACCGGCTCGGGCTCGGGGATCGAGCGTCCGTGGCGGCCAAGCAGCACGATAGGTTTGTTGTGGCCGGTGAGCGCCGAGCGCCCCTTGGTGAAAAACATCGGCGACTTCATCGGCCGGAACGCGCGCTGATTCAGCTCGTTGTTGTTCACCGCGCAACCCAGGATCTTGGACGCCTTGGGGTTGGGCGCCATCCAGTCGGCGCTGGACACATCGATGACGGCGGCGCGGCCGTTGCGGGCCGCCTCAATGGCGCTCGCCGCCTTGTCCAGGCCGGCGTTGCCGGAAATGATCAGTTCCTCCATGTCGTGCACGTCGACGGCGACGGCGTTGTCCCCCTGGACGCGGGCGATCACGGTGGGCTTGCCGTTCAGGCGGATGGTGGCGAGTTTCATCTAACGTTCTCCAGTCTCATACTGCATGACAGTGTCGCGTATGATAGGACTACCATCATGGTGACCGGTATAGGGGTTCTCCCGCTCAACCAGTCACCAAAGTTTCGACACGCGCAATTGCCGCAGACAATCATTGCCATCGAGGAGAAGCCCACATGCCCCGTTCCCCTGCGAGCACCGTGCTCGGCCCCCCGCGCACAGGCGCCCCCACGCCCATCCAGCATGTCGACCCTGTGCCACAACAAGCCGACACAGCCTCCAGCGTCGCCGAACGCAAGCCCGGCACGGTGCAAAGCGTGGAGGTGGCGCTGCAGATCCTTGAAGGCATCGCCGACAACGACGGACTGGTCCGCGTCAACGAGCTGGCGCGCCAACTCGGCATGACCAAGGCGCGGGTATCGCGCCACATGCAGACCCTGCTTGCACTCGGCCTGGTCGCCCGCGGCCGGCACGAGGGCTACACCTTTGGCTGGAAGCTGCTGCAACTCAGCCGGGCTGCGGTGCGCGATCGCAGCCTCGTGGACCTGGCCAAGCCGCACATGCAGACCTTGCGCGACGAGGTCAACCACAGCGTGATCCTGAGCCTGCCAGCACCTGATGGTGCGGTCGTCATCTCCAGTGTGGAAAGCCGTGCAATGGAAACGGTGACGGTGCGCATCGCCGGCTTCCTGCCCTCCCCCAGTTCGCCGGCCGGGCGGCTGTCGGTGGCGTTGCAGCACGGTGCCGATGCCGGCGCGCGCAAGCTGCTGCAGCAGTGGCCGCAACAAGGAGTCGAGTACGAGGCAGACACCGGCCGCGGCGTGGGCGGCATCGCCGCACCAGTGTTCGACGAGCACCGCTCGCTGATCGCGGTGGTCTCCATCGTTGCTCCGGCTGCGTCGCTGCTGCCCACGCCCTCCCCCAGCGTGCTGAGCGCGCTGCAGCGCTGCGTGCGCCAGATCGAGCTCGACCACATGCGCTGACCCGGCGCCACCGGGCAAGGCAAGCGGTGCCCGTGCAGCGGTTGCCCTAGTTGCCGCCCAAACCCTGCTCGATCGCTACCACGCTCCGCCGCAATGCGTCCACCATGCGGCCTGGCAGCTGCGGCATCAGCAGCCGCGACGAGACCACCACCGACACCAGCCCGACCAGTAGCTGGCCGGCAAAGATCGGCGCCGCCACCCCTCCCAACCCGGTGTGCTGAGTGTCGACCTCATGGTCCACGCCACGCTCGCGCCAGCGCGCCATGGCTTCCTCGGCCGCCTGCCGATCCTGGCCGGGATCAAAGGTCGCCGCGCCGAGCGCTACCGCCAGGCGGGCGGCAGGCGAATGGGGATAGCGCAGCAAGGTGCCGGCACGTACGACGATTGCCGCCGCTTGCGGGCTCTCGAAGCAGTCCAGCACCACCGCGCCGCCAGCGCCAGGCGCCGACAGCGTGACCGTCTGCTGCAACTCGTCGCGCAACGCCTGCAGCAGCGGGCGCGCGGTCTCGGCCAGCGTGCGCTCGCGCAGCACATGGTGCGCCATGCGCGTCAGGCGCTCGCCCACGCCATAGCCCTGGCGGCCGATCCGGCGAACCAGCCCCATCGCCTCCAGGGTAGCCAGGTGGCGGCACACGCGCGGCTTGCCCAGGTCCAGCCGTTGCGCGAGGTCAGTCACCCGAAGCGGGCCCACGTTGCAGGCCAGCAGTTCCAGCAGGCGCAGCGCCGCCTCGACGCTGCGCACGCCGGCCTCGGCGGGCAGGAGTTCGCGTCGTTCGTTGCGTCTGTCGAAACTCATGGCTCCGAAGTTTCATGACATTCCCTGGACGGCCGGATTCTGATTGCATTCAGCGTCATGCGTTTCGTATCATTCTCCGATACATCGACGCGTTTAGCGTGACACGCGTCGATCGAACCCGTCGATCACGACGACCCCGAAAGGAACCAGCCATGAGCATCCGCACCGGCAATCAGTATCTCGACAGCCTGCGCGACGACCGCGTCGTCTACATCGACGGCCGGCGCGTGCCCAACGTCACCGAAGACCCCGCCTTCCGCGGCGCGGCGCAGACCATCGCCGAGCTCTACGACCTGCAGCACAGCAAAGCCGACCAAGATGTGCTGACCGTGCATGACGATGCCATCGGCGAGCGCGTCGCGCGCTCGCACCTGGCGCCGTCCAGCCAGGAGCTGCTGCTGGCGCGCGGCAAGGCCTTGCGCCGCGTGGCCGAGCACACGTGTGGCCTGCTCGCCCGCACGCCCGACTTCATGAACGTGGGTATCAGCGCGCTGGCCGCTGCGCGCAGCATCTTCGACGACTCGGCCAGCGGGCGCGCTTTCAGCGCCAACGTCGCCGCCTACCACGAGCACGTCAAGCGCAACGACCTGACCATGACGCACGTGCAGGTCAACCCCCAGGTCGACCGCACCAAGCAGGTGTTCGAGCAGCAGCACGACATCGCGCTGAAGATCGTCAAGGAGACCGACGCCGGCTTCGTCGTCAACGGCAGCCGCTGGGTCGGCACGCTGGCGCAGGTGGCCAACGAAGTGGTCGTCATGCCCTCGGTCGTCGTCAGCAACGACACCAAGGGCGACGAGTACGCCTTCGCGTTCGCGATTCCTGCCGCCACACCCGGGCTGCGCATGATCAGCCGACCGTCGATGGTGCCCTCCGGCGCCGGCCACTTCCTGGACAACCCGCTGTCGCAGCAGTTCGAGGAAGGCGACGCCGTGCTCGTTTTCGACAACGTCTTCGTGCCCTGGGAGCGCACCTTCGTCTACCGCGATCCGGGGCTTTGCAACCGCATCTACAAGCTGACCTATCTGGGCGAGCACTACACGCACCAGACCATGTCGCGCACGATCGCCAAGGCCGAGTTCATGACCGCACTGGCGGCACACGTGGCGCGCAGCATCAAGGTCGACGCCTTCCCCAACGTGCAAGGCATGATCACCGAGCTGATGATCTTCACCGAGATCCAGCGCGCGCTGGTCGAGCGCGCCGAGGCGCAGGCCACCGCCACGCCGTTCGGCACCGTCGCTCCCAACCGCTGGCCGCTGCACAGTGCGCAGCTCAACTTCCACGAGCGCTACGCACGCATGATCGAGGTCGTCCGCACGATCGCTGCCGGCGGCCTGGTCGGCGTGCCCTCGTATGCCGAAACGACGGGCGAGATCGGCGAACTGGTCGAGCAGTACTTCGCCAGCGCCGGGCAGAGCTCGCGCGAGCGCATCCAGCTCATGCGGCTGGCTGCAGATGCGACGATCTCCGCCTTCGCCGGCCGCCAGGTGGTCTACGAGCGCTATTACCAGGGCGATCCGGTACGCCGCGCGATCGGCTACTTCAACGACTTCCCGAAGGAGCCGCTGTACGAGCGCATCGAGTCGATGATGGCCTCGCATCGCCGCAAGGCCGGCCTGAACTGAGCGGAGGCCGGTCATGGCACGCATCGTCCTCGGCCTGGGGCTGGCGCACACGCCGCAGGTCCACACCGCGCCCGAGCAGTGGCAGCAGCGCCTGGAGGCGGACCACCGCAACAAGTCACTGTGGTTCCGCGGCAAGGCCTACGACTGGAACGGCCTGGTCGCCGAGCGCGCCGGCGAGAACCTCGGCCCGCAGGCCGAACCCGCCGAGCGCGAGGCGCGCCACGCACGGGCCAACGCTGCGGTGGGCAGGCTGGCACAGGCCTGGCGCGACGCCCGGCCCGACGTCGCCGTGATCCTCGGCAACGACCAGCACGAGCTGTTCGTCGAGGACCTGATGCCAGCGTTCACGATCTTCTGGGGCAAGGAGCTGCAAAACCTGCCGTCGACCGCCGACCAGATCAGCCGCAAGCCGGCGGGCATCCATCTCGCCCACCATGGCCACGCGCCGCCGCAGGCGCTCACCCACCCCGGCGAGCCGGCCCTGGGACGCCACCTGATCGAGCGCGCGATGGCCGATGGCTTCGATGTCGCGCAGTCGCAGTGGCTGCGCGAGGCCGACCAGCGCATCAGCTTCAGCACCGGCATCCCGCACGCCTTCGGCTTCGTCTACCGCAACGTGATGGGCGACCAGGTGCCGCCCAACGTGCCGGTGATCATCAACACCTTCTTCCCGCCCAACCAGCCAACGGCGGCGCGCTGCCTGGCCCTGGGCCGTTCAATCGGGCGCGCCATCACGAGCTGGGAGCGCGATCTGCGCGTGGCCGTGATCGGCTCCGGCGGACTGAGCCACTTCGTCGTCGACGAAGCCTTCGATCAGGCCTTCCTCGACGCGCTGGTGCGCGCCGACCACGATGCGCTCGTGCAGCATCCGGAGCCCTGGTTCCAGGCCGGCACCTCCGAGTGCAAGAACTGGATCGCCGCCGCCGGCGCACTCGAAGGCGCCGGCCTGCGCGCCAGCGTCGTCGACTACGTGCCCTGCTACCGCTCCGAGGCCGGCACCGGCACCGGCGCGGGTTTCGTCATCTGGTCCTGAATCCCTGGAGAGAAGCCTTGACCACCGTCATCGACGTCCACACCCACATGATGCCGCTGCCTTACATCGAGGCGCTGCGGCAGCATGGCGGCGAGAAGTACACCGTACAGAAGACCGCCGCCGGCCAGGAAGCGATCCACCTCTACGGTGCACCCTTCACCACCTTGTTCCCCGGCATGTGGGACTACGACTTGCGCATCCAGGCAATGGACGCGGCGCGGGTCGATCTCGCCATCGTTTCGCTGACCTGCCCCAACGTCTACTGGGGCGACCGCGCCACGAGCATCGCCACCGCGGCGATGGTCAACGATTCGATGGCCGAGCAGCAGCGCGCCCGTCCCGACCGCATCCGCTGGTTTGCCTCGCTGCCCTGGCAGCACGCCGACGCCGCGGTGGCCGAGCTCGAGCGCGCGCTCGCCGCCGGCGCAGTCGGCGTGATGGTGCTCGGCAACATCGCCGGCAAGGATCTGACCGATCCGGCCTTCGCGCCGGTTTGGAAGGCGATCGACGCGCGTGGCCTGCCGGTGCTGGTGCACCCCACCGCGCCGCAGGGCCTGCGCGAGATGCACATGGACGAGTTCGGTCTCGTACCGCCGATCGGCTTCATGTTCGACACCACGCTCGCCTTCTCGCGCATCATCCTGTCGGGCTTCCTCGACACCTACCCGAACCTGAAGCTGATCGCCTCACATGGCGGCGGCGCGCTGCCCTACCTCGCCGGCCGACTCGACCGCTGCCACGAGATGATTCCGGCCTGCTCAGTCGCAGTGAAGGACAGGCCCAGCAGCTATCTGCAGCGCATCTGGTACGACACCGTGGTCTACGACCCGGCGGCGCTCGAGCTGTGTATGCGCACCGCAGGCTCGGCCGACCAGGTCCTGTTCGGGTCCGACTATCCGCACAACATCGGCGATATGGCGGGCTGTCGCGCGCGCGTTGCCACCTTGCCGCAGGCCACCGCACGCAAGGTCTTCGCCGGCAACGCGCAGCGCATCTTCGGACTCTGACCGCCCTGGAGCCGCAAGCCAACGTGACCCGGCGCCCGAGCACCACCCAGGACGCCATCCAGGCCACGGCTCAGGGCGCGATCTGCTCCACGTAGTCAACCAGCGCCGCCAGCAGCGCCTGGCGCTGCTCGTCGTCGGTCTCGGCGGCGAGGGCGTCGATGCGCTCGTGCCAGGGGCCGATCGCCGCCGCCAGCCGCTGGGCGCGATGGCTTGCCCAGCGCTCGGCCTCCTGCGCGTCCAGGGTGGCGGGAAAGTTGCGCGCGCGGTAGCGGAACAGCAGCTCCTGCAGCCGCGGATCATCGAGGGCGGGCCGGCGCTCGGCCAGCGCCTGCGGCGACAGAGCGCGCAGGCGCTGCAGCGTGGCGCGGTCCGCGTCGCCGATGAAACCGTCGTACAAGGCCTCGTCGGGGTCGCGTGCCGCGTCTGCCGTCGGGCGGGCGAACAGCTCGCGCCACATGCCGTCCAGCAGGCCACCCAGGGCGGCGGCGCGTTCGGCGTGGCGCAGCGCCTGATCGACGTCGATGCGCCAGCGCGCCACCGCCGACCCCAGCGCCTTCAGGTTGCCGAACACGACCGGGCTCTTGTTGACGTGGATGGTCTTGATCGGCAACCGCGTCACGCCGTCGGGCAGGTCGGCCGCGCGCGTGAACAGGCGCAGCCTGGCTTCGTCCAGGGTCAGCGTGGCGAGCGCCTGCGGGTCTTCGGCGAGGTCCCAGACGATGAGCTCGTTCCTGTTCTTCGGGTGCGGCGCCAGCGGCCACACCAGCGCCAGGCAGCCGCGCTCCGGCCCGTACATGCCCGAGAGGTGGACAAAGGGACGGCCCTGGCCGATCTCGGCCCACACCGCGCGCTTGTCGCGCAGCTTGAGGCAGAAGTCCCACAGCCGCGGCTGTGCGGCGCGCAGCGTACGCGCCAGCGCGATGGTGGCGCGCACGTCCGACAGCGCATCGTGCGCCGCCTCGTGCGCCAGGCCGTTGGCCGCGCTCAGGTGCTCGAGTTTGAACGAGGGCCGGCCGTCCTCGTGCTTCGGCCATTGCAGGCCTTCGGGGCGCAGCGACCAGGCGGCACGCACCACGTCCAGCAGGTCCCAGCGGCTGCAGCCGTTTTGCCACTCGCGCGCATAGGGGTCGGCCAGGTTGCGCCACAGCATGAAACGCGTCACTTCGTCGTCGAAGCGGATGCTGTTGTAGCCCACGCCGCAGGTGCCCGCTCGCGCCAGCTCAGCCTCGATGGTGGCGGCAAACCGGTGCTCGGCCAGTCCCTGCGCGAGACAGGTCTGGGGCGTGATGCCGGTCAGCAGGCAGGCCTCGGGGTCGGGCAGGAAGTCGTCCGCGGGGGCGCAGTACTGCAGCAGCGGCGGCTCGATCTCGTTGAGCTCGGCGTCGGTGCGCAGGCCGGCGAACTGCGCCGGCCGGTCGCGCCGCGGGTCGCGGCCAAAGGTCTCGTAGTCGTGCCAGTAAAAGCTGAAATCGGCGGCGCTGCTCATCGCCGCGGACGATAGCCGATCGCCCGCAGGGAGCGCACAATTGGCGCATGCGCCGCCTCCGGAACAGAAGTGGCTGCACGAATCTGCACAGCTCGATAAGGCTTCGTTAAGAAATAACTTGTGCACTGCTACCGTGTCGGTTACGCTTGCGGTCCATGCAAGCCGAGTCGCCGATACGGCAGCGCTGGAACCTGATGCAAGGGCACCTGGATGAGCGACAGCGTCGGGTGTTCGCTG
>CAUJJP010000232.1 GCA_963205525.1 Pseudomonadota bacterium | reverse complement strand
GTGCGCCCCGAGTTGCCCACCGCGTCGGTCGGTTCGTCGCAAGCGCCGACCGCCGCCGTGGACAACTCTGCACCGTTCAGCAACCGCCCGAGGTCCACTTAAAAATCGGGGAGAGCTGTTCAGACAAACGGGGCCACTTCTGAACCGCATGGCCCGTCTGCCAACAGCCCTGCGTGGCGCCTTGTTCTCCACGCTGTGGGCGGCCGCAGTCGCGCTGCCGGCTGCGGCACTGGACCTGCAAGGCCACCGCGGCGCGCGCGGGCTGATGCCCGAGAACACCCTCGCCGGCTTTGCCGCCGCGCTCGGCGTGGGGGTGACGACGCTGGAGCTGGACATCGCGATCACGCGCGACGGCGTGCTGGTGGTCTCGCACGACCCGGCGCTCAACCCCATGATCACGCGCGGCCCGGACGGCGCCTTCCTGCGCGAGCGCGGCGCGCGCATCCGCGACCTGAGCTTCGACGAGCTGCAGCGCTACGACGTCGGCCGCCTGCAGCCGGGCACCCGCTACGCGGCGCAGCACGCGACCCAGCAGCCGCTGGACGGCGCGCGCATCCCGCGCCTGGCGGACGTCTTCGCGCTGGCGAAGAAGTCAGGAAACACGGCGCTGCGCTTTGCCATCGAGACCAAGGTCTCGCCGCTGGCGCCGGACGACACGCTGGCGCCGGAGGACTTCGCGCGCCGGGTGATACAGGCTGTTCGCGAAGCCGGCGTAGCCAGCCGCAGCAGCATCCTGAGCTTCGACTGGCGGACCCTGCAGACGGTGCAGCGCGAGGCACCGGAGATCGCCACCGTCTACCTCAGCGCGCGCCAGCGCTGGCTGGACAACATCGCGGGCGACCCCTCGCCCTGGACCGCCGGCCTGCGCCTGGCCGAGCACGGCTCGGTGCCAGCCATGGTGCGCGCGGCCGGCGGCCGCATCTGGAGCAGCTACCTGGGCGACCTGGACCGTGCCCAGGTGCAGCAGGCGCACGACCTGGGCATCCAGGTGCTGGCGTGGACGGTGAACGAGCCGGCCGACATCGCGCGCGCGCTCGATCTCGGCGTGGACGGCATCGTGAGCGACCGCCCCGACCTGGTGCGCACCGAGATGGCCAGGCGTGGCCTGGCGCTGCCGCCAGCCACCCCGGTGCAGCCCTGAGCCACGCTGAGTCGCGCTGAGTCGCGCTGAATCGCACTGGTGGCAGCCGGGCGGCGCCTGCTTCTTCGCCTACTTCTTCGCCGCCTTCTTCGCCGTCGCCGGCGGCGCGCGCATCGCGTCGGCCATGCCGATCAGCACGCCGCTCACCATCGCGGTGTAGCTCTCGGCGAGCGCGCTGGCGGCGCGCAAGGAGGCGGCACGGCTGCCGCGCACCGCGGCCTGCATCTGGTCGACCATCTGCTCGACGGTGCTCGCCGCCTTCGCCCCCGACAGGCTGCCGCCCGCATTGAGCTTCTCCAGCGCCTGACCCCAGGCGCTAGCAAAGGGGTTGCTGCCGGCTGCACCGGCGGCACCGGCGGCACCCTTCTTCACCGCCGCGAGCAAGGCGTCTTCCATGCGCTCGAGCTCGGACAGCGCGTTCGCCAGGTGCTTCTCGCGCAAATCTGCGCCCTGTGCAGCGAGCTGCTGCAGCGCCACCCGGTGCGCGTCCACCGCCTTCAGCAGCGCGTCGTCCATGCCGGCGACCGCCTGATCGACCAGGGCGTCCCCCGCCAGCGGGTTCTTCGCCAGCCCGGCGTTGGTGGCCTGGGTCACGCTGGCGAGCGCAGCGCGGATGTTCTTCAGGCTCAGCTCGCGACCCTGCAAGGCCTGCAGCGTGGCGTCGCCGACCGCCTGCCGCAGCCGGGCGCTGCCGGCCGCCGACGCGGTCTCGAACTGGGCGATCAAGGCATCGGCATCGAACCCGGGTTTGCTGGCCATGGACGGTCTCCGGCGTGGGGATGGTGGCGGCATGCTAGCCGGCGCTGGCGGGGAAATCCATCCCTGGCGCCGCGGCACGCATCCTGCCTCGCGCGGGCCGACAGGGATAATCCGCCCACCCCCGCACCCGGAGTCCTGCCGATGAGCCGTGTCTACAACTTCAGCGCCGGACCCGCCGCGCTGCCCGAGGCCGTGCTGCGCCAGGCCGCGGCCGAGATGCTGGACTGGCAGGGCAGCGGCATGTCGGTGATGGAGATGAGCCATCGCGGCAAGCACTTCATGGCGATCGCACAGGAGGCCGAGGCGCTGCTGCGCGAGCTGCTGGCGGTGCCGTCCAACTACCGGGTGCTGTTCATGCAAGGCGGGGCGATCGCCGAGAACGCCATCGTGCCCATGAACCTGCTGCGCGGCGGCCAGTCCATCGACTTCGTCGACACCGGCGCCTGGTCGCTCAAGTCCATCGAGGAGGCGCGCCGCTACGCGCAGGTCAACATCGTCGCCAGCAGCGCCGACACCGGCTACGACCGCGTGCCGCCGCGCGAGAGCTGGCGCCTGGACCCGCAGGCCGCCTACGTCCACATCTGCAGCAACGAGACCATAGGCGGGGTCGAGTACCCCTTCACGCCCGACGTTGGCGCAGTGCCGCTGGTGGCCGACGTGTCGAGCAACCTGCTGTCGCGGCCGATGGACGTGGCGCGCTACGGCCTGCTGTACGGCGGCGCGCAGAAGAACATCGGCCCCGCCGGGCTCACCATCGTCATCGTGCGCGAAGACCTGCTGGGCCAGGCCCTGCCCTGCACGCCCAGCGCCTTCGACTACCGCACGGTGGCCGAGGCCGACAGCATGTACAACACGCCGCCGACCTGGGCCATCTACATCGCCGGGCTGGTGTTCCGCTGGATCCGCGAGCGCGGAGGCCTGGCGGCGATGGAGGCGCACAACCGCGCCAAGGCGGCGCTGCTGTACGACTTCCTGGACGCCAGCGGCTTCTACCGCAGCCCGGTGCAGCGCGATTGCCGCTCGCTCATGAACGTGCCTTTCCACCTGCCTGATGCGGCGCTGGACGCCGCCTTCCTGGCCGGCGCCGAGGCACGCGGGCTGACCCAGCTCAAGGGCCACCGCATCGTCGGCGGCATGCGCGCCTCGATCTACAACGCGATGCCCATCGAAGGCGTGCGCGCGCTGGTGGCCTGGATGCAGGAGTTCGAGCGCAGCCAGCGATGAGCCCGCCCCGGCTGGCGATCGACGGCGATGGCGTGGCGACGATCACGCTGGCCCGTCCGGCGCACCTGAACCGGCTGCACCGCGAGGATTTGCTCGCGCTGCAGGCGCACTTCGCCCGGCTGCAGGCCGATCCCGGCGTGCGCGCCCTGGTGCTCACCGGCGAAGGGCGGGTGTTCTGCGCCGGCTTCCACCTCGGTCAGCTCGGCGAGCCCGGTGGCGATGGCGGCCTGCCCGCGGCCGAGGATCCGCAGCTCTTCGAGCGCACGGTGGACGCGCTGGAGACGCTGCCCCTGCCCACCGTGGCGCGCCTGAACGGCAGCGTCTACGGCGGCGCCACCGACCTCGCCCTCGCCTGCGACTTCCGCGTCGGCGTGCAGGGCATGGAGCTGCGCCTGCCGGCGGTGCGGCTGGGCCTGCACTTCTACCCCGGCGGCCTGCGCCGCTGCGTCAGCCGGCTGGGCCTGGCTGCGGCCAAGCGCATCCTGCTGCTGGCCGACACGATAGGCGCCGAGGAGTTGCTGGCGCTGGGCTACCTCGACCGCTGCGTGCCGGCGGCGACGCTGGACGACACGGTGCGGCAGTTCAGCGCTGCCCTGGCGGCGGGCGCCCCGCTGGCGATGCGCGGCATGAAGGCCTCGCTGGACGAGATCGCCGGCGGACGCGACGAGCCGACCGTGCTGCGCAGCCGCGAAGCGCACTGCGCCGCCAGCGCCGACCTGCGCGAAGGCCTGCAGGCCTTTCGCGAGAAGCGTGCGCCGCAGTTCCGGGGCCGCTGAGCCTAGATCCGGCAGTTGGACGCGCCCGAGCGGGCTGCGCTGCGGGGTGCTGGCAAGACGCGACGACGCTGCGGGCTCATGCCCGCGAGGAGGAGCAACGCCGCCAGCGCGCCGCAGCGCGGCTCGATCGGGTGCGT
>CAUJJP010000231.1 GCA_963205525.1 Pseudomonadota bacterium | reverse complement strand
GTTCGGCAGGCGAGAAACCGTCCGCAGGGACGGTTTCACGTCCTGCCTCACCCACCGCAGCCGCCTAGGGTGACTTTGATCTCCTTGCCGGCGTAGGCGACCTTGCCGTCGGCGAGCATGGCCACGGCGTAGACGTTGGAGGACTGGCCCATCTTGACCCGGGTGGCGACGCTGGGCTCGACCTTGTCGCTGACATCGAACACGGCAGCGAGCGCGTTCGGGTTCTTCTCCACCAGCAGCAGCAGTCGTTTCACGCCAGGCAGGCTGCTGGCCGCGCCCACCGGCACCACAGCGCCGTTCTCGGCGATGTCCGGGCCGGTGATGCTGACGTCCTTGCTCTCGACCGGCGCGCTGCCGCCGAGCGCCTTGACCACCTCGGCCAGGGTCTTGGCGGAGAACGCGGCCTCGTTCCAGGCCGCCTGTGCGGCAGCGGGCAGCAGGCCGGCGGCGGCGAGCAGGCCGGCCACCCTGGCGCTGTGCGCGAGGACCTCACGGCGTGTTGTCATGACTTGCTCCTTGTCAATTCGGCTCAACGATGGTCGATCTCGCGGGGCGCGGAAACCGTGCATACCCGCAGCAGGTTAGCGCAGCGCAGCGTGCGTCGCTGCGGCCGGGACATTCGGGCGCGCCGGCCGCGGCGGTCGACCGGGGCGGCTGCAGGCATGCGGGCGGCGCCGGTTCAGCGTGGCGCGCCCGCGGCGAGCCAGCTGGCGATGGCGGCGAGGTCGGCCGCCGGCAGCTGCTGCGCCGGCATCGCGACCGCGCCCCAGCTGCCCGAGCCGCCGGCGCTGATCCGGCCGGCCAGGTAGGCCTCGCGGTCGGCGCGGGGGGCGTACTTGCGTGCGATCTCGGCGTAGGCGGGGCCGATCAGCGGCTTGTCCAGCGCATGGCAGGCGGTGCAGGCGTGCTGGTTGAGCAGGGCCAGCGGCGCCCGCCCTTCGGTCCCGGGTGCGGTGGGCGCTGCGGGTGCTGTTGGCGCGGCAGGGCGCTCGTGCGGCGCGTCGACCGGCCGCGTGGTGTCGGTGCCGACCTGGCTGCCGACCATGCGGTTCTGCTCGGCCAGGTTGCCGTGCGCGTTGCGCGCGAAATCGGGCAGGAAGGACGCCACCTTGGGTTCGCCCGCGCAGTCGCGCATGCAGGCCGTGCTCTTCACGTCGGGCGGCTTGCCGCCCATGCCCTTGCCCGGCCACAGGTGGTGCTCGGTGCTCATGCCCAGCCGGTTGGGCAGGCGCTGCTGGACCTGGGCGATGTTGGCGTCGCTGAGCACGAAGTCCTCGGGCACGACCTCGGCCATGCTCAGCAGGTAGGCGGTGACGGCATAGACCTCGTCCACGCTCAGCGACTTGGGCGCGGTCCAGGGCATGGCGCGGCGGATGTAGTCCCACAGGGTCGAGACCGTGGGCAGCTTCATCATCGTCGTGCGGCCGGGGTAGGCGGGATCGTTCAGTCGCGCCGCGTGGCCGCTTCGGATGTCCTGCGCCGTGGTGCCGCCGACCAGCGGGCTGAAGAACTGGTTGCTCTCGCCGAACACGCCGTGGCAGGAGGCGCACTGGTCCTCCCAGATCTGCATCCCCTTCTCGGCGCTGCCGGCGCCCTTGGGCAGGCCCTTGAAGTCGGGTCGCACGTCAATGTCCCAGGCCGCGATCTCCTTGCCGGTGGCCGGGCGGCCGATGCCGGGGTAGCTGGCGGGGTGGGTGCCGGGGGAGGGCTGGGCGAGCGCGGGGCCTAAGATGCCGATCGCGCCGATGACGATGAGGGCGGCCGCTGCGAGCCGCGACTCAGGCCAGCTGGACATTGCGCACCTCCCCGCTTTCCTGCACCAGCCAGGTCTGGATCGAGTGGTTGTGGTAGATCGAGCGCGTGCCGCGCACCCGGCGCAGTTCACTGTAGGTGGGCTGCACATAGCCGGTGTCGTCGATGGCGCGGCTTTGCACCAGCGCCGGGCGGCCGTCCCAGACCCAGTCGATGTTGAAGCGCGTCAGGCAGCGGTCCAGCACCGGGGTCTGCAGCCTGGCGCTGCGCCAGTTGCGTCCGCCGTCCACCGACACGTCCACGCGCTGGATCTTGCCGCGCCCCGACCAGGCCAGCCCGCTGATCGCGTGGTAGCCCTTGTCCAGCAGCACCTGGCCGCCGGAGGGCGTGGTGACCACGCTCTTGCACTCCTGCAGGCTGCTGTACTGCCGGTGCTGGCCGCCGGGCATGAGGTCGATGTAGTGGATGGCCTCGTCCTTGGTGCCCCAGGGCTGGTCGCCGACCTCGATCCGGCGCAGGTACTTGACCCAGCTCACCCCCTGCACGCCGGGCACCACCAGCCGCAGCGGGTAGCCGTTCTCCGGCCGCAGCATCTCGCCGTTCTGCCCGTAGGCGACGATCACCGAGCCGTCCTCCACCAGTTCCATGGGGATGGTGCGCGTCATGCCGGAGCCGTCGGCGCCCTCCGCCAGCAGGTAGCGCCCGCGCTTGAAGTCGGCCCCGCACCTCTGCAGCAGCAGCTGCAGCGGCACGCCGGTGAACTCGCTGCAGCTGATCATGCCGTGCGTGTACTGCACCGTGGGCACGGCGACATTGCCCCACTCCATGCCCGAGTTGGCGCCGCACTCGATGAAGTGCAGGCGGCTCACGCTGGGCAGCCGCATCAGCTCGTCCATGGTGAAGACCATGGGGGTCTTGAGCATCGTCGGGTCCGAGCCGTTGACCATCAGCCGGTGCCGGCTGGGATCGATGTCCCACCAGCCCTGGTGGTGGCGCTCGAAGTGCAGCCCGCTCGGGGTGAGGATGCCGAACAGGCTTTGCAGCGGCGTGAAGCTGACGCTGGCCTGGCTGGTCTGGGTCAGCCCGGGGCTGGGCCGGCGCTGCACATTGGCCTCGTACTGCGAGGGCCGGCCGTAGCCCTCGCTGGCGACCGGCTGCCCGAGCCCGGTGCTGTGCGCCGGCAACTCCAGGATGTGGGGGTCGCCGCCTTCGGCGGGCACCGGGTTGGGCTGGGCCAGGGCCGCCCCGCCGGCTGCAGCACCCGCCGCAGCGGCGAAGGCGCGTCGGATGAAGTCGCGGCGCCCGGCCTTGGCCTCGCGCCAGACCTCGGCCACCGCCTGGCGGTCCAGGAAGCCCTCGGGGGCCTTGCGCAGGCGGCCCGGGGCAGGGGTCGGATCGAAACCGGGATCAGACAAGGGAGCTCTCCTGTGCGCGCCGTGCTCGTCCATCTGGATATAAGCACGAACGAATGTAGGAATCGACCCTGACCATGTCACCCGGGTTTACGCGTGGCCGCACGCCGACGCCGGATCAGGACCCGCAGTCCACCGAGGCCGTGGCCACCAGCTCGTCGAACAGCGCCATCGACACCGCGCCCGAGACCGCGTGCGGGTCCAGCGTGGTGGTGGCCGAGTACTTCAGCAGCAGGGCGCGGTTCACGCGCGCCATGTTCACCAGCCCCATCGCCCAGCCGGCGAAGCGGCGCTCGGCGATCTCCTGGTAGCTCAGCAGCTCGACCCGGGTGTGGCGCGGGTCGGCCGCGATGCGGTTGTACAGGTGGTTGACGGCGCTGCGCCCGCCCTCTATCACCTGCATGAACACCCCTTCGGAATGGCACAGCACGCCGGTGATGCCGTGCTGGGCATTGCGCGCCCTGGCCATGCGCAGCAGCGCGGCCAGTTCCTCCTGGCCCAGGCCGGGGACGGCACGGCTGGCAAACATCAGTCGCACGAGCATCGTCATCTCCCTTCAGGCGGCGGCCTTGCGCGGCAGCAGGGCGAGGAACTCGCGCCGCAGGTCGGGGTTCTTCAGGAAGGCGCCGCGCATCACGCTGTTGACCATCGCGCTGTCGGTGTCCTTCACGCCGCGCCAGTGCATGCAGAAGTGGTCGGCCTCCATCACGATCGCCAGCCCGTCGGGCTGCACGCGCGACTGCAGCTCGTCGGCCAGCATGGAGACCGCCTCCTCCTGGATCTGCGGCCGGCTCATGATCCAGTCGCAGATGCGCGCGTACTTGGACAGACCGATCAGGTTGCTGTGCTCGTTGGGCAGGAGTCCGATCCAGACGCGGCCGAAGATCGGGCACAGGTGGTGGCTGCAGGCGCTGCGCACGGTGATCGGGCCGACGATCATCAGCTCGTTCAGGCGCTCGGCGTTCGGGAACTCGGTCACCGCAGGCATGGGGTGGAAGCGGCCGCGGAACACCTCGCCCAGGTACATGCGCGCCACCCGTTTGGCGGTCTCGTTCGTGTTGTGGTCGCTCGCGGTGTCGATCACCAGCGACTCCAGCAGCGCCTGCACCTTCTGGCGCACCTCGGCCTCGAGCTCGCCGAGCTCGCCCTCGCGCAGGAACTCGGCGATGTTGTCGTTGGCATGGAAGCGCCGGCCGGCCGCCAGCAGCCGGTAGCGCACGCGCTCGGAAGCGGGCAGGGCGGCGAGTTCGTCCGCGCCCAGCACCGGCCGCGCGGGCGCTGGGTCGGGCACCTTGCTCAGGGCGGGCTTGCTGTTCATGGGCGGCTCCAGGGTGGCGCTGCGCATTCTGCCCGGCTGGCCGATGGCGCGAACCGGGCAGGGGCTAGACTGCCCGCGTGGAACCGCGTTCGCCCCCGCTGCAGCGCCTGCTGGACCTGACCGCCGACGCCGTGCAGGCGGTGCAGGCCGGCCGCTCGCTCAACGACCAGCTCGCCCGCGTGGCCGCGGATGCCCGCCCCGGCGTGCAGGCGCTGAGCTTTCACGTCCTGCGCTGGCTCGGCGGCGCGCAGCAGCTGCGCACGATCTGCGTGCCCAAGACACCGCCGCCCAACGTGGACGCGCTGCTGGTGTCGGCGCTTGCCCTCCTGTGGCCGACCGGCGAGGACGCACCCTACCCGGACCACACCCTGGTCGACCAGGCGGTGGCCGCGGCGCGCCACCGCACGCCGGCCGCCGCCGGCTTCATCAATGCCGTGCTGCGCCGCTTCATCCGCGAGCGCGAAGCCCTGGTCGCGCAGGCCATGCACGCGCCCGAGGCCGCCTGGGGCCACCCGGCGTGGTGGATAGAACGCGTGCGCCAGGACTGGCCGGCGCACTGGCAGCCGCTGCTGCGCCAGGCCAACCTGCACCCGCCGATGACGCTGCGCGTGAACGCACGCCGGCTGGACGCCGCGACCTATCTGGAGCGCCTGGCCAGCCATGGCATCCAGGCGCGCGCCCTGGCGCAGGCGGGCGGCACCAGCCAGGGTGTGGTGCTCGCCCGGCCCAGCCCGGTGACGGTGCTGCCGGGATTTGCGGCCGGCGATGTCTCGGTCCAGGACGCGGCGGCGCAGCGTGCGGCGCCCCTGCTGCTGGGCGGCGAGCCGCTGCGCGAGGGCGCACGCGTGCTCGACGCCTGCGCCGCCCCGGGCGGCAAGACCGCCCATCTGCTGGAACTGCGCCCGGACCTGGAACTGCTGGCGCTGGACAGCGACTCGCAGCGCCTGCTGCGGGTGCAGGAGACGCTGCAGCGCCTGCAGCTCGCCGGGCCCGGTGTGCAGCTGCTGGCCGCCGATGCGCGCGACCCGGCGCGCTGGTGGGACGGCCGGCCCTTCGACGCCATCTTGCTCGATGCGCCCTGCACCGCCTCCGGCATCGTGCGCCGCCACCCCGACATCCGCTGGCTGCGCCGCCCGGAAGACCTGCACCAGCTGGTGCGCGTGCAGGCCCAGCTGCTGGACGCCCTGTGGCCGCTGCTGGCCCCGGGCGGGCGGCTGCTGTACGCCACCTGCTCGCTGTTCAAGGCCGAGGGCGCACAGCAGATCGACGCGTTTGTGCAACGCCAGGGCGCCGACACACTGCGCCTGGACCCGGCCGCCCCCGGTCACCTGCTGCCCCTGGCCGACCTGGCCGACAATGGGGCGGCGCCGGAAGACGGCTTTTTCTACGCCTTGTTGCACCGCATCTGAGCCTTTGACATGCGCCGCCGCCACCTGCTGCACGGCCTGCTGCTCGGGCCCTGGTGGCTCGGGGCCGGTGCGCCACGGGCGGCCTGGGCGCAAAGCGCCGCGCTGTCCTCGCTGTCCCTGCGCCGCGGCAGCGACGCGCTGCTGCTGGACTTCGCGGTCCGGCTGCAGCTGCCGCGCGCGGTCGAGGACGCCTTGCTCAGCGGCATGCCGGTGTACTTCGTGGCCGGCGCCACCGTGCGTCGTCGACGCTGGTACTGGCGCGACGAGCGCATCGCACGCGTGCACCGCAGCTGGCGGCTCGCTTTCCAGCCGCTCACCGCGAGCTGGCGCGTCAGCCTGGGCGCGCTCTCGCAAAGCCACGACGCCCTGCCCGACGCGCTGGCGGCGCTCTCGGCCAGCGCCGGCTGGCGCATCTGCGATCTCGCCCTGCTCGCGGCCGAGGGCGACTACGTCGAGTTCGAGTACCGGCTCGACACCGACCAGCTGCCGAGGCCGATGCAGATCGTGCTGCCCGGTTCGTCGGACTGGCAGCTGAACGTCGAGCGCGAGCTGAAGGTTCCCGCGCCGTGAGCCGCGCGTCCAACCGCTGGACCTGGTTCGTCGGCCTGGTGGCGCTCAGCGGGGTGGCGCTGGTGCTGGTTTTCGTGCTCTCGCTGGCCAGCCATGGCGGCGAGTTCTACGAGCGCCACTTCGTCTGGCTGTTCTGGGTCAATGCCGCGGTGGCGGCGCTGCTGCTGCTGGTGCTGGGCGCGGCGGCGGCGCGGCTGGCGGTGCGCCTGCGGCGCGGCAAGTTCGGCACCCGGCTGCTCATCAAGCTGGCCGGCATCTTCGCCGTCGTCGGCCTGCTGCCGGGCTTGCTGATCTACACCGTCTCCTACCAGTTCGTCGCGCGCAGCATCGAGGCCTGGTTCGACGTGCGCGTGGCCAGCGCCCTGGACGCCGGCCTCGGCCTGGGGCGCAGCACGCTGGAGGCGCTGGGCGCCGACCTCGCCGGCAAGACCGCGCTGGCCGCCGAACGCCTGGCCGACGAGCGCCAGTCCACCCTGCCACTGGCACTGGAGCGGCTGCGCAGCGAGCTCGCCGCGCGCGAGGTGTCGGTGGTCGGCGCCGGTGGCCAGGTGCTGGCCAGCGCCGGCGTGGGCGCAAGCTCCATCGCCCCCGATCGACCCGGCAACGCCTTGCTGCGCCAGGCGCGCAGCGCCGGCAGCGCGACCCAGATCGAGAACCTCGACGAGGAATCGCTCGCACCGACGGCCAGCGCGGCGCCACACCTGCGCGCGCTGGTGGTGCTGCCCAGCAGCGAGATCAGCCTGCGCGACGGCGAGCCGCGCTACCTGATGGTGACCCTGCCGCTGGCGCGCACGCTGGCGGTCAACGCGCTGGCGGTGCAGGCGGCATACAGCGAGTACCAGCAGCGCGCGCTGGCGCGCGACGGCCTGCGCCGGATGTACATCGGCACCCTGACCCTGGCCCTCATGCTCTCGGTCTTCGGTGCCGTGCTGCTGGCGCTGCTGCTGGGCATCCAGCTCGTCAAGCCGCTGCTGCTGCTGGCCGACGGCGTGCGCCAGGTGGCGGCCGGCGACCTCACCGCCAAGCCGGTGTTCGCCAGCCGCGACGAGCTCGGCGGCCTCACGCGCAGCTTTGCCGACATGACCCAGCAGCTGGCCGAAGCGCGTGCCGAGGTCCAGCGCGGCGTGCGCCAGCTCGAGGGCGCGCGCGCGCGCCTGCAGACCATCCTCGACAACCTGAGTGCCGGCGTCATCCTGTTCGACCGCGAAGGCCGCATCGACAGCGTGAACCCGGGCGCCACGCGCATCCTGCGCCTGCCCTTGTCGGCCTGGAGCGGACAAAGACTGGCCGAGCGGCCCGAACTGCAGGACTTCGCTGGCCTCGTCGAGCAGCGTTTCGAGCTCCTCGTCAACAGCCCCGAGGCCGGCGAGCGCGAGCACTGGCAGGACGCCATCGACCGCCGCGCCGGCCCCGAGCTGCAGACCATCGTGCTGCGCGGCGCCATGCTGCCGGGCGAGGCCAGGCTGCTGGTGTTCGACGACATCACCGAAGTCGTGTCCGCGCAGCGCGCACAGGCCTGGGCCGAGGTGGCGCGCCGGCTCGCGCACGAGATCAAGAACCCGCTCACCCCGATCCAGCTCTCCGCCGAGCGGCTGCAGCACAAGCTCGAATCCCGCCTCGAAGGCACCGACCGCGCGCTGCTGGAGCGTTCCGTGGCCACCATCGTGAGCCAGGTCCAGGCCTTGCTGCAGCTGGTCAACGAGTTCCGCGACTACGCCCGGCTTGCCGCCGCGCAGCCGCAGCCGCTGGCGCTCAGCGCGCTCGCCGGCGAAGTGCTGGGCCTGTACGGCGACGCCGTCGAGCAGGGCCGCCTGCATGCCGACCTGGCCACCGAACTGCCCGCGATCCAGGGTGACGCCACCCAGTTGCGACAGGTCATACACAACCTGGTGCAGAACGCGCTCGACGCCGTCGCCGAGCAGCCCGACGGCCGCGTCACGCTCCAGACCTCGGCCGCGCGCGGCGAGGACGGCGCCCTGCGCGCGGTGCGCCTGACGGTGCTGGACAACGGCCCCGGCTTTGCCCCGCACGTGTTGCAGCGCGCCTTCGAGCCCTATGTCACCACCAAGGCCAAGGGCACCGGCCTCGGGCTGGCGGTGGTGAAGAAGATCGCCGACGAGCACCGCGCCCGCGTGCGCGTGGCCAACCTGCACGAAGGCGACGATCCCGACCGCCCGGTCTGCGGGGCGCGGGTTTCGTTATCATTTTCGGATTTCGCGTCCGCACCGCCGCCTGCGCAAGCGGGCGCCCCATTGCAGACGCTGCCCGCCCCCAGCGAGCGCACGCCGCGCTGAGTTCACACGTCCCGGAGACCGCCGCCGGATGGCCATCATTCTTGTAGTCGACGACGAACTCGGCATCCGCGCCCTGCTGTCGGAAATCCTCACCGACGAAGGACACACCGTCGAACTGGCGGACAACGCCGCCCAGGCGCGCGCCGTGCGCGAGCGCATGAAGCCCGACCTCGTGCTGCTGGACATCTGGATGCCCGACGTCGACGGCATCACCCTGCTCAAGGAATGGGGCGCCGGCGGCATGCTCACGATGCCGGTCATCATGATGAGCGGGCACGGCACCATAGACACCGCGGTCGAGGCGACCAAGTTCGGTGCCATCGCCTTCCTGGAAAAGCCCATCACGCTGCAGAAGCTGCTGCGCGCGGTGGAACAAGGCCTGTCGCGACCCGGCGCACGCAACGGCGGCAACCCGCACGAGGCAAGCCTGCCCAGCCCCGGGCAGCCCGCATTGCCGGATGCACTGGCCCCGCCCGCGGCGCTGCCGATCGGGCCGCAGGCGCAACAGAGCTTTGACCTCGATCGTCCGCTGCGCGAGGCGCGCGACGCCTTCGAAAAGAGCTACTTCGAGTTCCACCTCGCGCGCGAAGGCGGCTCCATGACGCGCGTGGCCGAGAAGACCGGCCTGGAGCGCACCCACCTGTACCGCAAGCTCAAGCAGCTGGGCGTGGACCTCACGCGCAACAAGCGCAGTGGCATATAATGGCGGGCTTTCCGGCCTGGTAGCTCAGTTGGTAGAGCAGCGGATTGAAAATCCGCGTGTCGGTGGTTCGATTCCGCCCCAGGCCACCAAT
>CAUJJP010000230.1 GCA_963205525.1 Pseudomonadota bacterium | reverse complement strand
CTACATGCGAGAATTTGAGCGCCTGCACGCCTGATTCCCATCCCCCCGGCATGAATACCCCCCCGCACAGCTCCCCCGACCTGGCCGCCCTGCGCGTGCAGATCGACGGCGTGGACGCCCAGCTGCTGGCGCTGCTCAACCAGCGCGCGCAGCTGGCGCTGCAGGTCGGCGAGGTGAAGAAGCGCGAAGGCAGTCCGTTTTTCCGCCCCGATCGCGTCGCGCAGATCATCGAGACCATCCAGCAGGCCAACCCGGGCCCGCTCAAGGCCGCACACGTGGCCGCCATCTGGCGCGAAGTCATGTCCGCCTGCCTGGCGCTGGAGTCGCCGCAGCGCGTGGCCATCCTCGGGCCCGAGGGCACCTTCTGCGAGCAGGCCGCGATCGAATACTTCGGCAGCAGCGCCGAGTTCATCTATTGCGGCAGCTTCGACGAAGTGTTCCACGCCACCGCGGCGGGGACGGCGGAATACGGCGTGGTCGGCGTCGAGAACTCGAACGAAGGCGTAGTCACGCGCTCGCTCGACATGCTGCTGCACACGCCCTGCCACATCGTCGGCGAAGTCAGCCTGCTGGTACGCCACCACCTGCTGCGCGCCACGCCCGGCATGGCAGGCATCGAGGCCGTGCTGGCGCACCCGCAGGCCCTGGCGCAGTGCCAGACCTGGCTGTCCAAGCACCTGCCGCAGGCAGAGCGGCGCCCGGTCTCGAGCAACGCCGAAGGCGCGCGCCTAGCCGCCGGCAACCCGGCCTGGGCCGGCATCGCCGGCGAGCGCTCGGCGCAGCGCTACGGCCTGCACCTGCTGGCCCACGCGATCCAGGACGACACGCACAACCGCACCCGCTTCGCCGTCATCTGCCTGCCGCAGACGCTGGCCGCGCCCGCGCCCACCGGACGCGACTGCACCAGCGTGGTGGTCTCGGTGCCCAACCGGCCCGGCGCGGTGCACGACCTGCTCGTGCCGCTCAAGCGGCACGCGGTCTCGATGACGCGTTTCGAGTCGCGCCCCGCGCGCACCGGCCAGTGGGAGTACTTCTTCTACATCGACATCCAGGGCCACCCGAGCCAGCCGCACGTCGCCGCGGCGCTGGCCGAGTTGCAGCAGCTGTGCGCGTTCTACAAGATTCTCGGCACCTACCCTTTGGCCGCCTGAGCGAAGCATGATGTTTGAACAACTCGGATTGATCGGCTGCGGCCTGATGGGCGGCTCGTTCGCCCTGGCCATGAAAAAGGCCGGGCTGGTGCGCCGCGTGGTGGGCTACAGCAAGTCCCCCACGACCACCGAGCGCGCGCGCCAGCTGGGCGTGATCGACGCCGAGGCCCCCTCGGCGCTGCTCGCCGTCTCGGGCGCCGACCTGGTGCTGCTGGCCGTTCCGGTGGCGGCGACCGAGCCGACGCTCAAGGCCATCCGCCAGCTCGTGACGCCGGAGATGCTGATCATGGACGTCGGCTCGACCAAGGCCGACGTGGTGCAGGCCGCCCGGCGCGCGCTGCGCGAGCACATCGGCTGCTTCGTGCCGGCGCACCCGATCACGGGGCGCGAGGTGTCCGGCGTGGAACATGCCGAAGCCGAGCTCTACAGCGGCCGCCAGGTCATCCTCACGCCCACCCACCAGACGCGGCCCGCCACGCTGCAGCGCGCCGAAGCACTCTGGAGCGAACTTGGCTGCCGCGTGGCGCAGATGGACCCGCAGGCCCACGATGCGGCCTTCGCCGCCGTGAGCCACCTGCCGCATCTGCTCGCGTTCGCCATGATCGGCAGCATCACCGCACAGCCGCAGGCCGACGAATACCTCTCGCTCGCCGGCCCCGGTTTCCGCGACTTCACGCGCATCGCCGCGAGCGACCCGAAGATGTGGCGCGACATCCTGCGCGCCAACCGCGCCGAGGTGCTGGTGCAGATGGAGCACTTCCGCGCGGCGCTGCAGCGTGCCGAGGACGCCTTGCAGGCCGACAGCGACCAGGCGCTCGAAACCCTGATCAGCCAGGCGAGCGGCACGCGCACGCGCTGGCGCATGGGCGCGCAGCGCAAGGGCTCGGGCACCTGAGAAGGTGCGAACCAATCCGGCATGCTGAGCACCGCCTTTCTGGACCTGCCGCCGCTGCGCAGCGCAGGCGGGCAAGTCCGGCTCCCGGGCTCCAAGAGCATCTCCAACCGCGTGCTGCTGCTGGCGGCGCTGAGCGAAGGCGTGACCGAGGTGCGCGACCTGCTCGCCAGCGACGACACGCGCGTGATGCTGGACGCGCTGCGCACCCTGGGCTGCGCCGTCGAGGAGACCGGCGACGGCCTGGTGCGCATCACCGGCCTGGGTGGCCAGGCACCGCGCTCGCCCGCCAGGCTGTTCCTCGGCAACGCCGGCACCGCGATGCGTCCGCTCACCGCGGCGCTGGCGCTGCTGGGCGGGGAATTCGAACTCTCGGGCGTGCCGCGCATGCACGAGCGCCCCATCGGCGACCTGGTCGACGCGCTGCGCCAGCTCGGCTGCCGCATCGACTACCTGGGCAACGCGGGCTACCCGCCGCTGCGCATCGCCCACGCCGCCGGCCTGCCCGCATTGCAGCTGCAGGCGCCGATACGCGTGCGCGGCGATGTCTCCAGCCAGTTCCTCACCGCCCTGCTGATGGCATTGCCGCTGGTCGCCAAAGAGCAGGACGTGGTCATCGAGGTGGTGGGCGAGCTGATCTCCAGGCCCTACATCCACATCACGCTGGAGCTGCTGGCGCGCTTCGGCATCGCCGTGCGGCATGAGCAATGGCAGCGCTTCACCATCCCCGCCGGCAGCCGCTACCGCTCGCCGGGCAGCATCCACGTCGAGGCGGACGCCTCCTCAGCTAGTTATTTCATAGCGCTTGGCGCCATTGCACAGGGCGCTGCAGGCCAAAATGGCATCAAGATCGAGGGCGTGGGGCTGGATTCCATCCAGGGCGATATCCGCTTCGTCGAGGCCGCGCGCGCCATGGGCGCGCGGGTCACGGGCGGGCCCAACTGGCTGCAGATCGAGCGCGGCCGCTGGCCGCTGCAGGCCATAGACCTGGACTGCAACCACATCCCCGATGCGGCCATGACCCTGGCCGTGATGGCGCTGTACGCCGACGGCCCCACCACCCTGCGCAACATCGCCAGCTGGCGCGTAAAGGAGACCGACCGCCTGGCCGCCATGGCCCTGGAGCTGCGCAAGCTGGGCGCCAGCGTGGAGGAAGGCGCGGACTGGCTGCGCGTCACTCCCCCGGCCGCGGCGCAAGACTGGCGCGCCGCCAGCATCCACACCTACGACGACCACCGCGTCGCCATGTGCTTCGCGCTCGCCGCCTTCAACCCGGCGCGCCTGCCGGTGCGCATCGAAGACCCGGGCTGCGTCGCCAAGACCTTCCCCGACTATTTCGAGACCCTGTTCGGCGTGGTCCGGGCCGCGGCCGCGGACATTCCGGTGATCTGCATCGACGGCCCGACCGCATCGGGCAAGGGCACGCTCGCCGCGGCCGTGGCCGCGCGCCTGGGCTACCACCTGCTCGACTCGGGCGCGCTCTACCGCATCACGGCGCTGGCGGCGCGGCAGGCCGGCCTGGCGCCCGACGCGGGCCATGCCGACGCCATCGCCGCGCTGGCGCGCTCGCTCGCGGTGCGGTTCGACGCCGACCGCATCCTGCTCGCCGGGCGCGACGTGACCGACGCGATCCGCAGCGAGGCCGTGGGCATGGACGCCTCGCGCGTGTCGCAGTTTCCGGCGGTGCGCCAGGCGCTGGTGGCGCTGCAGCACGGTTTCGCCCGCATTCCCGGGCTGGTCGCCGACGGGCGCGACATGGGCACGGTGATCTTTCCCGGCGCGGCGCTCAAGGTCTACCTCACGGCCAGTGCCGAATGCCGCGCGCAGCGGCGCTACAAGCAATTGATTTCCAAGGGGATTTCCGCTAGAATCTCCGGCCTTCGCGCAGACCTTGAAGAGCGCGACGCGCGCGACATGCAGCGCAGCGTCGCACCCCTCAGGCCCGCGCAAGATGCCTTGCTGCTGGACAGCTCCGGGCTCACGGCCGACCAGGCCGTGGACCAGGTGCTCGACTGGTGGCAGGCACGCCGCCCGTTCGCGCGCTGAAAGGCCGCGGCGGGCGGTGCCAGCCGTCCACCGGACTCCCTTCCGCGCGCCGCGCATCGGTCCGGTGGTTTTCAACCCTGCAACGCGGGAACCACGCCGCACCACAAGCTCGCACACGACCTATCCCGACGGCAATCGTGCCGCCGCTCACCCGTGTGCGCCCAAGGAACCTCATGTCTGAATCTTTTGCCGCCCTGTTCGAAGAAACGCTCAAGCGCACCGAAATGCGCCCGGGCGAGGTCATCACCGCCGAGGTGGTGGGCGTCGAACACAACTTCGTCGTCGTCAACGCCGGGCTCAAGTCCGAAGCCTACGTGCCGATCGAGGAATTCAAGAACGACCAGGGCGAAATCGAAGTCCAGGTCGGCGACTTCGTCTCGGTCGCGATCGGCTCCATCGAGAACGGCTACGGCGACACCATCCTCTCGCGCGACACCGCCAAGCGCCTGGCCTCCTGGCTGGCGCTGGAAAAGGCGCTCGAATCCGGCGAATTCGTCAGCGGCACCACCAGCGGCCGCGTCAAGGGCGGCCTCACCGTCATGGTCAACGGCATCCGCGCCTTCCTGCCCGGCTCGCTGGTCGACACGCGCCCGGTCAAGGACCTGACGCCGTTCGAGAACAAGACCCTGGAATTCAAGGTCATCAAGCTCGACCGCAAGCGCAACAACGTGGTGCTCTCGCGCCGCGCGGTGGTCGAGGCCAGCATGGGCGAAGAGCGCGCCAAGCTGCTGGAGACGCTCAAGGAAGGCGCCATCATCACCGGCGTCGTCAAGAACATCACCGAATACGGCGCCTTCGTCGACCTGGGCGGCATCGACGGCCTGCTGCACATCACCGACATGGCCTGGCGCCGCGTGCGCCACCCCTCCGAGGTGGTGCAGGCCGGCCAGGAAATCACCGCCAAGGTGCTCAAGTTCGACCCGGAGAAGCAGCGCGTCTCGCTCGGCCTGAAGCAGCTGGGCGACGACCCGTGGATGGGCGTCTCGCGCCGCTACCCCTCGGGCACGCGCCTGTTCGGCAAGATCACCAACATCGCCGACTACGGCGCCTTCGTCGAGCTCGAGCCCGGCATCGAGGGCCTGGTGCACGTCTCCGAGATGGACTGGACCAACAAGAACGTCGCGCCCTCCAAGGTGGTCTCGCTGGGCGACGAGGTCGAGGTCATGGTGCTCGACATCGACGAGGACAAGCGCCGCATCAGCCTGGGCATGAAGCAGTGCCGCGCCAACCCCTGGCAGGAATTCGCGCAGAACACCAAGCGCGGCGACCGCGTCAAGGGCCCGATCAAGTCGATCACCGACTTCGGCGTGTTCGTCGGCCTGGCGGCCGGCATCGACGGCCTGGTGCACCTGTCCGACCTGTCGTGGAACGAGCCGGGCGAGAGCGCGGTGCACAACTACAAGAAGGGCCAGGAAGTCGAGGCCATCGTGCTGGCGGTGGACGTCGAGCGCGAGCGCATCTCGCTGGGCATCAAGCAGCTCGACTCCGACCCCTTCACCACCTTCGTGGCGGTGAACGACAAGGGCCAGACCGTGACCGGCACGGTCAAGAGCGTGGACGCCCGCGGCGCCGAAATCGACCTGGGCCAGGACATCGTCGGCTACCTGCGCGCCAGCGAGATCTCGCGTGACCGCGTCGAAGACGCGCGCAACGTGCTCAAGGAAGGCGACGAGGTCACCGCCGTCGTGGTCAACGTCGACCGCAAGACGCGCAACATCCACCTGTCGATCAAGGCCAAGGACCAGGCCGACCAGCACGAGGCCATGGCTTCCCTGAGCCAGTCCTCGGGCAACGCCGGCACCACCAGCCTGGGCGCCCTGCTGCGCGCCAAGCTGGACAGCGGCGACAAGTAAGCACGCAAGCGGGGCCGGGCCACGGCCAGGCCCCGCGCGCGCCTTCCGACACCCACGCCGCCGGAGCACGCCATGACCCGTTCCGAACTGGTGCAAGAGCTGGCCGCGCGATTCGACCAGTTCACGCAGCGCGATACCGAAGCCGCCGTCGCGGCCATCCTGGACGCCATAGGCGATGCGCTGGTGCGCGGCCACCGCATCGAGATCCGCGGTTTCGGCAGCTTCTCCGTCACCCACAGGGCCCCGCGCCTGGGGCGCAACCCGCGCACCGGCGAGGCCGTGCAGGTGCCCGGCAAGCGCGCACCGCACTTCAAGCCGGGCAAGGCGCTGCGCCACGCCGTGGACCAGAGCGCGGCACGGGAATGACCCGCACCGGGCGGGCGGCTCTCCGAACAAGATAGCGCCATGCGGCCGGCCGGCAAGGGGTTCGGCCCTTTCCGGCCCTCGCCCTGCCGTGGCGCGGTAGCCCGTCGCCGTAGAATCGAACGCTCCACCGGAGAGCCTCATGAAGTATGTGCTGTGGCTGCTCAAGGCAGCCATTTTTTTCACCCTGTTCGCGTTCGCGCTGAACAACCAGCAAGACGCGACGGTGCATTTCTTCTTCGGCACGCAATGGACGACGTCCCTCGTCCTGGTGGTGCTGGCCGCCTTCACCCTGGGCGTGGCCGTCGGCGTGCTTGGCATGGTGCCGCACTGGTGGCGCCACCGCAGCGCCGCGCGCGGCCACCACGGCGGCGCCGCCGCGCCAGCGCCCGCTGCCGCCGCGCCGGAACCCTCCACGCCGCTGCCGCCCCATGGAATTTGACCCGAGCTGGCTGCTGCTCGGCCTGCCGCTGGCCTTCGTGCTCGGGTGGCTGGCCTCGCGCCTGGAACTGCGCCAGTTGCGCCAGGAAAGCCAGCGCGCGCCCAAGGCCTATTTCAGAGGCTTGAACTTCCTGCTCAACGAACAGCAGGACCAGGCGATCGACGCCTTCATCGAAGCGGTGCAGAACGACCCCGAGACCACCGAGCTGCACTTCGCCCTCGGCAACCTGTTCCGGCGGCGCGGCGAATACCACCGCGCCGTGCGGGTGCACGAACACCTGCTCTCGCGCGGCGACCTCGGCCGCCAGGACCGCGAACGCGCGCAGCACGGACTGGCGCTCGACTACCTCAAGGCCGGCCTGCTCGACCGCGCCGAGGAAGCGCTGCGGCGCCTGGAGGGCACGGCCTTCGAGACCCAGGCGCGGCTGGCGCTGCTCACGGTCTACGAGCGCTCGCACGACTGGGCGCAGGCGCTGGCGATCGCCCAGCGCATGCACGAGGCGCAGCAGGGCGACCTCAGCACCCGGCTGGCGCACTACCTGTGCGAGCAGGCGCAGGCTCAGGTGGCGCGCGCCAACATCGCCGCGGCGCAGGAATTGCTCGTGCAGGCCAGGGCGGCCGCGCCGACGGCGCCGCGCGTGCGCATCGATCTGGCGCGGCTGCAACAGCAGCAGCAACAGGGCGCCGCGGCGCTGCAGACGCTGCGGGAACTGGCCGAGGTGGCCCCGGCCTCGCTGCCGCTGGCGGCGGCGCTGCTGGTGGAAGCGGCGCAGTCCTGCGGCCAGCAGCCGCAGGCGCTGGCGCTGCTGCAGGCCCATTACGCGCAGTCGCCGTCGCTCGACGTGCTCGACGCCATCGTCGCGCTGCAGACACCGGCGGACACGGCCAGCGGGGCGGCGCAGCAGTGGTACGCGCGCCACCTCGAGGCCGAGCCCTCGCTCGTCGTCGCCGCCAAATGGCTGGCGCACGAGACGCTGGCGCACGAGACCGAGCACCCCGCCATCCAGCACGCGCTCGACCAGGCCGCCAAGCCGCTGACGCGCTACCGCTGCGCGGCCTGCGGTTTCGAAGCGCGCCAGCACTTCTGGCAATGCCCCGGCTGCCAGAGCTGGGACAGCTACCCGGCCCGCCGCGTCGAGGAGCTGTGAAAGCGTGTCCGCGCCCCCGGCGATGCCGAGCAGTTCGTTGACCGCGGCCTCGCCCCGGCCCGGGGCGCCCGGCCGGGGCCGCCCCTAGAATCGACACGGCATGTCGCCACTGCTCCTCATCGTCCTGCCATTCGCCGCCAGCCTGATCGCAGCGCTGCTGCCGGCGAACGCGCGCAACATCGAGTCGACGCTGGCCGGCGCGGTGGCCCTGTGGTGCACGGTGCAGACGGCGCTGCTGTTCGGCGACGTCGCCGGGGGCGGCGTGGTGCACGACGGCTTCGCCTGGCTGCCGTCGCTCGGCGTCGGCCTCGGCGTGCGCATCGACGGCTTCGCCTGGCTGTTCTGCATGCTGGTGTTCGGCATCGGCGCGCTGGTGGTGCTGTACGCGCGCTACTACATGTCGCCGAACGACCCGGTGCCGCGCTTCTTCTCCTTCCTGCTGGCCTTCATGGGCGCCATGGCCGGGGTGGTGCTCTCGGGCAACCTGGTCCAGCTGGTGTTCTTCTGGGAGCTCACCAGCCTGTTCTCCTTCCTCCTGATCGGCTACTGGCACCACCGCAAGGACGCCCGGCGCGGCGCGCGCATGGCGCTCACGGTGACGGCCAGCGGCGGCCTGGCGCTGCTGGCGGCGGTGCTGCTGCTGGGGCACATCGTCGGCAGCTACGAGCTCGATGCGGTGCTCGGCGCGGGCCAGCGGGTGCGCGCGCACCCGCTGTACCTCGCGACGCTGCTGCTGCTGCTGCTCGGCGCGTTCACCAAGAGCGCGCAGTTTCCCTTCCACTTCTGGCTGCCCAACGCGATGGCCGCGCCCACGCCTGTGTCCAGCTACCTGCACTCGGCCACCATGGTGAAGGCCGGCGTGTTCCTGCTGGCGCGCCTGTGGCCGGTGATGAGCGGCACCGAGGCCTGGTTCTGGTGGGTCGGCGGCGCGGGCACCATCACGCTGCTGCTGGGCGGCTTCGTCGCCATGTTCCAGCGCGACCTCAAGGGCGTGCTGGCCTATTCGACGATCTCGCACCTCGGCCTGATCACGCTGCTGCTGGGCCTGAACAGCGCGCTGGCGGCGGTGGCGGCAGTCTTCCACGTCATGAACCACGCGACCTTCAAGGCGTCGCTCTTCATGGCGGCGGGCATCGTCGACCACGAGAGCGGCACGCGCGACATCGAGCGCCTGTCGGGCCTGCGCCACCTCATGCCGATCACCGCCACGCTGGCGGCGGTGGCGAGCGCCGCGATGGCCGGGGTGCCGCTGCTCAACGGCTTCCTGTCCAAGGAAATGTTTTTTGCCGAGACGGTGTTCCTCGACGCCTCGCCCACCGTCGCGGCGCTGCTGCCGATCGCCGCCACGCTGGCCGGCATGTTCAGCGTGGCCTATTCCCTGCGCCTGGTGGCCCAGGTGTTCTTCGGGCCGGTGGCTACCGACCTGCCGCGCCAGCCGCACGAGCCGGCGCGCTGGATGCGCGTGCCGGTCGAGCTGCTGGTCGGCGCCTGCCTGCTCGTGGGCATATTGCCGGCCTGGACCGTGGGCCCGGCGCTGGCGGCCGCGGCCGGCCCGGTCGTCGGCGGCACGCTGCCGCCCTACAGCCTGTCGCTCTGGCACGGCCTGAACGCCCCGCTGCTGATGAGCCTGGTCGCGCTGGTCGGCGGCGTGGGCCTGTACCTGCTGCTGTCGCGGCGCAGGGCGGGCCCGTCCGGCGCGCCGCGTGCCGTCCCGGCGCCCAACGGACAGGCGGTCTTCGTGGCGCTGCTGGGCGCGCTGACGCGCCGCGCACGCAGCGCCCGCCCGCTGGTGGCGACGCGCCACCTGCAATGGCAAATGCTGGCGCTGGTGCTGCTCGCCCTGGTGGCCGGGGCGCTGCCGCTGTGGCAGGGCGGCGTCAACCTGGGCGCGCGCGCGGCGCTGCCGCTCACGCCCGCGTTCGCCGTGCTCTGGACCGTCGGCATCGGCTGCGCGCTGGCGGTGGCGTGGCTGGCCAAATTCCACCGGCTCGCCGCGCTCGTCCTGCTGGGCGGCGCCGGCCTGTGCGTGTGCATCACCTTCCTGTGGTTTTCGGCGCCGGACCTGGCGCTCACGCAGCTCGCCGTCGAGATCGCCAGCACGCTGCTGATGCTGCTCGGGCTGCGCTGGCTGCCCCAGCGCCACAAGGGACTTCCCGCCGCGGACGAGGGCAGCGTGCGCCTGCGCGCGCGCCGGCTGCGCGACCTGGCGATCGCCTGCTGCTGCGGCACGGGCATGGCCTGGCTGGCGTTCGCCATGATGAGCCGCGACTTTCCCGAGAGCACCTCGACCTTCTTCCTCGAGAACGCGCTCACGCAGGGCGGCGGCAGCAACGTGGTGAACGTGATGCTGGTGGACTTCCGGGGCTTCGACACCTTCGGCGAAATCACCGTGCTGGGCATCGTCGCGCTCACGGTGTACGCGCTGCTGCGGCGCTTTCGCCCGGCGCGCGAGACCATGGACCTGCCGCCGCAGCAACGGGCGCTGCCGCTCGACCTGCAAACCGATCTGTTCAACCCGCGCCACGCGCTCGACCCGGCCGTCGGCTACCTGATGGTGCCGGCGGTGCTCGCCCGCCTGCTGCTGCCGTTCATCGCGCTGTTCGCCGCGCACCTGTTCCTGCGCGGGCACGACGAACCAGGCGGCGGCTTCGTCGCCGGGCTGGTGTTCGCGCTCGCGCTGGTGCTGCAATACCTGATCTCGGGCACCACCTGGGTCGAAGCGCACATGCCGCTGAGCCCGCAGCGCTGGATCGCGTTCGGGCTGCTGCTGGCGCTGGGCACGGGCCTAGGCGCGGTGGCCTTCGGCTATCCCTTCCTGACCAGCCACACGGCGCACCTGACGCTGCCCGCGCTGGGCACGCTGCCCCTGCCGAGCGCGCTGTTCTTCGACACCGGCGTCGCGCTGCTGGTCGTCGGAGCGACGCTGCTCATGCTCACCGCCATCGCCCACCAGTCGGTGCGCAGCGACCGCTACCACCAGCGCCTGCAGCAGGAAAACCCGCCGGCGCCACCCACGACAGGATTGATGGAAAAAATAGCCTCCAGCGCTGATGCAGCAAGCGCCAGCAGCTATCAAGAAAATAGTCCCAGGAAGGACCTGGACTGATGGAAATCGTCCTGAGCCTGACCATCGGCGTGCTCACCGGCTGCGGCGTCTGGCTGATGCTGCGCCCGCGCACCTTCCAGCTCATCCTGGGCCTGACGCTGCTGTCCTACGCGGTCAACCTGTTCATCTTCGCGATGGGCCGCCTGGGCCTGGTCGAGGCCAAGGCGCCGGTGCTGCGCCCCGGCGTACCGCTCGACCTGCTGCACTTCGCCGACCCGCTGCCGCAGGCACTCGTGCTCACCGCCATCGTCATCGGCTTCGCGATGACCGCGCTGCTGCTCGTGGTGCTGCTGGCGCTGCGCGGCATCGCCGGCAACGACCACGTGGACGGCGCCCCCACCGACGAGCCCGCGGCATGAACGCACTGGTCGCGCTCACCGGGCAATGCATGCCCCACCTGATGCTGGCGCCGATCGCGCTGCCGCTGGCCACCGGGGCGCTGCTGCTGCTGATCAGGGAAGAGCGCGAGCGGCTCAAGCTCCTGATCAGCATCGCCTCGACGCTCGCCGGGCTGCTGCTGGCCATCCTGCTGCTGCTGTGGACGCACCAGGGCGCCACCGCCTCGCTCACGGTGTACCTCCCGGGCAACTGGCCGGCACCCTTCGGCATCGCGCTGGTGCTCGACCGGCTCAGCGCGCTGATGCTGGCGACCTGCGCCGTGGTGGCGCTGGCCTCCATCGTCTTCGCGGCGGCGCGCTGGCACCGCGCGGGCGTGCTCTACCACTCGCTGTTCCAGTTCCAGCTCACGGGGCTGGCCGGCGCCTTCCTCACGGCCGACCTGTTCAACCTGTTCGTCTTCTTCGAGATCCTGCTGGCCGCCTCCTACGGGCTGCTGCTGCACGGCTCCGGGCGGGCCCGGGTGCAATCGGGCCTGCACTACATCGCGCTCAACCTGGCGGCCTCCTCGCTGTTCCTGATCGGCGCGGCGGTGCTCTACGGCATCACCGGCACGCTCAACATGGCCGATCTGGCGCGCATCGTGCCGCAGGTGGCGGCAGGCGACCGCGGGCTGCTGCACGCGGGCTCGGCGGTGCTCGCGGCGGCCTTCCTCATCAAGGCGGCGGTCTGGCCGCTCAATTTCTGGCTGGTGCCGGCCTACGGCGCGGCCGTGGCGCCGGTCGGCGCGCTGTTCTCGGTGCTGACCAAGGTCGGCGTGTACGCGCTGCTGCGCCTGTGGACATTGTGGTTCGGCGACGCGGCCGGCGCCTCGGCGCACTGGGGCGGGCCCTGGCTCATCGGGACAGGCCTGGCGACCATGGCCCTGGCGGCGCTCGGCATGCTCGGCACGCAGCGCCTGACGCACCTGGCGGGCTATGCCGCCGTGCTCTCCTCGGGCACGCTGCTGGCCGTCATGGGGTTCGGCCAGGCCGGGGTGACCGCCGGGCTGCTGTACTACCTTCCCAGCTCCACGCTGGCCGTGGCCGTGCTGTTCCTGCTGGCCGACCTGATCGAGCGCTGGCAGAGCGAAGGCAGCTCCAGGGCGGACGGAGGACGCGACGACGTGCCCTTCCTCACGCCCGAGCTGCTGCCCACCGAGGGCTGGAACCTGGACGACGACGAACACATCCTCGTCGGCCGCGTGATCCAGGGCGCGGCCGCCTTCCTCGGGCTCGGGTTCGTGCTCACCGCGCTGATCCTGAGCGGCCTGCCGCCGCTGTCGGGCTTCGTCGGCAAATTCGCCATGCTGAGCGCCCTGCTGGCACGCGAAACCTGGAGCGGCACGGCCGGCGCCACCTGGCTGACGCTGGCGCTGATGCTGGGCACGGGCCTGGCCACGCTGGTCTCGCTCACCCGTGCCGGGGCGCGCAACTTCTGGGCGGCGCACACGCGCGCCGCGCCCCGGCTGCGCATCCTCGAAGGCCTGCCGATCGCCGCGCTGCTCGCGGCCTGTGCCGCCTGGACCGTGTACGCCGAGCCCGTCCTGCGCTACACCACGGCCGCGGCGCAGGCGCTGCACGCCCCCGCGCCCTACATCGGCGCGGTGATGCAGACGCCGCCGCGCCCGGCACCCGGCGCGCCGGCCCACTTGCCGGGGGCGCACCCATGACCGGATGGCTCGTGGCGCCGCTGGTTTCCATCGGGCTGTTCGCCGCCTGGTGGCTGCTGCACCCCGGCGCGGGCGCCGGGCAGCTGCTGCTGGGCGGCGTGCTGGCGCTCGCCCTGCCGCTGCTGCTGCAAGGCCTGCGGCCGCGGCGGGTACGGGTGCGCCACCCGGCGGCCATCGCGCGGCTGTGCCTGAGGGTGGTGCTCGACACCACCCGCTCCAACATCGCGGTGCTGCGCTACCTGCTGCGGCCCTCGCGGCGCCCGCACCCCGCGGGCTTCGTGCACATCCCGCTGCAGGTGCGCGACCCCAACGCGCTCGCGGTGCTGGCCATGATCGTGTGCATCACGCCGGGCACGGTCTGGGCCGAGCTCTCCGCGGACCGCTCCATGCTGATGCTGCACGTGCTGGAGGTGGCCGACGCGCAGGAGATCGTGCGGCACGTGCAGACCCACTACGAAAGACCCCTGATGGAGATTTTCGAACCATGAACGGCCCCCTGTTGTCCTGGACGCTGCCGCTGGCCATGCTGCTGCTCACGCTGGCCATGCTGCTGTGCCTGGCGCGCGCGCTGCGCGGCCCCGCGGCGCAAGACCGCGTGCTGGCGCTCGACGGCATCTACCTCAACGGCATGCTGCTGATGCTGGTGCTGGCCCTGCACCATGGCAGCACCCTGTACCTGGAGGCGGCGCTCACCATCGCGCTGCTCGGATTCGTCGGCACCACGGCGCTGGCCAAGTTCCTCCTGCGCGGGGAGATCATCGAATGACGCCGCCCGCCCTGCCGCAGTGGCTCGACCTCGTCGTCTCGCTGCTGGTGCTGTGCGGCGCGGCGATCGCGCTCATCGGCTCCTGGGGCTTGCTGACCCTGCCCCGCTTTTTCTCGCGCGTGCATGCGCCGGCGATCATCGCGACCATGGCCACCTGGTGCATCGTGCACCCCACCTGGCTCTATTTCTGGCTGGCGCGGGACACCCCGGTGCCGCAAGTGCTGCTGGTCGCGCTGTTCGTGGCGATCACGGCGCCGGTCACCAGCATCTTCCTGATGCGCGCGGCGCTGTTCCGCTCGCGGCGCGCGCAGGCGCTCGTGCCCGAACCGCTCGGCGGCACGGGCGCGGCGTCAGACCCAGCCGCGCAGCCCGGGGCCGGTGCGTATCTTGTATTCGGGCGTGCCGCCCAGCACGAAGGCGCCCAGCACCAGGCTGAGCAGTGACATGAAGATGCTGGCCCAGAACGCCGTCCAGAAGCCGTCCAGGTGAAAGCCCCGCACCAGCGCGGCCACCAGCATCAGCACCAGCGCGTTGATCACCAGCAGGAACAGCCCGAAGGTGAGCAGCGTGAGCGGCAAGGTCAGCAGCACGAGCAGCGGCCGCACCACCGCGTTGGCCAGCCCCAGCAGCAGGGCCGCCACCACCAGCGCGCCGCCGCCCTCGAAGCGCAGCCCCTTGAACACATGGCTGGCCACCCACAGGCCGAACGCCGTGATGGCCCAGTGCAGCAGGAAGGGAGTGAGGTTGGCAAGCATGGTCTGGTTCTGAACGGCTGTTGGATCGGCCCGGGATTCTCAGCGCACCGAGCGCACGCGGTGCACCGTGGAGCGGCCAGGGAGGGAAAAGGTCGGCGGCACGCCGGGGACGAGGGGCAGGACCCCGTCGCCGCCCGCGGCCGGTGCGCGCGACGGCACCAGATCGGCCAGCGTGACGCCATCGAGCACCGCGAGGTAGCTGCGCGTGGCGCGTTCGAGCACGCCCTTGAGGTTGCAGTTGCTGCTGATACGGCACTCCGTGCGCTGCGCGTCGAAGCATTCTGCCATCTCCAGGCTCGGTTCGGTGGCCCGCACGACCGCGCCGACGGCGATTTCGCCGGGCGGGCGCATCAGGCGCATGCCGCCGCCGCGCCCGCGCGTGGTATCGAGCAGCTGCAGGCCCCCGAGCTGGCGCACGATCTTGGTCAGGTGGCTGCGCGAGATGCCGTGCGCCTGCGCGATCTCGTTGATCGTCACCGGCTGCTCGCGCCCCTCGTAGGCGGCGCAGTACATCAGCACCCGCAGCGCGTAATCGGTCCATTGCGTCAAATGCATGCGCGTTCACCAAACAGTCATTTGAAATGCATTTTATGGATTTAAAATGCCCGCGCCCGGTGGCGCCGCCCGAAGGCCCACGGATTGCACCCGCACCATGACCACGACCTCCTTCCTGCCCCCCGACAGCGACAGCGTGACCCGCCTGGTCCACGAGTTCTACGCCGACGTGCGCGCCGACCCGCTGCTCGGCCCGGTATTCGACGGCGCCATCGGCGACCGCTGGGACACGCACCTGCCGCGCATGGTGAGCTTCTGGAGCACCGTGATGCTGGGCGCGCGCAGCTTCCAGGGCAACGTGTTCGGCAAGCACATGGCGCTCGAAGGCGTGGCGCCGGCGCACTTCGCCGCCTGGCTGGGCCTGTGGAAGAAGCACACCGAGCGGCTCTTCGCGCCCGAGGTGGCGCAGGAGTTCCAGTTCGTCGCCCACGGCATCGCGCGCAACCTGTTCCGCGGCTTCTTCGGCGTCTTCCCCGACACCATCGAACCTGACGCTGCCCTTCAGTAATGCGGCGGGATCTCGGCCCGCGGATCGGCCTGGCGCGCCGGCTCGCCGCTGTCGCGCAGCTGCAGGCGCAACTGCGCGAGCTGCGCCTGCAGCCGGTCGATCGCCTGCTGCTGGCGATAGAGCGCCAGGTTGAGCCGCTCCAGCAGATCCTCGGCGTACGCCGCCTTGACCTCCAGCGCCTCGATGCGCTGCTCTGCCGCCGCGGTCATGGCGCCGGGTGCGCGAGCGCCCGCGCCAGGCGCCCCACGCCCTCGCGGATCTTGTCCACGTTGGCGGTGGCGAAGGACAGGCGCAGCGTCGCCGGGTCGGGCTCGGCGCAGAAGAACGGCGCCCCCGGCACGAAGGCCACGCCCTGCTCTATGGCCTGCCGGGCGAAGGCGTTGCCGTCGGCCACCCGGCCGCCCGCGCCGGTCAGGCGCGCCCAGATGAACAGGCCGCCGCCCGGCTGCGTGAACGCCAGCGCGTCGCCCAGGTCGCGGCGCAGCGCGTCCCCCATCGCCCGGGCGCGCTCGGCGTAGACGCCGCGCACGCGCGCCAGCGTCGCGGGCATACGCCCGGCCTTGAGGTAGTGCGCCGCCGTCGCCTGGGCGAAGGTGCTGGTGTGCGCGTCGCTGAACTGCTTGCACATCGTCGCCTTGGCCAGCAGCTCGGGCGGGGCGATCATCCAGCCCACGCGCAGCCCCGGCGAGAGCACCTTGGAGAGCGAGCCGCAGTGCACCAGCTGCTCGCGGCTGCCCGGCACCTGGCTGGAAAGCGCGAGCAGGCTGGGCGGCGGCGCCTCGCCGAAATACAGGTCGCCGTAGGGATCGTCCTCGACGATCACGGTCTGGTACTTGACGGCGAGCTCAAGCACGCGCCTGCGCCGCTCCAGGCTCAGCATCGCGCCGCTCGGGTTGCCGAAGGTGGGGATCAGATAGACCAGCTTGGGCCTGTGCTCGGCGATGAGCTGCTCCAGGCGATCGGTCTGCACGCCGTGCGCGTCGATCGGCGCGCTCACCAGGTCGGCGCCGTAGAGCCGGAAGCACTGGATGGTGGCGAGAAAGGTCGGGCCCTCGACGATGACCTTGTCGCCCTGCCCGATCAGGGTCTTGCCCACCAGGTCGAGCGCCTGCTGGCTGCCGGTGGTGACGATCAGGTGCTGGGGCGCCACCCCGGGCACGCCCTTGCCCGCCATGAAACCCGCCAGTTGCTCGCGCAGCGGGTCGTAGCCCTCGGTCGCGCCGTACTGCAGCGCCGCGCCGGGCTCCTCGGCGAGCGCGCGCGCGCTGGCCTCGCGTATGCCCTCGACGTCGAACATCGCGCTGTCGGGAAAACCGCCGGCGAAGCTGATGATGCCGGGCTTGCCGAGCAGCTTGAAGAGTTCGCGGATCGCGGAGGTTTCCACCTGGTCGAGGCGCGGGGCAAAGGAGATGGGCATGAAACGGTCTCTTTCTGTCGGCTGGGAATCGAGGACCGCATTGTCGTCAATCGCGCAGCCCCGCGCGCGGCGACAATGCGGCCATGAACCGCGCCGCCATCGAATCGTTCTTCGCCACGCTGCAGGCCGCCAACCCGCACCCCGCCACCGAGCTCGAATACACCAGCGTCTTCGAGCTGCTGGTCGCCGTGCTGCTGTCGGCGCAGGCCACCGACGTGGGCGTGAACAAGGCCACGCGCCGCCTCTTTCCGGTGGCCAACACGCCGCAGGCCATGCTCGCCCTGGGGCTGGACGGCCTGAAGGGCTACATCCGGACCATAGGGCTGTACCACACCAAGGCCGCCAACCTGCTGCAGACCTGCCGCCTCCTGATCGAGCGGCACGGCGGCGAGGTGCCGCGCACGCGCGAAGCGCTGGAGCGGCTGCCGGGCGTGGGCCGCAAGACGGCCAACGTGGTGCTCAACGTGGCGTTCGGCGAGCCGACGATGGCGGTCGACACGCACATCTTCCGCGTGGGCAACCGCACCGGCCTGGCACCCGGCAAGACCCCGCTGGCGGTGGAGCAAAGGCTGCTGGAGCGGGTGCCCGGGCGCTACCTGGGCGACGCGCACCACTGGCTGATCCTGCTGGGCCGCTACGTCTGCCAGGCGCGCACGCCGCGCTGCTGGGAATGCAGCGTCGCCCAATGGTGCGACTTTCGGCCGAAAACGCCCGCCCCGTAAGCGCAAGGCGCTCTCTTTTTCAAACTGCAAACTGCTCCTGCGCCATGTAGCGCAGGCGCCATTGCTCGAACGACATGGTGTCCGACGCCTCGATCTCGCGCTGCCTGGCCAGCGACTCCCCGGCCAGCCGGCGGTAGTGCTGCTCCTGCGCCAGCGTCCACGGCCGCGCCAGCAGCAGCTGGCCGGCGGTGCGCGAGCAGTCGCCGGCGAAGGCGATGAAGTCGTTGTCGTGCAGCGCGCCGAGGCGGGCCAGCACCTGCGCCGACGGCGTGGTCCCGGGCGCCTGCCACGCCTGCTGCGCGGCCGCGAGCGCCTCGGCGTAGGCGCTGCCGCCCTGCACCGCATCGACGTGCGCGGCGATCGGCGCGCACTCGGCCAGCAGCTCCCGGCCCCAGTCGGCCAGCAGCACCTGCTCGCCGCCGCGCGCCAGGCGCAGGCCCGGCTCGCGCCCGCGCTCGGCCGTGAGGTGCTGGTTGCGCTTGAGCGCGGCGATCTCCTCGGGGGTGTCCGGCGGACTGTCCGAGAGCAGGCAGTGCAGCAGGAACAGGTCGATCACGCGCATGGTCTGCGCCGTGATGCCCACCGGCACCAGCGGGTTGATGTCCATCAGCCGCACCTCGATGTACTCGACGCCGCGCTCGCGCAGCGCATGCAGCGGGCGCTCGCCGCTGCGCACCGTGCGCTTGGCGCGGATGGTGCCGTAGAACTCGTTCTCTATCTGCAGCAGGCTGGTGCCGAGCTGGTTGTAGTCGCCGCCTAGGCTGCGCACGCCGATGGCCTCGTAGGCCGGATAGGGCCTGGTGAGCGCCTCGTGCAGCGACGCGGCGAAGCCCTGCAGCCCGTTGTAGCTCACCGCGATGCTGGCCTGCGCGTCGCTCTGGTAGCCCAGGCGCCCCATGCGCAGCGAAGTGGCGTGCGGCAGCCCGAGCGCCCTGCCCTGCGCGCCCAGCGCCTGCAGGCCGTGCTGGCGGCCCTCGACGAAGCGCGGCCCGAGCGCGGGCGAGGCGCCGAACAGGTAGAGCAGCACGAAGGAGTGGCGGCGGAAGTTGCGGATCAGCGCGAAGTACTGGTCGGTCTCCACGCCCGGCAGCGACCAGTTGTAGTGGATGCCCGCGATGGTCTGCATGCGCCTGCCGTAGCGGTGGCCCAGCCCCATGCGGTAGACGCTCTTGGCGCGGCCGCTGTTGGACGAGCCGTAGCGCCCCAGGGGGATGGTCTCGTCCGGGGGCAGCAGGCTGGGCATGCTCGAGGCCCACAGCACCTCGGGCTCGGGCTGGCGCGCGAGCACCCGCAGCGCCGCCTGGTGCAGCTCGCACAGCTCGTCGAGGCAGGCCTGCACGCTGGCGTGCGGCCGGGTGATGAGCTCCATCAGCGATTCGCTGTAGTCGGTGGTGATGCTGGGGTGCGTCAGCGCCGAGCCCAGCGCCCTGGGGTGCGGCGTGAGCGCCAGCTCGCCCGAGGCCAGGACGCGCAGGCCCTCCTTCTCGATCCCGCGGCGCATGCCGGCCAGGCGCTCGGCGGTGAGCGCGGCGGTGCGCGCTTGCAGTGTGCTCATGATGTGCGTGCTTTTTTTCGAGTTCGCGGAACTTAGCACGCCGCGCCGCGCCGCGTGCGCCGCCCCGCCAGCACCTGCGAAGCCGCGTCGGGCATTCAGCGGCGCGCCGTCATCGCCTTGCCGACCTCGAGCTGGCCCTGCGCCGAGCCGCTCTGCGGCACCTGCTCGCCGCTGCGGTCGATCACCTGCGCCAGGCGCGCCGCCAGCTCCTCGGGCACCTGCTCGCCGGTGCCGAGGTAGATCCCCTGCGTGAGCGTGATGTGCGCCGCCTCGAAGCCGCCCGCGCCGGCGCACAGGATGGTGCGCGTCGGGGCGCTCTCGTGGGTCAGCACCAGCATGGCGGGCACCACGGCCGCGGGCTGCAGCGCCGCCAGCACCTCGGCGGGCATCAGGCCCTCGGTCATGCGCGTGGCCGCCGTGGGCGCGAGCGCGTTCACATGGATGCCGTGCTTGGCGCCCTCGATCGACAGCGTCTGCATCATGCCGACCTGCGCCAGCTTGGCGGCGCCGTAGTTGGTCTGCCCGAAATTGCCATAGAGCCCGGTGGACGAGGTGGTCATCAGGATGCGCCCGTAGCCCTGCGCCACCATGTGTGGCCACACCGCCTTGCAGCAGTGGGCCGCGCCCATCAGGTGCACGTCCACCACGAGGCGGAAGTCGTCCATCTCCATCTTGCCGAACGACTTGTCGCGCAGGATGCCGGCGTTGTTCACCAGGATGTCCACCCGGCCCCAGGCATCCGCGGCCTGCCGCACCATGGCCTGCACCGCGGCGAAATCCGTCACCGAGGCCGCATTGGCCAGGGCCTCGCCGCCCGCCGCCTGGATCTCGTTGACCACCGCCTGCGCCGCCGAGACCGAGCCGCCGCTGCCATCGACCGCGCCGCCCAGGTCATTGACCAGCACCCTGGCGCCGCGCGCCGCCAGCGCCAGCGCGTGCTGGCGCCCGAGTCCGCCCCCCGCTCCCGTTACGATAGCCACCCGACCCTTGAAATCCAAACCCATGGCGCAAGCCTCCTGTTGCAAAGTACCGATCGATGCCAGCCCGGCGCGCGCGGCCCGGGCAGGCGCGACACTGTAAGCGACAGGTCTGCGCGCCAGAGTCAATCCAGCGACAACCGCCATGCCCGAAAACGCCCCCGTCCCTCCCCAGATTCCGCGCGACGCGGCCACCGTCGTGCTGCTGCGCGACAGCGCCGAAGGCCTGCAGACGCTGCTGCTGCGGCGCGACGCGCGCCTGGCGAACATGGCGGGGATGTATGTCTTCCCGGGCGGCAAGCTCGACGAGGCCGACCACTCCAGCGCCAGCACCGCGCTGCTGGACCAGGCGCCGCAGGCGCTGCACGAGGGCCTGGGCGAGCCCGGCACCAGCGCGCTCACCGCCGCCGGCCTGCACATCGCGGCGCTGCGCGAGGCGCTGGAGGAATGCGGCATGCTGCTGGCCGAGCCGGTCGAGGGCGGCGCGCCGCCGGACGCGCCGCGCGCGCGCCACATGCTGCACGACGGCCAGCCCTTCGCCCGGGTGCTGGCCGCGCTCGGCCTGCGCATGGCCACGCGCCAGCTCGCGCCGTGGTCGCGCTGGGTCACGCCCGAGGTGCCGGCGCTGGCCACGCGGCGCTTCGACGCGCGCTTCTTCATCGCCCAGGCGCCCGAGCACCAGCACGCGCAGCACGACAACGAGGAGACCACCGCCAGCGTCTGGATCACCCCGCGCGCCGCGCTCGAGCGCTACCGCGACGGCGCCCTGGAGCTCGCGCCGCCGCAGATCATGAGCCTGGCGCACCTGAGCCGCTACGCCAGCGCCGCCCAGGCGCTGGCCGACGCGCGCCGCCGCAAGCCGCCGACCATCGAGCCCAAGCCCTTCGAGCAGGACGGCGTGCTGTTCCACTGCTACCCCGGCGACGCGCACCACCCGGTGCGCGAACGGGCGCTGCCCGGCCCCACGCGGCTGTGCCGGCGCGGGCGCCTGTTCCTGCCGAGCGAGGGTTTCGACGCGCTGTTTTCTTGAGACTCAGAAGGTGTGAATGAACCGCGAGTGCCCGAAAGGATCGCCAAAACCTGTCCGGTCAAGACGCAAAGCGCAGTCGTAGCCCGGGCTACGGCGAGCATTTGCAACGCTGAGCGGGCAGGTTTTGGCGGTCAAGGCGGGCATGAGGGGTTCGTTCACGCCTTCTCAGCCCTGCGCCGCGTAGTCGATGGCGCGGCTGTAGCGCGGGTCGCGGTGCCAGTCCCAGTAGGTCTGCACGATGCGCCGCGTCACGGCGCCCACCCGGCCGTCGGCCACCGGCCTGCCGTCGACCTGGGTGACGGGCATCACGCCGCCGGCGGAGCTGGTGATGAAGACCTCGCGCGCCGCGCGCAGCTCGGCGGCCGGCAGCGCCCGCTGCTGCAGCGGCAGGCCCAGCGCCTGCGCGATCTCCACCACCGTGCGCCGGGTGATGCCCTCGAGCACGCCGCTGGCGGGGGTGGCGAGCACGCCATCGGCCGTCAGGCAGAACAGGTTGAACCCCGGCCCCTCGACCACGTGGCCCGCGCCGTCGCCCAGCACCACGGTGTCGGCCCCGGCGTCGAGCGCGCCCAAGAGGCCGGTGGTGAGGTCGTGCCAGTGGTAGTTCTTGGCGCGCGCGTCCACGCTGGCCGAGGCGATGCGCGGCACGCCGCTGACCTGCATGCGCAGCCCGCGCTCGCGCTGCGCCTCGTCGGCGATCCAGACGTAGGGCACGGCGAAGGCGTAGAACTGGTTGACCGCCTGGCGCGGGTCGCGCGAGCCCCAGGGCGGCTGCCCGCGCGTGACGATCATCTCCACGTAGGCGCGGCGCAGGCCCGACAGGCGCACGCACTGCGTCAGCACCTGCTCGACGTCGCCGCTGCCGCGCCCCGGATCGAGGCGGAAATGCCGGCAGCTGGCGGCGAAGCGCGCCAGGTGCTCGTCGAGCCGGAAGAATGCGCCGTCCCAGACGGTCACCACGTCGTAGGCCGCGTCGGAGCGCAGGAAGCCCCAGTCGGTCAGCGGGATGCTGGCCTCGTCGATCGGCAGGTAGCGGCCGCGCACCCAGGCGGCCCCCCGGGAAAAATCGGGCCGCTCGGCCTGGCGCGTGTCGGAATCGGACATGGGGGCTCCCGCAAAGACGAACGGCGCCATCGTACAAGGCGCGGCGCGACCCGGCGCGGCACGCGTGGGACAATCCGCGCGCCGGCCATCGCCGGTGCTCCCTACCATAAAGATAGCTGCTCGCGCTTGATGGACAAGCGCTACAGCCGTACCAGACTCTTGGATTCAGCCATGGATACCAGCTCCGCGACACGGTTTTTCATCGCCCGCATCGAGGGCGAAGACACGCAGGTGGACGCGTGGGCCGACCGGCCCCTGCTCGACTCGCTGGAGCAGGGCGGCGTGGACTGGCCGAGCTCGTGCCGCAGCGGCACCTGCGGCACCTGCATCGGCCGGCTGGCGCGCGGCCAGGTGCGCTACGAGGTGCAGTGGCACGTGCTGTCCGACCAGGACCTCGAGGACGGCTACGTGCTGCCCTGCGTGGCCTATCCTGAGAGCGACCTGGCGCTCGAAGCCTCCGCGGTCTGAGCCGCGCCTACTGCCCCAGGTCCGCCCGCGCCTGCCGGTACGCCCCCATGCTGGTGGCGAACGCCGCCAGCGCGACCAGGCAGGCGAGCGGGATCACGATGGCGATCGCCAGCCCCAGGCCGCCGTGCCTGCCGGCGATCGACTCGCCGATCAGCGCGATGCTGGGCGGCCCCAGCCCCAGGCCGACCAGGTTGAGCAGCGCGGTGTAGACCGCCACCACGCGGCCCAGCACCGCGCCGTGCGCGATCTCCTGCAGCGCGCCCGGGGCCACGCCCCAGACCAGGCTGATGGTGAAGGTGAGCACCGCGCCGGCGGCGTAGGTGACCCAGGCGTTGCCCGACAGGCCCAGCACCAGCGCGGGCACGAAGGTGAGCGCCGCGGCGAGCGCGCCGACGATGAATTTGCCCGCGCGCTGGCCGCTCTTCTCCAGCCGGTCGGCGATCGCGCCGCCGATGATCGCGCCCAGCGGCCCGAGCACCAGCGCGACGATGCCCAGCCGCGTGCCCACCTGCAGCGCGCTCCAGCCGTGCTCGCGCATGAACAGCGTGGGCAGCCACGAGGTCGCGCCATACGAGGCAAACCCCATGGCGGTGAAGCCGACGAAGTGCGCGCCGAGCGCCCGCCGGTGCGCGCGAAAGCTCTCGAAGAAGCCCGGCGCGCCCTCTTCACCGCCGCCGCCGGCGCTGCGCCGCAGGTACAGCCGCAGCGGCTCGCGCATGAAGAGCACGGCGAAAAACAGCGGCACCCCCAGCAGCCCCGCGCCCACCAGCACCACCTGCCAGGGCTGCAGCAGGCCGAGCAGCGGCAGCGTCACGGTCCGGCCGTGCAGCCGGTCGAGCACGAAGCCGCCGCCGATCAGCGCCAGCGCCGTGCCGATGAAGATGCCCGAGGCGAACGCGCCCATCGCGCGGCCGCGCCTCTCGGGCGGGAAGTAGTCGGCGATCAGCGAGGTGGCGCTCGGCAGGATGGCCGCCTCGCCCGCGCCGACGCCGACGCGCGCGCCGAAGAAGCCCATGAAATTGCGGCTCAGGCCCGCGAGCACGGTCATCGCGCTCCAGATGCCGACCCCGGCGGCGACGATGTTGCGCCGGTTGTAGCGGTCCACCAGCCAGGCGATCGGAAGGCCGAAGACCGAATAGAAGATGGCGAACGCAGTGCCGCGCAGCAGCCCCATCTGCACGTCGGACAGGCCCAGGTCGTGCTCGATGGGCACGACCAGGAGCGAGACCACGTTGCGGTCGACGAAGGCCAGCATGTAGCCGAGGAACAGGACCAGCAGCGCGTAGCGCGCCTGGCGCCGCGGCGGGAACTGCACGTCGGCGCCGGCGGGCGTCTGGAGGGCGAAGAAGGCCATCGCGTGTCTCCTGCGGGGGGGATGGGGGGTTTACTGGCGCGCCATCTCGGCCCGGCCCAGGCCGTCGCCGTGCAGCGGCTGCTGCGGCTCGAGGTCGACCGCCACGTACAGCAGCCGGCCAGTGAAGGCAAACGGCGCGGCGTAGGCCGAGACCGGGCTGCCCCGGTCGCGCGCTATGTCCAGGCCGGACCAGGAAATCAGCGTGGCGAAGCCGAGCGCGCACGGCCCCTCGGCCACCGGCTCGTCGTCGATCCAGAGGCTGGCCGTGCGGCTCGCGGGCACGGCGATGCGGCCGTGGCCCGGCACCGGCGGGGTGAGCACCAGCGGCCCGAGCCGCATGCGCACGGCGAGGCGCCGCCGGCCCGGCGCCACGGCACGGTCGGAGCGCAGCACCTGGTGCACGCCGCCGACGTTCAGGTCGTGCACCAGATGGCCGTCCTGCAGGTAGAGGCTGTAGCCGCTGGTGGCGTCGCCGTGGGCGACGAGCACGCCCTCGGCGCCGCCTTCGGGGATCAGCACCCGCGCCTCGATGCGGTAGCCGCGCGCGCGCAGGTCGGGCGCCACGTCGCTCGGCAGGTGGCCCATGCCGGCGTGGAAGACGAAGCGCGTGCGGGCTCCCTGGGCGCGCTGCGCGTTCTCGGCGAAGCGCGCGCCGAAGCGGTCGTCCAGCGGCAGCACCTGGCTGGCCTCGGCCTCGCCCCACCACAGCTGCTGCATGCGCGCCAGGCGCTCGGGCTCCTGCGCGGCCAGGTCGCGGTTCTCGGCGAAGTCTTCATCCAGGTGGTAGAGCTCCCAGCGGTCGGCGTCGAACGCCGTGCCCGGCGCGTGCCAGGTGACGGCCTTCCAGCCCTCGTGCCACAGGCCGCGGTGGCCGAACATCTCGAACAGCTGCGGCCCTCGGCGCGACATGGCCTGCGCCCGGCCGAAGGTGGGCGCCAGGCTCTCGCCGGTGACGGGCTGCTGGGCGACGCCCGCGATCGCTTCGGGCGGCGCGACGCCGCAGACCTCGAGCAGCGTGGGCAGCAGGTCGCGCGCGTGCCAGAAGCCGTGGCGCAGCTCGCCGCGCGCGGCGATGCCGCGGGGCCAGGCCAGCACCAGCGGGTCGCGGATGCCGCCGCCGTGGGTGTTCTGCTTGTAGCGCTTGAGCGGGGTGTTGGACGCCATCGCCCAGCCGTGCGGGAAGTTGGCGTGCGTGCCCGGGCCGCCGATCTCGTCGATGCGCGCGAGCTTCTCCGCCATGTCCTCGCGGCGCAGGTTGTACGGGCCCATGGCGTTGACGAAGCCGGCCGCGCCGCCCTCCTGGCTGGCGCCGTTGTCCGACAGCACCAGCACCAGCGTGTCCTCGGCCATGCCGCTGGCTTCAAGGAACTGCACCAGCCGCGCGAGCTGGGCGTCGGCGTGCGTCAGCATCGCCGCGTAGGCGCTCTGCAGCCGGGTGAAGACGCGCTGCTCGTCGGCGCCCAGCGTGTCCCACGCGGGCACGCCGTCGTTGCGCGGCGGCAGTTCGGTGTCCGGCGGCACCAGGCCGAGCGCCTTCTGCCGCGCCAGGCGCTCGGCGCGCTCCACGTCCCAGCCGTGGGCGAACTGCGCGTCGTAGCCGCGGATCAGCTCTTGCGGCGCCTGGTGCGGCGCGTGGCAGGCGCCGAACGCCAGCCACAGCAGCCACGGGGCGTCGGGCGCATCGGCCTGGTGCTCGGCGAGCATGCGGATGGACTGGTCGACCAGGTCGCTGCTCAGGTGGTAGCCGGTCTCGAACGTGCCCGGCGGGTCGATGTGCGTGTTGTCGCGCACGAGTTCCGGCGCGAACTGGTCGGTCTCGGCGTCCATGAAGCCGTAGTAGCGGTCGAACCCGCGCCCGAGCGGCCAGCCGTCGAACGGGCCGGCCGGGCCGCTTTGCGTCAGCGGCACCACGTGCCACTTGCCGACCATGTAGTTGCGCCAGCCGTGCGGGCGCAGCATCTCGGCGAGCGTGCCGGCGTCGTGGCCGATCTTGCCGCGGTAGCCGGGAAAGCCGCTGTCGAAGTTGGCGAGGCATCCCATGCCGACCGCGTGGTGGTTGCGCCCGGTCAGCAGCGCCGCGCGCGTGGTCGAGCACATCGCCGTGGTGTGGAAGCCGCTGTAGCGCAGGCCGCGCGCGGCAAGCTGGTCGATGGTGGGCGTGCGGATGCAGGAGCCGTAGCAGCCGAAATCGGAGAAGCCCACGTCGTCGAACAGCACCAGCAGGATGTTGGGCGCGCCCGCGGGGCGGCGCGGCGGCGCGGGCCAGTGCGGCGTGGATTCGGCGACGGTCTTGCCGATGCGGGCCTGGGTCATGGGCTGTCTCCCGAAGGGGGTATTACCGTTTTGATAGCTGCCAGCGCTTGCTGGTCAAGCGCTGGAGGCCGATCTGGCTTGTATTTCTCCCTCCCCCAGCGGGGGAAGGAGCAAGACCAGGGAGCGCGGGGCATGGTCAGGCCCCGGTGCGCTCGGCGATCAGGTCGGCGGTGCGCTCGGCGATCATGATGGTGGGCGCGTTGGTGTTGCCGCCGATCAGGCTGGGCATCACGCTGGCATCGACCACGCGCAGGCCCTCGACCCCGCGCACGCGCAGCTCGGGGTCCACCACTGCGCCGGCGTCCGCGCCCATGCGGCAGGTGCCCACCGGGTGGTAGATGGTGTCCACGTGGGCGCGCAGGAAGGCCTCGATCTCGGCGTCGTCGCCCTGCCAGTCGGGCTCGGGCATCAGCGGCGTCTGCGCGTACAGGCCCAGCGCCTTGGTGCGCAGCAGCTCGGCGGTGGCGCGGCTGGCGCGGATCAGCGCGGCCACGTCGTCGGGGTGGGTGAGGAAGGCCGGATCGATCAGCGGTGCGGCCAGCGGGTCGCTGCTGGCCAGCTTCACGCCGCCGCGCGACTTCGGGCGCAGGATGCAGGTGTGCAGGCTGAAGCCGTGGCCCAGGTGGCGCTTGCGGCCGTGGCTGTCCACCATGCCCATGACGAAGTGCCACTGCGCGTCGGGCCGCGCCAGACCAGGCCGGGTGCGGAAGAACCCGCCGCTTTCGGCGTAGTTGGTCGAGAGCAGGCCCGACTGGTCGCGCTGGTACTGGCCCCAGGCGCGCCAGAGCGTGCGCAGCCCGGGCAGGCTCAGGCCGAACAGCCGCGTGTCGTTCACGCGCCGGGTGAGGATGGCGTCGGGGTGGTCCTGCAGGTTGGCGCCGACCTGCGCGCGGTCGGCCACGCAGGCGATGCCCATTCGCTGCAGGTCGCTGCCCGGCCCCACGCCCGAGAGCATCAGCAGCTGCGGGCTGCCGAACGCGCCGGCGCTCAGGATGACCTCGGCGCGCGCCGTGAGCAGCTTTTTGCTGCCGTCCTCGATGATTTCCACGCCGGTGGCGCGCCGGCCCTCGAAGACGATGCGCGTGGCGTGCGCGCCCGCCAGCAGCACCAGGTTGGCGCGGCCGCGCACCGGGTCGAGGTAGGCGCGCGCAGTGTCCGAGCGCACGCCGCGCTCCTGCGTCACGTGGTACAGGCCCACGCCGTCCTGCACGGGGCCGTTGAAGTCGGCGTTGCGCGCGTGGCCGCACTCCACGGCGGCGTCGAGCACCAGCCGGTTGAAGCCGCTGGGCGAGCGCAGTTCGCTGACCTTGAGCGGCCCGTCGAAGCCGTGCACGCCGGCATCCAGCCCGGGCACCAGGCAGCCTTCGGCGCGCTTGAAATACGGCAGCACCTCGCTCCACGACCAGCCGCTGCAGCCGCCCGCCCCCCAGTCGTCGTAGTCGCTCGCGTGGCCGCGGATGTAGCACATGGCGTTGATCGCGGAGCTGCCGCCCATCACCTTGCCGCGCGGCTGGTAGCCGCGCCGGCCGTTCAGGCCGGCCTGCGGCACGGTCTCGAACGCCCAGTTGAGTTTGTGCGTCGGCACGGTGCCGATCAGCCCCGCCGGGATGCTGACCCAGCGCCCGCCGCTCGCGGGCCCGGCCTCGACCAGCGCCACGCGCACCGCCGGATCGCTGCTCAGGCGATGCGCCAGCACGCAGCCGGCCGAGCCGCCGCCGACGATGACGTAGTCGAACGTGAGTGCTTCAGCCATCACCTGCTCCTCATTGCGCCGCGACGGCGGCGTCGACGACCGGGAAATTGCCCGCGAAACGGTCCAGCAGGCCGAAGAACTGCGCCAGCAGCGCGGCCTGGCCGGCCAGCCTGAGGCGGCCGCTGGCCAGCGCCTGGGCGGCCGTGAGCTGCTGCAGCAGCAGCGCGTCGAGCGTGGCGCGCTCCAGCGCGGCGCTCACGTCGGCCTCGGGCGCGTGCGCCAGCCGCAGGCTGCTCAGCGCCCCGTTGGAGAGCGTGCACAGCCAGTGCTCGCCGCTGTCGGTGAAATGCCAGGCCATGCCGAAGGCCAGGCCCTCGGCGCGCGGCGCGACCACGCGCATCGCCAGCAGGTCGAACAGCAGGTCGTTGGGCAGCGCCGGCAGCAGCGCGGCGCCCGCGCCGGGCTGGGGTTGCGGCGGCCCGGCGCGGTACTCGTGCGCGCCCAGCAGGTAGGCGTTGCGCCAGGTGGCCGATTCGGCCTGGAAGCCCAGCTGCTCCAGCGCCGCGGCGGCGAGTTCGCGGGCGGCGAGGTTCTCGGGCTCGGCGTACACCAGGTGCGCCACCACCTCGGCCACCCAGCGGAACTCGCCGCGTTCGAAATCCAGCCGCGCCCTGGCCAGCAGCGCGTCGGCGCCGCCCATGTAGGCGACGTACTTGCGCGCGCCGTCCACCGGCGGCAGCTTGTGCAGGCTGGCCGGGTGCGCGTCGTACCAGCTCAGGTAGTGCTGGCAGATCGCCTTGACGTTGTGCGACACGCTGCCGTAGTAGCCGCGCGCGTGCCAGCGGCCCGCGAGGCCCGGGGGCAGCTGCAGGCGCTCGGCGATCTCGGCGGCCTTCAGGCCGTGGTTCATCAGCCGCACGGTCTGGTCGTGCAGGTAGCGGTACAGGTCGCGCTGCTCGGCCAGGAAGCGCAGCGCGCGCTCGCGCCCCCAGGTCGGCCAGTGGTGCTGGCCCAGGATCACCTCGGTGCGCGGGCCCCAGTGGTGCAGCGCCTCGTTCAGGTACTTGGACCAGGCGAGCGCGTCGCGCACCCTGGCGCCGCGCAGCGGGCACAGGTTGTGCAGCGTGTGCGTGGCGTTCTCGGCCAGGTTGAGCGCCCCCTCGGACGGGATGAACAGGTGCATCTCGGCCGGCGCCTCGGTCTCGGGCGCGAGCTGGAACTCCATGACCAGGCCGTCGATCTCCAGCACCTCGTGCGGCTCGCTGATCTCGCGCGTCGGCGCGATCAGGCTGGGGCGGCCCTGCGGCAGGTTCTTGCCCAGGCCGCTGTCCACCTGCGCCGCGGGCCCCACGGGCAGCGTGTGGCCGAACTGGAACTGCGCGCGCCGCCCCATGGCCACGCCGGCCAGCACGTTCTCGGCCACGGCGGCGCGCATGAAGCCCGCGGGCGCGATGATCTGCACGCGGCCCGCGGCCACGTCCTGCTGCGTGGCGAGCCCCGCCACGCCGCCGAAGTGGTCCACGTGGCTGTGGCTGTAGATCACCGCCAGCAGCGGCCGCTCGCCCCGGTGCCGGCGGTACAGCGCGAGCGCCGCCGCCGCGGTCTGCGGGCAGGTGAGCGCGTCGAACGCGACCACGCCGTGCCCGGTCTCGATGAAGGTGATGTTGGCGATGTCCAGGCCGCGCACCTGGAAGATGCGCGGCGTCACCTGGAACAGCCCGTGTTCGCAGTTGAGGCGCGCCTGGCGCCAGAGGATGGGGTTGACCGTGTCGGGCGCCCGTTCCTGCGCGAGGAAGCCGTAGGCCGCCAGGTTCCAGGCCATGCCGCCGTCGGCGCGCGCGACCGCGGCGTCGGGCAGCGTGCCGAGAAAGCCCCGGCGCGCGTCGGCGAAGTCCTCATCGTCGGCCGGCGGCTGGCTCGCGGCCACGAGGCGCTGGAAATCCACGGTCGCGCGGTGCGCACAGCCGGCATCGGGTGCAGGGGTCATGTCTCGCTCCTGGTCGGGGGATCGGCCGCTGCCGCCGGCGCGGGTAGGCCGAGGTAGGCCAGCAGCAGCGCCACCAGTTCGTGGTGCAGCCGCGGGTCTTTCAGGCGCAGCGGGCCGGGGTTGGTGAGCGCGGCATTCACCAGCACGCCTTGCAGCAACTGGTGGGCGAACAGCAGCTGCCGCTGGCCCGCCTCGGTCTGCCAGCGCGGCCAGCGGCCCATGGCCTGCAGCAGCTGCGCCCGGCTGCGGTCGCGAAAGCGCAGCAGCGGCGAGCGCGCGGCCTGCCCGCGCGGCAGGCGCCGCAGCTCGACCACGGCGGTGGCGTACAGCCCCCGGTGCGTGGCAAACGAGTGCAGGCCCAGCGCCACCCAGCGGTCGATGAATTGCGACTCGGTCTCCAGCGCGCGCTCGGGCGCCTCGAAAAAGGCGTTGCTGCGCGCCTGCATGGCCTGCGTGACGAGATCGACCAGGACCTCGAAGTACGCCGCCTTGGTGTGAAAGCGCGTGTAGAACGTGCCCGTCGAGCAGCCGATCGCCGCCGCGATGTCGCCCACCTTGACCTCGTCCCAGTGGCGCGTCTCGGTCAGCTGCAGGCCGGCGCGGATCAGTGCGTCCTGGCGCTCGCGCCCGCGCTGCTGGCGCGGCGCGTGCACCAGGTGGCGGGGGGGTGGCGGCAGGTTCCGGGCCATGGCTGCAACATGAATAACAATTCGTGTTTCAGCGTATCCGCTACAGGCTCCAGCACCAAGCGGGTTTACCCTGAACATGAACAGATATTCATTTTCATTGCCCGGTGGCGTGCGGCCGCAAGCATGTAACACCAGGCAATATGGCGCTCGAAAACACGGCCCCGCGAGAAGAGGCCGCCTTGGCCTTGTTACCCTCGCGGTCCGGCGGCGGCGCGTTCGCGGCAGCACACCCACAGGCGGATCGATGAAAAAGACGATGAAACATGCACGGTCGTGGCGCGCCGCGCTGGTCCCAGGCATTTGCGCGGCCGTCGTGGCCTGCGGCGGAGGCGGCGGCGACGACACCGCGGCCCCCGGGGCCACGCCCGCACCGGCGGCGGCGCAGGCCTGCGGCGACATGGACGCCCTGCTGGCGGCGATCAACGCCGCGCGGGCGCAGGCGCGGGTGTGCGAGGCCGGCAAGCCGGCGATGCCCGCGGCGGCGCCGCTCAGCTGGAACACCGCCCTGGCCGCCGCGGCGGACCGCCAGTCGGCCGACATGGCCGCGCACGACTTCGTCAGCCACACCGGCTCCGACGGCAGCACGTACTGGCAGCGCATCACCGAGGCCGGCTATGCCGGGAAGTCCGGTGCCGAGAACATCGCCGCGGGCTACACGCTGACCGCCGCCTCGGCCGTGCAGGGCTGGCTGGACAGCCCGGGCCATTGCCGCAACCTGATGAGCGCAAGCTACCAGGACCTGGGCGGCGGCTGCCGCTACAACCCCGATTCCACCTACCGCACCTACTGGACCACCGACTACGCCAGCCGGTGACCGCCGCCCGCGAGCTCAGGCGGGCTCGCGCGCCGCGCCCCGCTCCAGCACGTCGGCCAGCTTGAGCACCTCCATGCCGGTGTTGCTCCAGAAGCGCTCGAGCTCGGGCGTGCGCTCGAGCAGCAGGCGCTGCACCAGCGGCGCCATCCCAGTGGTGGCGGGGTCGGCGAGCAGCACGTGGCGCGCGTCGGCCAGGTCGCGCGCGCCAGCGGCCACCTCGTTGATCTGGGCCACCCAGTCCAGCTGCAGCAGCGCCTGCAGCGCCGGCGCCAGCTGCGGCTGCCCCACGCGCAGCAGGTGCGCCAGCTGGGCCGCCGTGAGCCCGCGGTGCGCGCGCGTGCGCGCGGCATGCAGCTGCTGCAGTATCTGTACCGCCAGGGCGAACGGCGTGCGCCGCGGCTCGGACGCCTGCGCCAGCGCGTCGCGCAGCCGCGGCAGGTAGGCGGCCACCACCGCGCCGAGCAGGACGATGAGCCAGGCCAGGTAGACCCACAGCAGCAGGATGGGCAGCGTGGCGAAGGCGCCGTAGATCACGGAATACGTCGGCACCGAGGCCAGGTACATCCCCAGCCCCTTCTTGGCCAGCGCCACCCCGAACGCGACGAACACCCCGCCCGCCAGCGCATGGCGCCAGCGCACCGGCGTGTTGGGCACGTAGTGGTAGAGCGCCGACATGCCACCCGCGAGCACGAGGAACTCGATGGCGCCGAACAGCACCCGCGCGCCGCCCGGCAGCGTGCCGCGCAGGCTGTGCGACGCGGCCGACGCCACCGAGCTCGTCAGCACCAGCCCGCCGGCGAGCACCAGCGGCCCGAGCGTGATCAGGGCCCAGTAGATCAGCACCCGCTGGCCCAGCGGCCGCAGGCGGGGCACGCGCCAGATGGTGTTGAGCGTGCGATCCATCGTCAGGATGAGCGAGATCGCGGTGACGATCAGGAACGAGAAGCCCACCGTGCCCAGGCGGCTGGCCTTGGCGGCGAACTGCGTGAGATAGCCCATCACCGGACGCGAGATGCTCTCCGGGATCAGGCTCTGCATCAGCCGCCCCTGCAGTTCCTGCTCCAGCTCGGCGAAGATCGGAAACGCGGAGAAGATCGCCAGCGCCACGGTGACGAAGGGCACCAGCGCCAGCAGCGTGGTGAAGGTCAGGCTCGCCGCCGTCTGGCCCAGGCGGTCTTCGCGGTAGCGCCTGGCCATCAGCCGGGCCACGCCCAGCCAGGGGAAATGCAGCAGGCGGCGGGCCGTGCGCTGGACGCTCTGGGCAGTGATCCTCATTCCCCTATGATCCCAGATTCCGCCGCACATGCAGACCTCGACCCTCCCCGCTTTCCCCGCAGCGCCCCCCGGCGTGGCGGCCAGCCGCTGGCTCGCCGCGGGCTGCCTGCTGGCACTGGTGCTGCTGTGCCTGGCGTGGGAGCTGCGGCTGGCGCCGCTGCGCCCGGGTGGCTCGTGGCTCGCGCTCAAGGCCTTGCCGCTGGCGCTGCCGCTGGCCGGCCTGCTCAAGCGCCGCATGTACACCTACCGCTGGGTCAGCCTGCTGGTGTGGCTGTATTTCACCGAAGGCGTGGTGCGCGCCTGGAGCGACCCGGCGCCCGGCCGCTGGCTGGCGCTCGCCGAAATCGCGCTCTGCCTGCTGCTCTTCGCCGCCTGCGTGGCGCACATCCGCCTGCGCCAGCGCGCGGCCCGTCCCTCCGCTGCCCCCCATGACCGATCTGCTTGACACCCTGCGCGCCGCCGTCGGCGCCGACCACGTCCTCGCCGAGGGCGACCTCACCGCCTGGGAGCAGGACTGGCGCCGCCGCCGCAAGGGAAAGGCGCTGGCCGTGGTGCGCCCGGCCAGCACGGCCGAGGTCGCCGCCGTGGTGCGCGCCTGCGCCGCCCGCGGCACGGCCATCATCCCGCAGGGCGGCAACACCGGCCTGTCGGTCGGCGCCACGCCCGACGATTCCGGCACGCAGGTGGTGCTGAGCCTGGCGCGCATGAACCGCATCCGCGCCATCGACCGCGACAACCTCACGGTGACGGTGGAGGCCGGCTGCATCCTGCAAGCCCTGCAGGAGTACGCCGACAGGCAGGGGCTGCTGTTCCCGCTCTCGCTCGCCGCCGAAGGCAGCTGCACGATCGGCGGCAACCTCGGCAGCAACGCCGGCGGCACGCAGGTGGTGCGCTACGGCAACACGCGCGAGCTGTGCCTGGGGCTGGAAGTGGTCACGCCGCAGGGCGAGGTGTGGGACGGCCTCTCGGGCCTGCGCAAGGACAACACCGGCTACGACCTGCGCCACCTGTTCATCGGCAGCGAAGGCACGCTGGGCATCATCACCGCCGCGACGATGAAGCTCTTTCCCAAGCCCGTGGCCGAGCTCACCGCCTGGGCCGCCGTGCCCTCCATGGAAGCGGCCGTGCGCCTGCTGGGCCTGGCGCACCGGCACCTGGGCGCCTCGCTCACGGGCTTCGAGGTGATGGGCCAGTTCGCGCTCTCGCTCGTGGTGCGGCACATGCCGCAGCTGCGCGTGCCGTTCACCGGCATGGAAGGCGCGCCCTACTGCGTGCTGCTGGAGAACGCCGACAGCGAATCCGAAGCACACGCGCGCGGGCGCTTCGAGCACCTGCTGGAGCAGGCCATGGAAGACGGCTGCGTGCTCGACGCCGTGGTGGCCGAGAGCCTGGCGCAGGCGCACGAGCTGTGGCACGTGCGCGAGAGCATCCCGCTGGCGCAGGCCGAGGAGGGGCTCAACATCAAGCACGACATCTCGATCGCCGCCTCGCGCATCCCGGCCTTCGTCGAGCACGCCGACGCGCTGCTCACGCGCGAAATTCCCGGCGTGCGGCTGGTCAACTTCGGCCACCTGGGCGACGGCAACCTGCACTACAACGTGCAGGCGCCCGAGGGTGACGACGGCAAGGCCTTCCTGCGCGATCAGGAAGCGCGCGTGAACCGGCTGGTCTACGACGCGGTGGCGCAGTACGGCGGCTCGTTCTCGGCCGAGCACGGCGTGGGCCAGCTCAAGACCCACGAGCTGGAGCGCTACGAGCCGCCGGTGGCGCTGTCCATGATGCGGGCCATCAAGCAGGCGCTCGATCCGCAGGGCCTGATGAACCCGGGCTGCATACTCTCCAAACCATAGCTGCCAGCGCTTGCTGGACAAGCGCTGGAGCCACTTTTTTCATCAAATGCCGACACCCGTCATCCGCTCGCAGTACGAAGACCTGATGCGCCACGTGTACGAGCACGGCGTGGCCAAGAGCGACCGCACCGGCACCGGCACGAAGAGCGTCTTCGGCCACCAGATGCGCTTCGACCTCGCCGAAGGCTTCCCGCTGGTGACCACCAAGAAGGTGCACCTCAAGTCCATCGTCTACGAGCTGCTGTGGTTCCTGCAGGGCAGCGGCAACGCCCGCTGGCTGCAGGAGCGCGGCGTGACCATCTGGGACGAATGGGCCGACCCGCGGACCGGCGACCTCGGGCCGGTCTACGGCGTGCAGTGGCGCTCCTGGCCCACGCCCGGCGGCGGCCACATCGACCAGATCGCACAGGTGGTGCAGCAGCTCAAGACCAACCCGGACAGCCGGCGCATCCTCGTGAGCGCCTGGAACGTGGGCGAGCTCGACAAGATGGCGCTCATGCCCTGCCACGCCCTGTTCCAGTTCTACGTGGCCGAAGGAAAGCTGAGCTGCCAGCTCTACCAGCGCAGCGCCGACATCTTCCTCGGCGTGCCGTTCAACATCGCCAGCTACGCCCTGCTCACGCACATGCTGGCGCAGCAGTGCGACCTGCAGGTGGGCGACTTCATCTGGACCGGCGGCGACTGCCACCTCTACAGCAACCACTTCGAGCAGGTGCGCACGCAGCTCGCGCGCACGCCCTACCCCTACCCGGTGCTGAACATCCGGCGCAGGCCGCCCTCCCTCTTCGATTACGAGTACGAGGATTTCGAGGTGGCGGGCTACCAGCACCACCCCGCCATCAAGGCGCCCGTCGCCGTCTGACCCGATTTCCCGCTACGCTCGGTCCATGACGACTCAGGAGAACCCCCATGGCTGAACCACGCTACATGACCGGCTTCGGCAACGAATTCGCCACCGAGGCCCTCGCGGGCGCACTGCCCGCACGCGGCAACTCGCCGCAGAAAGCGCCCTACGGGCTGTACGCCGAGCAGCTCTCGGGCACCGCCTTCACCGCGCCGCGCCACGCCAACCGGCGCTCGTGGCTCTACCGCATCCGGCCCGCTGCGGTGCAGGAACCGTTCGAGCCGAGCGACGTCGCGCCGCGCTGGCTCAGCCACTTCGACGAAGCGCCCACGCCGCCCAACCCGCTGCGCTGGGACCCGCTGCCGCTGCCCGGACCGGGCGCGGAGGTCGACTTCCTGGAGGGCATGACGACGATGGGTGGCAACGCCGGCTGCGCCGTGCACATCTACGCCGCCAACCGGTCGATGACCACGCGCTACTTCCACGACGCCGACGGCGAACTGCTCATCGTGCCGCAGCACGGGCGGCTGCACATCGCCACCGAGTTCGGCCTGATCGACCTGGAGCCGCAGGAGATCGCCGTGATCCCGCGCGGCGTGCGCTTTCGCGTCGAGCTGCCCGACGGCGCCGCGCGCGGCTACGTCTGCGAGAACTACGGCGCGCACCTGCGCCTGCCCGACCTGGGCGTGATGGGCTCCAACGGCCTGGCGCACCCGCGCGACTTCCTCACGCCGGTGGCGGCGTACGAGGACAAGGAGGGGCGCTTCGAGATGGTCGTCAAGTTCCAGGGCCGCATCTGGAGCGCGCCGATCGGCCACTCGCCGCTGGACGTGGTGGCCTGGCACGGCAGCGGCGCGCCCTACAAGTACGACCTGCGCAAGTTCAACGCCATCGGCTCGATCAGCTACGACCACCCCGATCCGTCGATCTTCCTCGTGCTGCACGCGCCCGGCCCCGTTGCGGGCGTCGACACGCTGGACTTCGTGGCGTTCGCGCCGCGCGTGCTGGCGATGCAGGACACCTTCCGCCCGCCCTGGTTCCACCGCAACATCGCCGGCGAATTCATGGGCCTGGTGCAAGGCGCGTACGACGCCAAGGCCGAGGGCTTCGCACCCGGCGGCGCCTCGCTGCACAACACCATGATCGGCCACGGGCCGGACGCGAGCACCTTCGAGAAGGCGAGCAGCGCCGATACCGGCAAGGCCGACTACATCAAGGACACCATGGCCATCATGTTCGAGACGCCGGAGGCGATCCAGACCACGCGCTTCGCGCTCGAATCACCGCAGCGCCAGCGCCGCTACCACGAGTGCTGGATGGGCCTGCAAAAGCACTTCGACCCGGCCAGGCGCTGATCAGCCCGCCACCACCGCCAGCCCGGGGCCGGCAGCGGCCTGCATCTCGCCGATCACCGCCGCGTGGCCGAAGCCCTCGGAGCGGAAGATCCGCAGCACCGCCTCCACGCTGTCCGGGTCGCAGCTCACCAGCAGCCCGCCTGAGGTCTGCGGATCGCACACCAGGTCGCGCGCCACGGCGGGCAGGCCCGCGTCGAGCCGCACCTCGGCGCCATACGCAGCCCAGTTGCGGCCCGAGGCGCCGGTGACCAGGCCCTCGCCCGCCATGCGCGCCACGCCGGGCAGCAGCGGCAGATCGGCGTAGCGCACGACCGCCCGCAGGCCGGCGGCGCGCGCCAGCTCCAGCGTGTGGCCCGCCAGGCCGAAGCCGGTCACGTCGGTGAGCGCGTGCACGCCGTCCATCTCGGCCAGCCGCACGCCCGGCGTATTCAATTGCGTGGTGCTGGCGACCAGCTCGGCGTAGCCCTCGGCGCCCAGCGCATCCTTCTTGAGCGCCGCCGACAGCACGCCCACGCCCAGGCGCTTGCCCAGGACCAGCACGTCGCCCGCGCGCGCGCCGGCGTTGCGCTTGACCCTGGCGGGGTGCACCAGGCCCATCACCACCAGGCCGTAGATCGGCTCGACCGAATCGATGGTGTGCCCGCCGGCGATCGGTATGCCCACCTGCCGGCAGACGGCCTCGCCGCCGCGCACGATCCGGCCTATCGTCTCCAGCGGCAGCCGGTTCACCGGCATGGCCAGCAGCGCCAGCGCCATGATCGGCCTGCCGCCCATGGCGTAGACGTCGCTGATGGCGTTGGCCGCGGCGATGCGGCCGAAGTCGAACGGGTCGTCGACGATGGGCATGAAGAAGTCGGTGGTGGCGATCAACGCCTGCTCGTCGTTCAGGCGATAGACCGCCGCATCGTCCGCGGTCTCTATGCCCACCATCAGCTCGGGCGGCAGCATGCCCGCCGCGCTGCTCTTGAGGATTTCGCTCAGGACCCCCGGCGCGATCTTGCAGCCGCAGCCGCCGCCGTGCGACAGGCTGGTGAGGCGAACGGGTTCGGGGGACGAGACGGGGGAGGCATCGGTCATGAAGGCAGCGCGGATCGAACGGGAGGAGCAACTATTGTGGCAGCCGCCACCCGTTCGTGCCGGCGAGCAGCTCGGCGGCCAGCGCGCGCACGCGCGCGGCCTCGGCCCGCGGAGTGAAACGCGCCTCGCGCGCCGCGCACTGCACCGCCAGGTGTTGGCGCCGATTCAAATCTGACCAGGCGTGCCGATTGAATTTTGACCAGGGGCCTGCACCGGGTTTTTTGATGCCCGGTTGTGGATAACTATACGGTCATCGCTGCTTCTTGAATCTCCTTCTTGCTGCGTTGTGCAT
>CAUJJP010000229.1 GCA_963205525.1 Pseudomonadota bacterium | reverse complement strand
GGCTGGCCTGCACCGCGGCGTCGCTGATCTGCAGCTCGGCACGCATGGCGGGGAAGGCCGGCAGGTACATGTCGATCGCCATCGCGTCGAAGGCCGAGAGCACGGCCAGCAACACCACCAGGGACCAGCGGATCGGCGACTCGGCGGTCGCCATGGGAGCAGCAGGAGCAGACATGGCGGCGATTGTCTCCGCTCGTGGGCAACCGCCTGGCGACCGCCTGGCGACCGCCTGGCACGGCTGCGCCACGGTGTCGGCACCGCCTCTCCTGCGGTCCTACAGCCGCCCCGCCCCCAGGCGCCGCGCCTGCGCCGGCGTCGCCAGCGGCAGTTGCTGGCGCAGCGCATCCAGCGCGTGACCGGCGGGCAGCGAGGCCGGGCGCAGCGCATCGGCGCGCGCCAGGGCAGCGAGTGCCGCCTGCGCCTGCGCGTCGCCCAGCGCGTGCAGGCTGAGCGCGAGGTCAAGCTGCGCCGTCCAGCGCCGCAGCGGCGGCGGGTCGCTGGCCTGCAGCAGGGCCGCCGCGTGCGCCGCCAGCAGCGGGCGGCTGGCGGCGAACTCGCCGCGCATCCGCCGCCACTGGCCTTCGAGCTGGTCGACCTCGCCGCGCAGCACGTCCGAGGTCTGCAGCACGGTGTCGGCGCGCGCCAGCGCGATGGCGTGGCCGGCGCGCGCCTCATCACCCGCGATCAGGGCCGCGCGCGCCAGCGCGAGCGCGGCCTGCACGCGCGCCGGCCCACTCACCACCTCGCCGTCCTGCAGGGTGGCGAGCAGGGCGTCCAGTTCGGCGGCGGGCAGCGCCTGGCCGGCGGCCACCTCGGCGCGCAATCGGCTGGCGGCCAGTGGCAGGCGCTGCGCCGGGTGCTGGATGCCGGCGGCGTCCAGCTCGGCCTCGTTGCGGCGCAGCGCGGCTGCGGCATCGGCGTCGCGCCCGAGTGCGCCGTAGAGCTGCGCCAGCAGGCCCCGGGTGCCGGCGCTCATGTCGTTGCCGCGTCCGAGCAGGGCGTCCATCTCCCGCATCAAGGCCTGGGCGCGCGGCTCCAGCCCGGCGTACTCGGCGCGCAGGATCTGCACCGCCAGCAGGTTGCGCCGCAGCACGAGGACGAAGCGCGCATAGTCCGCTCCGGCGCCGGCCCAGGCTGGCTCGGTGGCGCGCAGCAAGGCCTCGGCCTCGCCCAGGCGCTGCTGCGCCACCCGCAGCACGTACACGTAGTTGGCGAAGAAGACGTGCTCGAACTCCTGCGGCCGGTACAGGATATCGACCACCTGGCGCGCCTGCGCCAGCGTGGCCTCGGCCTCCTGCAGCCGGCCGACCCGCGCCTGGCCGACGCCCAGCAGGTACAGCAGGGTCGCCATCTCGCCCGACTGCGCGCCGTACAGCTCGGCCCAGCGCGCGCGCAGCGGCTCCGCGATCGCCAGCACCTGGGACGGCGATCCCTGGGCGACGTAGATGCGCGCCAGCCGCATGCGCGCCTGCAGGCTGCGCTCGTCGTCGCGGCCGAAGCCCTGCTCGGTGATCGCGATCAGGCGCTGCGCGAGCGGGATCGCGACGTCGTAGCGGTTCAGCGCGCCATAGGTATCGACCAGCACCTCGAGCAGCCGCGCCAGCGTGCCCGGGTCGTCGCCGAAGCGCTGCTCGACCTCGCTGCGGCTGCGCTCCAGCAGCTGCAGCACGGTCGGCGGCGCACCGCCGTGCAGGTCCGGGCTGGCGGCGGCGAACAGTTCGCCGAGGTACTGCGTCACGCGCTCGGACTGGCGTGCCGCGGCGCGCGCACGCTCGGCCTGCCACAGCGCGGCTGCCAGGCCCGCGACCAGGCTGGCCGCGACCAGGGTGGCGGTGGCGGCGAGCACGGCATGGCGGCGCAGCCACAGGCGGGCCCGGTGCCGCCAGTCGTCGCGCCGAACGCTCACCGGCCGGTGATCGAGCCAGGCCTGGAGGTCGTCGATCAGCGCGCCGACGCTGGCGTAGCGATCCTGCGGCTGCTTGCGCATCGCCTTCGCCGCCACCGCCTCCAGGTCGCCGCGCGCCTGCTCGGGGTCGGGCGGGCGGCGCGGGCCGTCGGCGGCGACGGCGGTGGCTTCGACCCGGCTCGGCCGCAGCGGCTCGGTGTGCAGCAGGGCGTGCTCGACCGCCACCCGCGAATCGCCCGGACGCGCATAGGGCAAGGCTCCGCACAGCAGCTCGTAGAGCATGACGCCGAGCGCGTGCACGTCCACCGCCGTGCCCATCGGCCCGCCCAGCACCTGCTCGGGCGCGGCATAGGCCACCGTGACCCGGCGCCCGACCTGGCGCGTGAGCTGCTGGTCGGCCTGTCCCTCGTCGTCGAGCAGGGTGGCGATGCCGAAGTCCAGCAGCTTGGCCTCGCCCTGCGCGCTCACGATCACGTTCGCCGGCTTCAGGTCGCGGTGCACGACGAGCTGGCCGTGCGCGTAGGCCACCGCCTGCGCAACCTGGATCAGCAGGCGCACGCGCGCGGCCACCGGCAGCCGCTCCTCGCGCACGTGCTCGGCCAGCGGTCGGCCGGCGACGTGCTCGATCACCAGGTAGGGCTGGCCGGCGTCGATGCCTGCGTCCAGCAGGCGCGCGACGCCGGGGTGCACCAGCCGCGCGAGCAAGGCGCGCTCGCGCGCAAAGCGTGCCGGCAACCCGGCCCCGGCAGCGTCCGGGCGCAGCAGCTTGATCGCCGCCTGGGCGGCGTACAGACCGTCGGCGCGCGCGGCCAGCCAGACCTCGCCCATGCCGCCGGCGCCCAGGGGGTACAGCAGCCGCCAGGCGCCGAAGCGCTGCCCGGCCTGGGCTGCCGGCAAGCCGTCCGCGGCGGTCGGCGCCGCGGTCTCGAACAGCAGCCGAGCCATCGCAGCCGCAGGCTGCGGCGCGCAGGGCAGCGTGCGCGCGTCACCGCCAGGATGCTGCGGGTGCGCGGGCTCAACCATGGGCGGCACTCTATAGACGCCACCGCGCGTGCAACAGCGGGGCGGCCCCGGGGAACGCGGCAGGGCGGCGGAAGACCCGCAAGGCGCAAGCGTGCCCATGCTGGCTCGGCCAGACCCCGGCGCCGCCACGGTCTTCGTCCCCTCGACCCGGCCGCCAGCGGCCAGGCCACGCTTACCTAGAATGCGCCGCTATGCCCTCCCCTGCCCCGTCTGCAGCGCTGCGCTGCCTGTTCGCGCCCGTGCTGCTGGCCGGCGCCGGCAGCGCCGGTGCCGCGGAGCTGGACGGCGCCAGCCTGTCGGCCTGGTGGGGGCTGCCGTTTGCCGGCATGCTGCTGTCGATCGCCATCCTGCCGCTGCTGCTGCCGCGCATCTGGCACCGCCACTTCGGCAAGATCACCGCCGGCTGGGTGCTGGCGCTGCTGCTGCCCTTTGCCGCCAGCCAGGGCACGGCAGCGACCGGCGCCATGCTGGTGCACACCCTGCTGGCCGAGTACATCCCCTTCATCATCCTGCTGACGGCGCTGTTCACGGTCGCGGGCGGCATCTACGTGCGCGGCAATTTGCGCGGCAGCCCGGGGCTGAACGTGGGGCTGATGGCGATCGGCGCCGTGCTCGCCAGCGTCATGGGCACCACCGGCGCCTCGATGCTGATGATCCGGCCGCTGATCCGCGCCAACGACAACCGCAAGCATGTGGTGCACGTGATCGTGTTCTTCATCTTCATCGTCAGTAACGCCGGCGGCTCGCTCACGCCGCTCGGCGATCCGCCGCTGTTCCTCGGTTTCCTCAAGGGCATCAGCTTCTTCTGGACCGCGCAGCACATCTTCCCCGAGACCCTGTTCCTGGTCGGCGCCCTGCTGGCGATCTTCTGGGCCATGGACAGCTACTGGTTCCGCAAGGAAGGCGTGCAGCATCCCGACCCGACCCCCGACACGGCGGGATTCGGCATCGAGGGCGGCGTCAACTTCGTGCTCCTGGCCGGCGTGGTGGCGCTGGTGCTGATGAGCGGGATCTGGCAGCCGGGCATCTCCTACACCCTGGCCGGCACCGAGGTCGGCCTGCCGCAGATCGTGCGCGACCTCGCGCTGCTGGCGATCACGGCCGCCTCGCTGGTGCTGACCCGGCGCCGCGTGCGCGAGGACAACCAGTTTTCCTGGGCCCCGATGGCGGAGGTGGCCAAGCTATTCGTTGGCATCTTCGTCACCATGGTGCCGGTGCTGGCGATGCTCAAGGCCGGCGAGGCGGGCGCCTTTGCCGCCGTCGCGCGCGCGGTCACCGCGCCCGACGGCTCGCCGCTGCCGGTGGCCTACTTCTGGCTCAGCGGCGTGCTCAGCTCGTTCCTCGACAACGCGCCGACCTACCTCGTGTTCTTCAACCTCGCCGGCGGCGACCCGGCGCTGCTGATGACGACGCTGGCACCGACCCTGGCCGCGATCTCCGCCGGTTCGGTCTTCATGGGTGCGAACACCTACATCGGCAACGCACCCAACTTCATGGTCAAGGCGATCGCCGAAGACCGCGGCATCCGCATGCCCAGCTTTTTCGGCTACATGGTCTGGTCGGTCGGGATCCTGTTCCCGCTGTTCGTCGTCATGAGCTTCATCTGGTTCGTCTGAAGGAATCGCCATGAGCACCGTCATCCGCTACGCCGACCTGGTCGACACCGTCGCCGGCGCGCTGCAGTACATCAGCTACGACCACCCGGCCGACTACATCACCCACCTCGCGCGCGCCTGGGAGCGCGAGCAGAGCCCGGCGGCGAAGGACGCGATCGCGCAGATCCTGACCAACAGCCGGATGAGCGCCGAAGGCCGGCGGCCGATCTGCCAGGACACCGGCATCGTCAACGTGTTCCTGAAGATCGGCATGGAGCTGCGCTTCGAAGGCCTGCCCGGCAGCCTGGAGGACGCGATCAACGACGGCGTGCACAAGGGCTACCTCGACCCCGACAACCTGCTGCGCGCCTCGATCCTGGCCGACCCGATCTTCGAGCGCCGCAACACCCGCGACAACACGCCGGCGGTGATCCACATGACGCTGGTGGCGGGCGACAAGCTCGACATCACGGTCGCCGCCAAGGGCGGCGGCAGCGAGAACAAGAGCAAGTTCGTGATGATGAATCCGAACGACGACCTGGTCGAATGGGTGCTCAAGACGGTGCCGACGATGGGCGCCGGCTGGTGCC
>CAUJJP010000228.1 GCA_963205525.1 Pseudomonadota bacterium | reverse complement strand
GCAGGCCGTCGTCGAAGCGCCACTGGAAGCCGCCGCGCGGCGAGCCGCGGTCGCCAAAGCCGCCAAAGCTCATCGGCCGGGGCGACACCGTCAGCGGCGGGCCGTACTTCTCCAGCAGCAGCCGGCGCAGGGCGAGGTTGTCCTCGCCGTAGGCCTTGACGGTGAAGCGCACCCGCGCCACCCGGCCGTCGTGCGCCGTGACGCCGAGCTGCATCAGGGCCGGCACGCCGGCACCGCGCACATCGAAGCCAGCGGCTGCGCCGGCGGGCGCCGGCAGTGCCTGTGCGCCCACGGCCAGCGCCGCGGCGCTGAAGTCGGCCAGCGCCGCGTCTTTCAGCGCCAGCCCGTAGAGCGACAGCACCGTGCCCTGCGCCCGGACCGCGCAGGGCAGCAGCGCCAGGGTGCTCAGAAGGGCCCGCCGTCTCATGCCGCCACTGTAGCGGCAGCGCAGTGACATGAAACGTCGAACGCGGCCTGCTGGTGCAGACCGGCAAAGGCCCGAGCACGCGCGACCGGCTGCCGCGGTAAGGGATGCGGCAGCCTGGCCCGCGCGGCTTGATCGCTCGCATTGACAAGCTGCGCGGACTTGCGTCCACTCGATGCCCATTCTCGGTGGGGGTGCCATGAACCGGGACGGCATGCAAGAAGGCTGCAAGCGCGAAGCGGTGCGTGCGCACCGCATCCTGTTGATCGACGACCACCCGTTGTTCAGGGCGGGCCTAAAGGCCGCGCTGGCCGCATCCGGGCTCAAGCTGCTTTTCGCCGATGCGGCACACCTCGACGCGGCGCTGGACAGGCTGGACAGCGCCGCGCCGTTCGATCTGATCATCTATGACTGGCACCTGCCAGGTGGCGGCGGCTGCCGAGGCCTGGTCGCGCTGTGCGAGCTGGCGCCGCAGGCTCCCGTGCTGGTGATCACCGCCGACGAAGACGACGCGATCCGCATCGCCGCCAGCAACATCGGCGCGCGCGACTGCCTGTCGAAGGCGGCAGATGCGGCACACATCTGTGCCGCCATCGCGCGCATCCTGGATATCGCGCCCGCCACCGCCATGCCGAGCCGGCATCTTGCGCAGGCTGCGCCGAGCGCCCGCTTGACCTCGCGGCAGCGCCACATCCTGCAGATGTTGGCCGACGGCGACTCCAACAAGCTGATTGCGAGCCGGCTCGGCATCGCCGACGCCACGGTGCGCACGCATGTTTCCGGCATCCTGCGATCGCTCGCGGTACGCAACCGCACCGAAGCCGTCGTCAAGGCGCTTGGCGAAGGGCGGCTGGCAGCGCCGCCCGCTGCCGGCAATTTCGCCTGACCGCGGTGAGGCTCAATCGCGCCTGCCTGCGGCGGCAGCTTCGCTGATACACGCGCGCAGCCGCTGCGGATCAACCGGCTTGTGCAGCAGGAAGTGCCCGGCGTCGAAAGCCTGGCGGATGCGCTCGGGCGTGGTGTCGCCGGTCACCAGGATGAGTGGCAGTGCACGCTTCACCTGTTGGCGTACCCGGGCCGCCGCATCGATGCCGGTGTGGCCGGCGGCGAGCTGCAAGTCGGCGATCAGCACGTCGGGAACGATCCCGTGGGCCGTCAACGCGTCCAGCGCCTGTGCCAGCGTGGCGCACGCCAGCGCGCGATGGCCCCACAGCCCGAGCAGTTGCGCGGTGGCGTCGCGCACCGCCGCGTCGTCGTCGATGACCAGCACCACGAGTGCAGCGCCGTGCGGTGCCGGCAGTGCAGCTTCGGTGGGGGTTGCGGCGACGTCGTGGCCGCGCTGCAACACCACGCCGAACACGCTGCCGCGGCCCGTACGCGATCGCAGCTGCACCGCATGGCCGAGCAGGCGCGCGTTTTGCTCGACGATCGCCAGGCCAAGGCCGAGGCCGCCGGTCGTTGAATCGTCAGCCACGCTCCGGTCCAGCGGGTCGAGCTGGTCGTATTCCTGAAAGATGCGTCCGTGATGCTGCGCCGCGATGCCGATGCCGGTGTCGAAGACCTGGATGCGAAGCGCGTCGCCGTACGGCCCGCAAGCCAGCAGGACGCCGCCGCGGCGCGTGTACTTCAGCGCATTCGACAGCAGGTTGCGCACGATGCGCTCGAGCAGCGCCGGGTCGGTGTGCACCACGCCGTCGGCCACGCGCACGCGAAAGTCGAGCTTGCGCACCGCCGCCAGCGGCGCGAACTCGGCGGCCAGTCGCTGCAGCAGCGTGCCGATCGCCACCGCGCGCATCTGCGGCGCGGCCACCGCGGCGTCGAGCCGGGAGATGTCGAGCATGTTGGTCAGCATCTCGCGCAGGTTGCGCTGCGACGCTTCCAGGTGCCCGATCAGCCGCTCGTCGGCAGCACCGCCGCCCTGCCGGCGCAGCGACTCCAGAAACAGCCCCATCGCATGCACCGGCTGGCGCAGGTCGTGGCTGGCCGCGGCGATGAAGCGCGAGCGGTGCGCGGCGGCCAAGCGCAGCGCATCGCCCTGGTCGGCCAGCTGCATGCGCAGCACGATCGCCTGCGCCAGGCTGTTCGAGTAGCGGCGCGCGAAGACCAGCATCGCCAGGAGCATCATCACCAGCAGCACGGCTGCCATGAGTTCTGCACGGCTGTCGCGCAGCGCCAGGGTGACGACGAAGGGTGTCAGGCACGGCAGGTAGTAGGCATAGAACGCCGGCATGTACGCGGCGAGTGCGGCCACCGGAACGACCGGCAGCATGGTCAGCAGCACGACGACGAAGACCGTGTACTGCGGCAGCTCGGGCGGATACAGGAAGGGCGCGGCGCTGCCCCACACGCAGCCGGACGCCAGCGCCGCCGCGACCGCCAGCCGGTGCCAGTGCGGCGCGTCGGCCTGCGCCGCGTCGAGCCTGAAGTAGGCGCGGTACAGCAGCAGCCTCAAGGCCGACAGCGCCGTGACCGCGCCGACACCGACCTGCAGATCGCGACCGTCCACCGCGCCCCACAAGACCCAGGCGGTAAAGAACGCACCCGCCGTCGGCGCGATCGCCATGGCCGGAATCTGCGCGTAGTGCTCGCGCAGCTGCTCCGCGCGCAAGCGGCGCTGCAGCGCTGCGGCGGCTGGATCGGGCGGCTTGCGCGGGGCCATCTTGCGCGGCTTGGGCGGGTTGGACGGCGGTGTCGGCGCAGTGTCGCGCCGCACGCTGCGCTTTGTCCAACACCGGCGCCGACGCGCACCCGGCCGCCGATGACAGCGGCGCGCAGCCCTGGCAGGAGAGCTTGCGATGGTTCGATGTCGCTGCCGCTGAGTGCGGCAAGCACCGCCTCAACCCCGGCGCCGCCGTCGCGCGGTATGGGCCGTGGCCAGCAGGCCGGCGAGCATCAGCGCCCACTGGCCAGGTTCGGGTACGGCGGCGACGCGCACGTTGTCGAACCAGACATAAGCACCCGAGTAGTGAATAAGGTCGTCTTGCGCCGAGGCGATGAACGA
>CAUJJP010000227.1 GCA_963205525.1 Pseudomonadota bacterium | reverse complement strand
GCAGGCCGTCGTCGAAGCGCCACTGGAAGCCGCCGCGCGGCGAGCCGCGGTCGCCAAAGCCGCCAAAGCTCATCGGCCGGGGCGACACCGTCAGCGGCGGGCCGTACTTCTCCAGCAGCAGCCGGCGCAGGGCGAGGTTGTTCTCGCCGTAGGCCTTGACGGTGAAGCGCACCCGCGCCACCCGGCCGTCGTGCGCCGTGACGCTGAGATGCATCAGGGCCGGCACGCCGGCACCGCGCACATCGAAGCCAGCGGCTGCGCCGGCCGGCGCCGGCAGTGCCTGTGCGCCCACGGCCAGCGCCGCGGCGCTGAATGACATGAAACGTTACCCACCGCGACGCCGCTGAAAGGACGCGCGTGCGCCCGCCGGTCACCATGCATGCACCTTCCACACGTCCTGCAAGGAGATGCACATGAAACCCTGGATCAAGCGCAGCCTGATCGGCCTGGCCGTCGTTTCGGCGCTCGGCATCGGCGCGGCCGCGGTCGCCCACCGCCAGTCTCACCACCCGATGAGCGACGCCGATCTCGGCCGCATGAAGGGCCGGGTGGTCGAGCGCATCGCCGAGCGCATGGATCTCGACGCGGCGCAGCGCCAGCACCTGGATGCGCTCGGCGAAGCCTTGCTCGCCCAGCGCAAGGCGATGCTGGCCGGCAGCGAGCCGCGCGCGGCGCTGCAGGCGCTGGTGGCCGGCCCGGTGTTCGACCGCGCCGGGGCGCAGGCCCTGCTGACCGCCAAGACCGATGCGCTGCGTGCCGGCGCGCCGGCCGTGATCGACGCCTTCGGCAGCTTCTACGACAGCCTGGACGCCGACCAGCAGGCCGGGCTGCGCAAGCGGCTGGCCGAGGGCGGGCACCGGGACCGAGACTGATCCTGTTGCCGGCTTGCGCCAGCGAAGCGCTGCGGCGGCGCGATACATTGCCGGCTCAGCGACCCGCCATGCCCACCCTGCTGCTGATCGACGACGACGAAGCGCTGGCCGCGCCGCTGGCCGCGTATCTGGCGCGCTTCGGCCACGTGCTGGAGGCGGTGCCGCGACCCTCGCTGGGGCTGGCGCGGCTGGCGCGCGGCGGCATCGATGCGGTGATCCTGGACGTCATGCTGCCGGAGATGGACGGCTTCGAGACCCTGCGCGAGATCCGCCGCACGAGCACGGTGCCGGTGCTCATGCTCACCGCGCGCGGCGAGTTGAGCGACCGCGTCGTGGGCCTGGAGTCGGGCGCCGACGACTACCTGCCCAAGCCCTTCGAGCCGCGCGAGCTGGCGGCCCGGCTGCAGACCGTGCTGCGCCGGGCGCGGGCGGTGCCGGCCGGGCCGCAGTGGCGCTTCGAGCGGCTGCTGATCGACACCGACCGGCGCGAGGTGTGGCGCGACGACGAGGCGCTGGCACTCACCGGCACCGAGTACGAGCTGCTGTGCCTGCTGGCGGCGCAGCCGCACAAGGTGTGGTCGCGCGACGAGATCCTGAACCGCCTGCGCGGCACCGACGCCGAGCTGCATTCGCGCGCGGTGGACATCCTCGTGAGCCGGCTGCGGCGCAAGCTCGAACCGCTGGACGCGATCAAGACACTGCGCAACGCCGGCTATGCGCTGGCGCTTGGGCGCGTGGGCTGAACGCCTGTGCAGCGCCTGTCCCTGCGCTGGCGACTGGTCGGCCTGTTCCTCGTCCTCGCGCTGGCGAGCAGCGCCGTGTTCCTGGGCGGGCTGCAGCGGGTGGCGGCGGCCGGCTGGCAGGCCTGGGCGCAGCCGCTGCTGGGCGACTACGTGGACCGGCTCGCGGCCGAGCTCGGCGACCCGCCGGACGCGGCGCGCGCGGCGGCGCTGCAGGCGCGCTTGCCGCTGCGCGTGCGCATCGAGGCACCCGGCGGGGCTGCCGGCACGCCAGCCGAGGATGCCGATGAGGCGGAAGACGAGGACGCGCAGGGCCGTGCCCGCTTTGCCCTCGTGCGCGTGAGCGCCAGCGGCCACCGCATCCGCTTCTCGCTCGCCGCGCCGCCGGCGGGCTGGCGGCCGCGCGGCGGCGCCTGGATCCCGCTCACGGTGCTGCTGGCCTGCACCGCTCTGGCCTACGCGCTGGTGCGGCGCTGGCTGGCGCCACTGCAGGACATCGGTGCCGCGGCCCAGCGCTACGGCCGCGGTGATTTCGCGCAGCCGATCGACGCGCGCCAGGGCGACGAGCTCGGTCGCCTGGCGGGCCACATCGACGCCATGGCCGCCAGCCTGCACGGCATGCTGCAGGCCCAGCGCACCCAGTTGCTGGCGATCAGCCACGAGCTGCGCAGCCCGCTCACGCGCGCACGGCTGAATGCCGAGCTGCTGCCCGACGGGCTGCACAAGGATGCCGTGATCGCCGACCTGGCCGAGATGCGCGACCTCGTCTCGGACCTGCTGGAGAGCGAGCACCTGGCCGCCGGCGCTGCCGCGCTGGCGACCGAGCCGGTGGACCTGGGCACCCTGCTGCGCGAGGCAGCGGCCGAAGGCGGCGCCGAGGCCACGGTCGAGCCCGGCATCGGCCGGCAGCAGGTCGACCCCGCGCGGCTGCGTCTGCTGCTGCGCAACCTGCTGGCCAACGCGCACCGCCATGCGGCGGACGCGCCGCAGCCCCCGCAGGCCTTTTTGCGCCGCTCCGGCGATGCGCTGGAACTCGGGGTACGCGACTTCGGGCCGGGCGTGCCTGCCGACGTGTTGCCGCGGCTGGCCGAGCCCTTCTACCGCCCGGACAGCGCGCGCACGCGGGCCGGCGGCGGCGTGGGGCTGGGCCTGCACCTGTGCCGGCGCGTGGCGCAGGCCCACGGTGGGGCGTTGCGGATCGCGAACGCCAATCCTGGGCTGGAGGTCGCGATGCGCTGGGTGCCGCAGCCCGGTTGACGTACCCCGGCCTGCGCACCCCGGCCTGCGCACCCCGGCCTGCGCGCCCCGGTCTGCGCGATCCGGCGGAATGGGCGCCGCAGGAGCACGCTGCGGCGCCAGGGCCGACAATCGCGCCATGTCCGCCACCGAACGCCCGATCGCCTTCAGACCCACTGCCGCGGCGCTCACCTCCTACCGTCCACACGGCGGCAAGCGCCCGCGCAGCGCGCCCTTCCTGCCCATGAGCCGCGCCGAGATGGAGCGCCTGGGCTGGGACGCCTGCGACATCGTGCTCGTCACCGGCGACGCCTACGTCGACCACCCGAGCTTCGGCATGGCGGTCGTCGGCCGCGTGCTGGAGGCGCAGGGATTTCGGGTCGGCATCATCGCGCAGCCGGCGTGGGACACGGCCGAGCCCATGCGCGCGCTCGGCAGGCCGAAGCTGTTCTACGGGGTGGCGGCCGGGAACATGGATTCCATGATCAACCACTACACGGCCGACCGCAGGCTGCGCAGCGACGACGCCTACACGCCCGGCGGCGCCGCCGGCAAGCGGCC
>CAUJJP010000226.1 GCA_963205525.1 Pseudomonadota bacterium | reverse complement strand
GCGCTGCCGTTCGCCTTGTAGCTCAAGGTCGTTTCTCCGCGAACGCCGGGCGCCGCCAGGGGCCTGGGATGCTCTCAAGGAAACGCCGGGCCGTCCCAAGTTTCCTTGACCCCCACGGGGGGCGGGCTGGGCGCAGCCCGGCCCTGGGGGCGCTCAGAATCCGCTGCCCGGCAGCGCCAGCCAGGCCTGCTCGTCGGCGCTGCTGGTGCGGCCCAGCGCCGCGTTGCGGTGCGGAAAGCGGCCGAAGCGGCGTATCACCTCGCGGTGGCGCTCGGCATAGTCCAGCGCCCCCGTCATGTCCGGCGCCTGCGCCGTCTGCGCCGCCAGCGCCGCAAACAGCGCCACGCTGCGGTCCTGCAGCGCCAGGTCCTCGGCGTGCTCCAGCGGCAGGTAGACGAACCAGCGCTGCAGCGGGTGCAGCGCCTGCTCGGCGCCGCGGTCTATCAGTGCCAGGGCCAGCGCCAGCGCCTGGGCGTCGCCCGCGAAGGCGCGCGCCTGGCCGCGAAACAGGTTGCGCGGGAACTGGTCGAGCAGGATCAGCCGCGCCAGCGCCGCCTGCACGTCCGCAGCCACTGCCGCAAGCCGGCCGTCGATGGCGGCGTCGACGAGGTCGCCGAAGCGTTCGCGTATCGCCGCATCGAAAGCCGGATCCTTGCGGAACCATTCGGCACGCGCGGACCACGGCGGCGCGCCGAACCAGAAACCAAGCACCGCGGCCTCGTCGGCTGCAAGCTGGCCGGGATCCGGCATCTCACGCCTCACTTCACGTTCGCGCGGTAGCTGGTGAAGATGCGGGTCTGGATGCGGCGGATGTTCTGCGGCACCGCGTCCGGCGGCGTCATCTTCTTCATGTCCTCGGCCGACAGGAAGACCGTCGGATCGTTCGCCACCTTCTTGTCGACAAAGGGCTTGGAGGCCGCGTTCGGGTTGGCGTAGAAGACCGCGTTCGTGAGCGAGCCGTGCACCTGCGGGCGCAGGATGTAGTTGATGAAGATGTGTGCGTTCAAGGGGTGCGGCGCGTCCTTGGGGATGGCCATCGAGTCGAAGAACAGGGTCGCGCCGGTGGGCGGGATCAGCGCCTTAATGTCCTGCCCGGTCTTGCCCTCCAGCGCGCGGTTGCGCGCGATGTTGATGTCACCCGAATAGCCCATCACCGCGCACAGATCGCCCTTGGCGAGCTCGTCGATGTAGCCCGACGAGGACAGGCGGGTGAGGTAGGGGCGCGCGTCCATCAGCACCTTCTGCGCCGCGTCGTAGTCCTTGGCGTTGGTGCTGTAGGGCGGCTTGCCGGCGTAGATCATGGCCACCGGCAGCACCTCGGAGGCGGAGTCGAGCACGCTGATGCCGCAGCCCTTGAGCTTGCCGGCGTACTCGGGCTTGAAGATCAGGTCCCAGGGGTTGGCCGGCATCGGCAGGCCGCCGAGCGCGGCCTTGACCTGTTTGGTGTTGATGCCCACCGTGATGTAGCCCCACATCCAGGTCACCAGGTACTGGTTGCCGGGGTCCACCCCCTGCTGCTGTGCCAGCAGCGCCGGGTCCAGGTTCTTCCAGTTCGGCAGCAGCGACTTGTCCAGCTTCTGGAACAGCCCGGCCTGGATCTGCGTCTTCGCGAAGTGCGCGCTCGGCACCACGATGTCGTAGCCGGTACGCCCGGCCACCAGCTTGGCGTGCAGGATCTCGTTGGTGTCGAAGTTGTCGTAGCGGACCTTGATCCCGGTTTCCTTCTCGAAGTCCTTCAGCGTGTCCTCGCCGATGTACTCGGCCCAGTTGTAGACGTTGAGCACCTTGGGCTCGGTGTTGGGCGCCTGCGCATGGGCGGCGGACGCGGCGAGCAGGGACGCGAGGACGACGGCAGGCAGGCGGTGCGAGGACTTCATGGCAGTGGGCGATCGGGTGTCGGGAAAGGCGGGGATTGTCCGGCAACAACGCTGATCCGCCACCTGCCGTGGACCGGCCTGGGCGGTCCCGGGTTCCCTGGCCGCGCTACAGTGGCCGCCATCGCTCGCCTGACAGGTGCCGCCGTGACCCTGCTCATCACCGGACTCGTGGTCTTCCTCGGCGTGCACTCGGTGCGCATCTTCGCCGACGGCTGGCGCGCACGGACGATAGAGCGCATCGGGCTGAACGCCTGGAAGGGCGGCTACTCGCTGCTCTCGCTGCTCGGCTTCGCGCTCCTGGTCTGGGGCTACGCGCAGGCGCGATCCGACCCTCTGGTGCTGTGGCTGCCGCCGCTGTGGACGCGCCACCTGGCGTCGCTGCTGGTGCTGGTGGCGCTGGTCCTGCTGGCGGCCGCCTACCTGCCCGGCAACCGCCTCAAGGGCTGGCTGCACCACCCCATGCTGCTGGGCGTGATGGCCTGGGCCCTGGCCCATCTGCTGGCCAACGGCACGCTGGCCGACCTGCTGCTGTTCGGCGCCTTTCTGCTCTGGGCGCTGCTGGACCATGCCGCCGCCCGGGCCCGCGACCGCGCCACGCGGGCGGTCTACCCGGCCGGCGGCAATGCGATGACGGCACTCAGCATCCTCGTCGGCCTGGCGGCCTGGGCGCTGTTCGCCTTCTGGGCCCATCAGGCCTGGTTCGGCGTGTCGCCGCTGGCCGGCTGAGCTGCAGTCGGGGGTCGACCGCGTCACGCGCTGCCGCCAGGCCGCGGACCTTCAAACGTCGATGTTCGCCGCCCGCAAGGCGTTGGTCTCGATGAAGTCGCGGCGCGGTTCAACCTCGTCGCCCATCAGCATGGTGAACACGCGGTCGGCCTCGATGGCATCGTCGATCTGCACCCGCAGCAGGCGGCGCACGCCGGGGTCCATGGTGGTTTCCCAGAGCTGCTCGGGGTTCATCTCGCCGAGCCCCTTGTAGCGCTGGCGGCCGACGCTGCTTTCGGCCTGCTGCATGAGCCAGGCCATGGCGCTGCGGAAGTCGTCCACCTTCTGTTCCTTGCGCCGCTCACCCTCGCCGCGCATGACCAGGGCCTGGCCCGACAGCAGGTCCTTGAAGGTGCGGCCGGCCGCGCTCAGCGCCTCGTAGTCGGCGCCGTGGACGAAGTCGGTGCTGATGACGCTGCTCTTCACGTTGCCGTGGTGGCGCCGGCTGATGCGCAGCAGCTGCTTGTCGCTGCGGGGGTCGAACTCGGCGCCGACCTCGGCCTCGTGCAGGGCCTCTTGCAGCCGGCTGGCGCTGGCGGCGGCGGATTCGGCGCTGTCCAGGTCCAGCAGCAGGCCGTCGGCGATGGCGCGCAAGGCCTCGACGTCCATCCAGGCAGCGAGCCGGTTGATGACGGCGTTGGCGCGCTGGTAGGCGCCGGCCAGCTCCGACAGCTGCGCGCCGGCGATCTCGGGCCCGCCGTGGCCGGGGTCTATGCGCGCGCCGTCCAGCGCCACCTTGAGCAGGTAGGCGTCGAGCTCGCTGCCGTCCTTCAGGTACTGCTCGGCTTTGCCGTGCTTGACCTTGTACAGCGGCGGCTGGGCGATGTAGATGTGGCCGCGCTCGACGAGGGCGGACATCTGGCGGTAGAAGAAGGTCAGCAGCAGGGTTCGGATGTGGGCGCCGTCGACGTCGGCATCGGTCATGATGATGATGCGGTGGTAGCGCAGCTTGTCGGGGTTGAAGTCCTCGCTGCCGATGCCGGTGCCCAGGGCGGTGATCAGGGTCAGGATCTCGTTGCTGGTGAGCAGCTTCTCGTAGCGCGCCTTCTCGACGTTCAGGATCTTGCCGCGCAGCGGCAGGATGGCCTGGAACTTGCGATCACGCCCTTGCTTGGCGCTGCCGCCGGCGCTGTCGCCCTCGACGATGTAGATCTCGCACAGCGCCGGGTCCTTCTCCTGGCAGTCGGCCAGCTTGCCGGGCAGGCCCAGGCCGTCGAGCACGCCCTTGCGGCGCGTCATCTCGCGCGCCTTGCGCGCCGCCTCGCGCGCACGCGCGGCCTCGACGATCTTGCCGCACACGATCTTGGCGTCGGCCGGGTTCTCCAGCAGCCATTCGCCGAGCTTGCTCGCCACCACGTCCTCGACCGGTCCGCGCACCTCGGAGCTGACCAGCTTGTCCTTGGTCTGGCTGCTGAACTTGGGTTCGGGCACCTTGACCGAGAGGACGCAGCACAGGCCCTCGCGCATGTCGTCGCCGCTGACCTCGACCTTGGCCTTCTTGGCGAGCTCGTTCTCCTCGATGTACTTGTTGATGACGCGCGTCATCGCCGCGCGCAGTCCGGTGAGGTGGGTGCCGCCGTCGCGCTGCGGGATGTTGTTGGTGAAGCACAGCACGCTCTCGCTGTAGCCGTCGTTCCACTGCATCGCGACCTCGACGCCGATCGCGGTGTCGTTGTCGCTCTGGCGCTCGCCGGTGGCGTGGAAGATGTTCGGGTGCAGGGTCTTCTTGCCCTGGTTGATGAACTCGACAAATCCCTTCACGCCGCCCACGTAGCCGAAGTTGTCCTCCTTCTGGTGGCGCTCGTCGACGAGCCGGATCTTGACGCCGTTGTTCAGGAAGCTGAGCTCGCGCAGGCGCTTGGCCAGGATCTCGTAGTGGAAGTCGCTGTTGTGCTGGAAGATCTCGTCGTCGGGCAGGAAATGGACTTCGGTGCCACGCTTGTCGGTGCTGCCGGTGACCTTCATCGGGCTGACTTCGACCGTGCCTTGCGCGGTCTGGCGTTGCTCGATCACGCGCTCGTGGACAAAGCCGCGGCGGAACTCGATGAAGTGCACCTGGCCATCGCGGCGCACCGTCAGGCGCAGCCAGCGCGACAGCGCGTTGACGCAGCTCACGCCCACGCCGTGCAGGCCGCCTGAGACCTTGTAGCTGTTCTGGTTGAACTTGCCGCCGGCGTGCAGCTCGGTGAGCGCGATCTCGGCGGCCGAGCGCTTGGGCTCGTGCTTGTCGTCCATCTTCACGCCGGTGGGGATGCCGCGGCCGTTGTCGACGACGCTGATGCTGTTGTCGCTGTGGATGGTGACGACGATGTCGTCGCAGTGGCCGGCCAGGGCTTCGTCGATCGAGTTGTCGACGACCTCGAACACCAGATGGTGCAGCCCGGTGCCGTCCGAGGTGTCGCCGATGTACATGCCGGGGCGCTTGCGCACCGCCTCCAGGCCTTCGAGGATCTGGATGCTGCCTTCGCCGTAGCTGTTGTCGCCTGCGCTTTCCGGGGTGTCGCTCATGGTGTTTTCGAGGCCGCGCAGCGGCCGGGTGTCAATCTGACTGGTGCCACCCGCTCGGCGGGGGTCAGGGGGTGCCCATGGTGTCCGCGATGCGGATCTGAGGCCTCGTCTCAGATCCGCATCGGCATCACGACGTACTTGAATCCGGGCTGCTCGGGGACCGTGATGAGGGCGCTGGCCTGGCTGTCGTGGAGTTCGATCTTCAGCATCTCGGCGCTGATGTTGCTCAGGGCGTCGAGCAAGTAGGTGACGTTGAAGCCGATCTCGATGCTGTCGCCGCCGTAGTCGATCTCCAGCTCCTCCTTGGCCTCTTCCTGCTCGGCGTTGCTGGACGCGATCTTCAGCAGCCCGGGCTCGACGTTCAGCCGCACGCCCTTGAACTTGTCGCTGGTCAGGATCGCCGCGCGCTGCAGGCAGGCCAGCAGCGGCTGGCGCCCCAGGGTGATGTGGTTGCGGTGGTTCTTCGGGATCACGCGGTTGTAGTCCGGGAACTTGCCCTCCACCAGCTTGGTGACGAACTCCATGCCGTTGAACGAGAACCGGGCCTGGTTGGCGGCGAAGCGCATCTCGATCGGGCTGCTCTCGCCCTCGTCCTGGCCATCGCCTTCGCCCTTGCCTTCCGCCTTCGCCTCACCCCTGAGCAGGCGCTGCAGTTCGAGCACCGTCTTGCGCGGCAGGATGACCTCCTGCCGCGGCACCTCGTGCTCCAGCGTCGCCTGCGCCAGCGCGAGCCGGTGCCCGTCGGTGGCCACCAGGGTCAGGGTCTGGCCCTCGGCGATGAACAGGATGCCGTTCAGGTAGTAGCGGATGTCGTGCACCGCCATCGCGAAGTGCACCTGGGCGATCAGCGCCTTCAGGGTCTGCTGCGGCACGGCAAAGGCGGGGCCGTAGTCGACCGCCTCGTTGACGAGGGGGAAGTCCTCCGCCGGCAGCGTCTGCAGCGTGAAGCGGCTCTTGCCGGCGGCCAGGCTGAGCTTGTTGCCGCTGGCGCTCAGGCTGACGGTCTGGTCGGCCGGCAGGGCGCGCAGGATGTCGATCAGCTTGCGCGCGCCGACCGTGATCGCCAGGCTGCCTGCGTCACCGCCGAGATCGGCGCTGGTTCGGACCTGGATCTCGAGGTCGCTGGTCGTGAACTCGATGGCCTCACCGTTCTTGCGCAGCAGCACGTTGGCCAGCACGGGCAAGGTGTGCCGGCGTTCGACGATGCCGGCCACCGACTGCAGCGTGGAGAGCAGGCGTTCCTGGGCTGCCTTCAGAACGATCATGTCTTTACCTTTTGAAGGCTGGTAACCGTAGTAGGTCCCGGCCGAAGCTGTGAACAAGCGTATTTTCGCCTGTTTGATCAAGGGTTTAGTGCGCCGCCAAAGCTGTGTACCGAAGGCGCACAGGCCGGCCCGTGGATTGGGACAAGTTGGCGCCCGGGCCGGCGCCTGTGGACAAGCTGCTGCTTGTCCGCAAACTCTCCACAGGCTTGTCCTGCGTGCGCAGCTTGCCGGGTGGGGCGGGCCGCGGTGTCGAGGCCAGGGCAGGGGGAAGGCCGGCGGACGCAGGGCGCAGGGCGCACAGGGAGCACGGGGAGCACGGGCCTCACTCAGGCCTTGATGGTCTGCTCCAGCACATGCAGCTGCTGGTTCAGTTCGCTGTTCTTGTGCCGTTCACCACCGATCTTGCGCACCGCGTGCAGCACCGTCGTGTGGTCGCGGCCGCCGAACAGCTCGCCGATCTCTGGCAGGCTCTTCTGCGTCAGTTCCTTGGCCAGGAACATCGCGATCTGGCGCGGTCGGGCGATGCTCGCCGGCCGCTTCTTGCTGTACATGTCGGCGACCTTGATCTTGTAGAAGTCGGCCACCGTCTTCTGGATGTTCTCCACCGAGATCTGGCGGTTGTGGATGGAGAGCAAGTCCTTCAGCGCCTCGCGCGCGAGCGCGATCTGGATGTCCAAGTGGCTGAAGCGCGCGTAGGCCAGCACCTAGCGCAGCGCGCCTTCGAGCTCGCGCACATTGGCACGCACGTTCTTGGCGATGAAGAAGGCCACGTCCTCCGGCATCTCCACGCCGTCCACGCGCGCCTTCTGCATCAGGATCGCCACCCGCATCTCCAGCTCAGGCGGCTCGATGGCCACCGTCAGCCCGGCGTCGAAGCGGCTCGTCAGGCGCTCGTCGATGTCGGCCAGCCCCTTGGGGTAGGTGTCGCTGGTCATGATGATGTGGGCGCGCTTGGCCAGCAGCGCCTCGAAGGCGTTGAAGAACTCCTCCTGGGTGCGTTCCTTGCCGGCGAAGAACTGCACGTCGTCGATCAGCAGCAGGTCGAGCTGGTGGTACTTGGCCTTCAGTTCGTCGAAGGTCTTGCGCTGGTAGTTGCGCACCACGTCGCTGATGAACTGCTCGGCGTGCAGATAGAGCACGCGCGCATCCGGACGGTCCTTGAGCAAGGCGTTGCCGACCGCGTGCACCAGATGGGTCTTGCCCAGGCCGACCCCGCCGTAGATGAACAAGGGGTTGTACATCGCGCCCGGCGCGCCGGCGACGTGCAGCGCGGCGGTGCGCGCCATCTGGTTCGCGCGCCCGGCGACCAGGGTGTCGAAGCTCAGGGCGGGGTTCAGCTTGTGGCGGCTGGCCGCGGGCGGCGGGCTGGGGGTGTCTGCGCCCGCCGGGCCGGACCCTGCATAGGCGGGGCGAGGGGCGGTCAGCGGGGCCGCAGGACCGCGCGCGTCGTTCGCCGACGGACGGACGTGCGACGACGCCAGCGGCTCGCGCGCTGCCAGCTGCAGGTCCAGGCGAACCGGCTGGCCGGCGAGGTCGCTGAGCACGCTCTCGATCCGGCCTGCGTACTGGCTGCGGATCCAGTCGAGCTTGAAACGGTTGGGCACCTTCAGCGCCACGCGCATGCTCTCCACGCCCGGGGCGTGGACCTCGGCGGGTGGCAAGGGGCGGATCCAGGTGTTGAACTGCTGCTCGGGCAGTTCACTGGCGAGACGCTCGCAGCCGCGCTGCCAGAGGTCGGTGGTCATGCAGTCCGAAAAATGTGGAAATCTTGTTCTGACACGCCCCCTGGACCGGCGTCCGAAGGGGTGGGGAGCGCAGTTATCCACAATGTCGGCGCCGTGGTCAAGCCCTGCGCAAAGCTGCTGTTTGTGGTGCAAGTCTTTGACCGCAAACGCATTTTCTGGTCTAATCGTGGGTTTCCCGGAATCAGAAAAAGACTTTGGCCGGGCGCGCCAGCAACGGCGGATTGAACGGGGCTCAAACGAGGCTCAAGCGGCGGCTCAAGCGGCGGCTCAGTGTGGTGTTTGTGTGAGCTGCTTGCGGGACGCAGCAGTGCCTGCGGGCGGTGCGGACCATGGCGACGCCATCGGCGGTGCCCGCAAGTCGGGAACGCCCAGCCGAAAGCCCGAGCACGAGCTTGAAGCGCGTGAGTCTGGCGAACCCGATGTTGGCGAGCCGATCCGGCGAGGGTTTCACCCGTTTGGCATGGGTGCAGAACGGGCATGCCATGTCTGCGCCAGCCTGGGGTGAACGCTGACCGGACACGCTTTTCTTATCCAATCACTTTCATCCTGCACAGGATTTCATCATGAAGCGCACTTATCAGCCTTCCAAGACCCGCCGCGCCCGCACCCACGGTTTCCTCGTGCGCATGAAGACGCGCGGTGGCCGTGCGGTGATCAACGCACGCCGCGCCAAGGGCCGCAAGCGCCTGGCCTGACATCCTTCAGCGGTGACCGGCAGCACCGGCCCGCGATGATCGGCCGCCTTGTGCACAGCGCCGACTTCCAGCGCTTGCTGGCAGCACCAGCCTGGTCGCGAAGTACCCACTTCGCGGTTCACCATTTGCCGGTGGCGCCAGCGCGCCCGCGCGCGAGGGTGAACAACGCGACCGGCCAAGACTTGTCCACAGCTTTGGTGAACCCGGCAGCGCAAGCTGTGGATGAGTTGCGCGGCCGGTTCTGGCTCGGGGCCATCCTGCCCAAGCGCCTGGCACGCCGGGCGGTCACGCGCAACCTGCTGCGGCGTCAGATCCGTGCGGCACTCGAGCGCCACGCCGATGGCCTGCCGGGCGGGCTGTGGCTGGTGCGGCTGCGGACGGGCTTTGCGCGTGCAGACCACCCTTCGGCGGCTTCGGCAGCATTGCGCGGCGTGGCACGCAGCGAGCTGGACCGGGCGCTGGATGCAGGACGGCGCCGCGCGCGCGAGGGCCGACGATGAGGCGGTCCGCCCTGCGTGAGCTGCCGCGCCAGGCGCTGATCGGGCTGGTCCAGGGCTACCGCTGGCTGCTCAAGCCCTGGCTGGGCAACGCCTGTCGCTTCGAGCCCAGCTGTTCGCAGTACGCGCTGGATGCGCTGCGCCGCCATGGTGCGGCGGCCGGGGCGGCGCTCACGACTGGACGCCTGCTGCGCTGCCATCCCTGGTGCCAGGGTGGGCTGGATCCGGTGCCGGCGCGGGCGCCGGGACTGTTCAGCCGCCTGGGACTGGGCTCAGACCCGAGCTGCGAAGAGCCCGCAGACCTTCCGAACCGGATTTCTTCATGACCGACATTCGCCGTACCCTGCTGTGGGTGGTCTTCACGATGTCGCTCGTCCTGCTGTGGGACGCGTGGAACAAGCACACCGGGCAGCCCACGCTGTTCGGCCTGCCGACCGCCAGACCGGCGGCCGCGGCGGGCTCTGCCCCCGGGCAGGCGGCCAGCGGGGTGCCGGCGGCGATCGCCGGCGCGACGGCACCGAACGCGAGCGCGGTGCCGACCACGCCCGCCACCGGCGCGGCGCTGGCGCAGACGGTGACGATAGAGACCGACGTCGTGCGCGCCACCCTGGACAGCCGCGGCGGCACCCTGGTCGGACTGGAGCTGCTGCAGTTCAAGGATCCGGTGCATCGCGAGCGCGTGGTCAAGCTGCTCGACGAGAGCGCCACCCGCACCTACCTGGCGCAGACCGGCCTGATCAGCCAGCAGGCTGGCGTGGAGCTGCCCAACCACCTGACGCCCATGCAGTTGCTGCCCGGCGAGCGCAAGCTCTCCGAGCAGGCCAATGAGCTGAGCGTGAGCTTCGAGAGCCGCACGCCGCAGGGCCTGACGCTGCGCAAGACGCTGCGCTTTGCGCGCGGCAGCTACACCATCGACGTCAGCCACGAGGTCCTGAACGGCGGCAGCTCGCCGGTGTCGCCGCAGCTGTACCTGCAGCTCGCGCGAGACGGTCGGGCACCCGAAGGCGAGTCGAGCTTCTACTTCACCTTCACCGGTCCGGCGGTCTACACCGAGGCCAGCAAGTTCCACAAGATCACGTTCGAGGACATCGCCAAGGGCAAGGTCGAGCTGCCCAAGCCGGCCACCGAGGGCTGGGCGGCGATGGTGCAGCACTACTTCACCAGCGCCTGGCTGCTGCCGGCGGGGGTGGAGCGCGAGTTCCGCACCGCGCAGGCGGGCAGCGACCTCTACACGGTGGCGCTGGTGAGCCCGCTGGGCGAGATCGCGGCCGGTGCGAGCAAGTCCCAGTCCGCCAAGCTCTACGTCGGCCCGCAGGAGGAGTACAAGCTCGCGGCGCTGGCACCGGGCCTGGAGCTGGTGAAGGACTACGGCTGGCTCACCATCCTGTCCAAGCCCCTGTTCTGGCTGCTCACCCAGCTGCACGGCGTGCTGGGCAACTGGGGCTGGGCGATCGTGGCCCTGGTGGTGCTGCTCAAGATCGCCTTCTACTGGCTCAACGCCAGCGCCTACCGGTCGATGGCCAAGATGAAGGCGGTCAACCCGCGCGTCATGGAGCTGCGCGAGCGGCTGAAGGACAAGCCGCAGCAGATGCAGCAGGAGATGATGCGCATCTACCGCGAGGAGAAGGTCAACCCGCTCGGCGGCTGCCTGCCCATCCTGGTGCAGATGCCCTTCTTCATCGCCCTGTACTGGGTGCTGTTGTCGAGCGTGGAGATGCGCAACGCGCCCTGGATCCTGTGGATCAAGGACTTGTCGGCGATCGACCCCTGGTTCATCCTGCCGGTGCTGATGACCCTGTCCTCGCTGCTGCAGGTCTGGCTGAACCCGACCCCGCCGGACCCGGTGCAGGCCAAGATGATGTGGTTCATGCCGCTGGCCTTCGGCGTCATGTTCTTCTTCTTCCCCGCCGGCCTGGTGCTGTACTGGCTGACCAACAACATCCTGTCGATCGCCCAGCAATGGGTGATCAACAAGCGGCTGGGCGTGATCGGCAAGTGAAGGGCCGCGATCTGGCTGCAATCCTTCACGCCCGGGCCGGCATCCCCTTGTCCGGGGGTTGAAGTTCGCCGCTGGGGTGCCGACCATGCAGACATGCGGGTCGACCCGGCAGCCGCCGGCTCAGGAGCCCGATCCCATCGGCCACGCGGCCGGTCCGATCGCTCCGCCCGCGCCATCCACGCTGCCGGCGCGCCAGAATCAGACCACCATGCGCCCCGGCCCCAGCGCCGCCCACGAAGCCATCGCCGCCGTTGCCACCGCCCCCGGCCGTGGCGCGGTGGGCATCGTGCGCGTCTCCGGCCACGGCCTGCAGCCGCTCATCGACGCCGTCTGCGGCCGGCCGCTGCGGCCACGCCAGGCGCATTACGGGCCGCTGCGGGCCGACGACGGCCGCGCGATCGACCAGGGGCTGGCGATCTTCTTTCCCGCGCCCCACAGCTACACCGGCGAGGACGTGCTGGAGCTGCAGGCGCACGGCGGACCGGTGGTCCTGCAGCTGCTGCTGGCGCGCTGCCTGCAGGCCATGCCGGGACTGCGCCTGGCACGCCCGGGCGAGTTCACCGAGCGCGCCTTCCTCAACGACAAGCTCGACCTGGCGCAGGCCGAGGCGGTGGCCGACCTCATAGACGCCGGCACCGAGGCCGCCGCACGCAGCGCCGCGCGTGCGCTGGCGGGCGACTTCTCGCAGCGCGTGCATGCGCTGGCGCAGCGCATCGTTCGCCTGCGCACCCTGGTCGAGGCGACGCTGGACTTCCCCGAGGAGGAGATCGATTTCCTGGAGCATGCGCAGGCAAGGCGCCAGCTCGACGACATCGTGGCCGCGCTGGCCGCGCTGCGTGCCAGTGCGCGCCAGGGCGCGCTGCTGCGCGATGGCCTGCGCGTGGTGCTCGCCGGCCAGCCGAATGTGGGCAAGAGCAGCCTGCTGAACGCCCTGGCCGGCGCCGAGCTGGCGATCGTCACCCCCATTGCCGGCACCACGCGCGACCGCATCGGGCAGACGATACAGATCGAGGGCGTGCCGCTGCACGTGGTGGACACCGCCGGCCTGCGCCCTGCCCACGAGACCGCCGACGAAGTCGAGCGCCTGGGCATGGCGCGCAGCTGGGAGGCGATCCGCGACGCCGACACCGTGCTGCTGCTGCACGACCTGACGCACCTTGGCGAGGCCGGCCACGCCGCCGCCGACGCGCAGATCGAGTCCGAGCTGCCAGCCCAGGCCGTGCTGCACGTCTACAACAAGGCCGACGCGCTGGCGACGCCACCCTCTCTGCCGGCCGGTGCGATCGCGATCTCGGCCCAGACCGGCCAGGGGCTGGAGGCCCTGCGCGCCGAACTGCTGCGCCGCGCCGGCTGGCACAGCGGCGCCGAAGGCGTGGTCATTGCGCGCCAGCGCCACTTGCAGGCGCTGGCGCGCAGCGCCACCCACCTGGCGGTGGCGACCGAACTCGCCGAACGTCGTGACGCTGCGCTCGAACTGCTGGCCGAGGAGCTGAGGCTGGCCCAGCAGGCGCTGGGCGAGATCACCGGCGAGTTCGGTGTCGAGGACTTGCTGGGCGAGATCTTCGCCAGCTTTTGTGTCGGCAAGTAGGCGCGCAGCCTCTTGCCCGACAGGCTGATGGTGTTCAGCCCGAATGCGGCCGCTTGCCCGCGTTCTTCTTGCTGCGCGTGTGCGCGCCGCGCTCCAGGCTGCGGCGCTGGCCGCCGCCCAGGGGCAGGCGGCTGCCGGGCAGGGGCGGGGTGGCGCGACGGTCGGCTTCGGTCTTGATCTTGTTGCCCATGATGGCGGTGCAGATGGAGTTGGCGAACCCGCAATTAGGCCACAGAGCGCCGCGGTTGTGCCGCACAAGCGTTCCCGGGGCGCTCAATGACCATCGAAGCTGACGAGCGAGAACACCGGTAGCCCGGCCTCGCGCAGCCGCGCTGAGCCGCCGAGCTCGGGCAGATTGACGATCGCCGCCGCCTCCAGCACCTGCGCGCCCAGGCGTTGCAGCAGGCGCTGGCCGGCGAGCATGGTGCCGCCGGTGGCGATGAGGTCGTCGACCAGCAGCACCCGGTCGCCGGGCCGAACGGCGTCGGTGTGCACCTCCACCGTGGCGCTGCCGTATTCCAGCTCGTAGGTTTCTTCCAGCGTGGTGTAGGGCAGCTTGCCCTTCTTGCGGATGGGCACGAAGCCGACCCCGAGCTCGTAGGCGATCACCGAGCCGATGATGAAGCCGCGCGCATCCAGCCCCGCGATGGCAGCCGGCCGGGTGTCGAACCAGCGGTGCACGAACTGGTCGATGAGGACGCGGAACACGCGCGGGTTGGCCAGCAAGGTGGTGATGTCGCGGAATACGACGCCCGGCGCCGGCCAGTCGGGCACGCTGCGGATGTGCTCGCGGATGTACTGCGCGGGCGGGATCTGGTGTTCGTCTTGCATGTGCTCGTCTTGCATGTGTCGGCTCCTGGTGCGCGCGCTCAGCTTTCGAGCAGCCTGGCCTCGGCCAGCGCCAGCGGCTCGGGCAGGCCGGACAGCACCAGGGTGTCGCCGGCCGCCAGCACGGTGTGCTCGTCGGGCGCGACGACCTCGCCGCCGGCGCGCCGCAGGCGCACCGCGGCGACGCCGATCGTGCTCAGCAGCAGGTCACCGAGCGCGCGCCCGACGCCGGCGGCGGCCGGCGGCAGGGTGACGCTGGCCAGCCGCACCTGCTGCAGCTCGTCGACGCTGTCGTCGTCGTGGCCGTGGAACCAGCCTCGCAGCAGGGTGTAGCGCGCGTCGCGCGCGTCCTGCACGACGCGTATCACGCGCCGCATGGGCACGCCCAGCAGGGCCAGGGTGTGGCTGGCCAGCATCAGGCTGCCCTCGAAGGTCTCGGGCACCACCGCCATCGCGCCGGCGCCGCGCAGGCGCTCGAGGTCGCTGTCGTCGATGGTGCGCACCAGCACCGGCACCGTCGGCGCGTGGGTGTGCACCAGGTGCAGGATCTTCAGCGCCGATGGGGTGTCGGGGTAGCTGATGACGACCGCGTTGGCGCGCGCCAGGCCGGCGGCCATCAGGCTTTGCAGGCGTGCGGCGTCGCCGTAGACCACGCTGTGGCCGGCGGCGGCGGCGTGGCGCACGCGGTCCGGGTCCAGGTCCAGCGCCATGTAGGGGATGGCCTGGGTCTCCAACAGCCGTGCCAGGTTCTGCCCGTTGCGGCCGAAGCCGCAGATGATGACGTGCTGCTCGGTGCGCATCGCCTTCTTGGCGATCGAGGTCAGCTGCACAGACTGCAGCATCCAGTCGCTCGCCACCAGGCGCGCCACGATGCGGTTGGAGTGCATGATGAGAAAGGGCGTGCTGAGCATGGACAAGACCATGCTGGCGAGGATGGGGCTCGTCCACTGCGGCGCCAGCAGGCCGTTGTCGGCGCCCAGGGTCAGCAGCACGAAGCCGAACTCGCCGGCCTGCGCCAGGTACAGCCCGGTGCGCAGCGCCACCCCCGGCGGGGCGCGAAAGGCGTAGGCCAGGATCGCGATCAGGCCACCCTTGGCGAGCACCGGCACGGCGGTCAGCAGCAGCACCAGCACCCAGTGGTCGAGCAGCGAGTGCCAGTCCAGCTTCATGCCTATGGTGATGAAGAACAAGCCCAGCAGCACGTCGTGGAAGGGCCGGATGTCGGTCTCCACCCGGTGCCGGTACTCGGTCTCGGCGATCAGCATGCCGGCGATGAAGGCGCCCAGCGCCAGCGACAGGCCGGCGTGCTCGGTCAGCCAGGCCAGGCCGAGCGTGATCAGCAGCAGGTTGAGGACGAACAGCTCGTCGCTCTTGCGCCGCGCCACCAGGGTCAGCCACCAGCGCATGACGCGCTGGCCGCCGGTGAGCAGCACCGCCAGCAGCAGCACCGCCTTCACCAGCGCGAGGCCGATCGCCAGCGCGAGCGCGCTGCCGCGGTCGTCCAGCGCCGGCACCAGCACCAGCAGCGGCACCACCGCCAGGTCCTGGAACAGCAGGATGCCCATCACGCGCCGGCCGTGCTCGCTCTCCAGCTCCAGCCGCTCGGCCATCAGCTTGCCGACGATGGCGGTGGAGGACATCGCCATCGCCGCCCCCAGCACCACCGCGCCGCGCCAGGACATCTGCCAGGCGTCGCCGGTGACGGCCTGCCAGCCCAGGGCCAGCAGCGCATGCCCGGCCAGCGCGCCCAGCATGGTCAGCGCCACCTGCGACAGGCCCAGGCCGAACACCAGGGTGCGCATGCTGCGCAGCTTGGGCAGGTTGAACTCCAGCCCGATGACGAACATCAGGAACACGACGCCGAACTCGGCCAGGTAGCTCACCCCGGCGCTGTCCTGCGCCAGCGCGAGCGCATTCGGCCCGATCAGCACCCCCACCACCAGGTAGCCCAGCACCGGCGGCAGCTTCAGGGTGCGAAAGCACACCACCGCCAGCACCGCGGCCACGAGGTACAGCAAGACGAGTTCGAGCGTGCTGGCCATGGTTTCCTAGAATCCGCGCATGCTAAGTCACGGCATCGACGCCGAACGCGTGCACGCGCTGGCCGCGCAGACCTTCGAGATCGAGGCGCGCGCGCTGCAGGGCCTGGCGGCACGCCAGGGCGAAGGCCTGGTCGGCGCGCTGCGCGCGATGTTCGATTGCCGCGGCCGGGTGATCGTGATGGGCATGGGCAAGAGCGGCCACGTCGGGCGCAAGATCGCCGCCACCCTGGCTTCCACCGGCACGCCAGCCTTCTTCGTCCACCCGGGCGAAGCCAGCCACGGCGACCTGGGCATGGTGCAGGCGACCGACGTGGTGCTGGCGATCAGCCACAGCGGCGAAAGCGAGGAGCTTGCCGCCCTGCTGCCGGCGCTGCGGCGCCTGGGCGTGGTGCTGGTGGCGATGACGGGGCGCGCCGAATCGACGCTGGCACGCCACGCCGACCATGTGCTGTCGAGCGCGGTCGAGCAGGAGGCCTGCCCGCTGAACCTGGCGCCGACCGCGAGCACGACGGCGCAGATGGCCCTCGGCGACGCGCTGGCGGTGGCGCTGCTCGATGCGCGCGGTTTCCGCGAGGCCGACTTCGCGCGCTCGCACCCGGGCGGCGCGCTCGGCCGCAAGCTGCTCATGCACGTGCAGGACTTGATGCGCCAGGGCGAGTCGGTGCCGCGCGTGGCCCCCGGCGCCAGCCTGCACGAGCTGCTGCGCGAGATGACCGGCAAGGGCCTGGGCTTTGCGGCGGTGGTCGACGCGCAGGGGCGGCCGGCCGGCATCTTCACCGACGGCGACCTGCGCCGGCTCATCGAGCGCGGTGCCGAGTTGCAGGCCTTGCACGCGCACGAGGTCATGCATCCCGGCCCGCGCCAGGTGCATGCCGACGCGCTGGCGGTCGATGCCGCGGCGCTGATGGAGCGTCACCGCATCACCAGCGTGCTGGTGGTCGACGCGGACGGTCGGCTGGTCGGCGCCCTCAACTCGAACGACTTGATGCGGGCGAAGGTGATCTGATGGACGAACCGGCCTTCGCGCCCGAGCTGATCCTGGCCGCGCAGGGCGCCGGCCTGGGCTTGAAGGCGGCGATCTTCGACGTCGACGGCGTGCTCACCGACGGCCGGCTGTACATCGGCGAGGCGGGCGAGGACTTCAAGGCCTTCTCGGCGCTGGACGGCCACGGGCTCAAGCTGCTGGCGCTGGCCGGCATCGCGCCGCTGGTGGTGAGCGGGCGCGATTCGCCCGCGCTGCGCCGGCGGCTGGCCGACCTCGGGCTTGTCCACACCGCGCTGGGCGCATCCGACAAGGTGGCGGCGGCGCAGGCGCTGTTGACGCCGCTGGGCATCGCCTGGGCCGAGGTCGGGGTGATGGGCGACGACTGGCCCGACCTGCCGCTGTTCGCGCGCGCCGCCTTCCGCTGCGCACCGGCGAACGCACACCGCGAGTTGAAGCTGCGCGCCGACCATGTCACCCGCGCCAGCGGCGGCCACGGCGCCGCGCGCGAGTTCTGCGACCTCCTGCTGATGGCCTGCGGGCGCTACGGCGCGTTGCTCGCCGAAGTGACGGCGACGCTGGACGCGCGTTGAGGGCCGGGCGCGCGATGGCGGTCGAGATCGAGATCCCGGACTTGCCGCAGATCGCCATCGGTGGCCGGCACACGCGCCTGCCCTGGCACCAGCGCCTGCGCGACACCCTGTCGAGCTACCTGCCGCTGCTGCTGATGGCGCTGCTGGCGCTGGCCACCTGGTGGCTGGTGAAACACACGCCGCAGGCCGCGCCGCCGCGTCCGGCGGCGACCGACCGCGGCCTGCCCGACTACACCATGCGCAGCTTCGTGCTGCAGCGCTACGACGCCGACGGCCGCGTCAGCGCCCGGCTGCAGGGGCAGGCCTTGCGCCACTTCCCGGCCGACGGCCGGATCGAGATCGACGCCCTCGAGCTGCAGGCCTTCCTGCCCGACGGCCGCGTGCTGCACGCCAGCGCCCGCCACGCGCTGAGCAACGACGCCGCCAGCGAGCTGCAACTGCAAGGCGGCGCCGAGGTGCTGGGCCGCGACAGCGGCGGGCGACCGCTGGAGATACGCAGCGAGTTCCTGCACGCCTTCGACGACACCGAGGTCGTGCGCACCCACCTGCCGGTGAGCGTGCGGCAGGGCCCGAACCTGCTGCGCGCCGCCGGCCTGAGCTACGACGGCAAGCGCCGCCAGCTCGCGTTCCAGGGGCCGGTGCAGGCGACGCTGAAGCCGCGGGATTGATCGCCGCCATGCGCGCGCGGATCGACTCGCCGCCACCGCTGGCTTTCATCACCGGCGCCTCCAGCGGCATCGGGCAGGCGCTGGCGGCGCGCTGCGCGCAAGCTGGCTGGCGCCTGGCGCTGGTGGCCAGGCGCGAGGCGGCGCTGCGCGAGTGGGCGCGGGCGCAAGGCCTGGACGGCGACCGTTGCGGCATCTACGTGGCCGACGTGGCGGACCCCGAGAGCATCCATGCCGCGGCCAGCGCCTGCCTGGCGACGCAAGGCCTGCCGCAGGTGGTGATCGCGAACGCGGGCATCAGCGTCGGCGTGGACAGCGCCGAACGCGCGGACCTGGCGGTCATGCAGGAGATCTTCGCCACCAACAACCTCGGCATGGCGGCCACCTTCCAGCCCTTCATCGCCCCCATGCGCGAGCGCGGGAGCGGCACCCTGGTCGGGGTGGCGAGCGTGGCCGCCATCCGCGGCCTGCCGGGGCACGCGGCCTATTGCGCGAGCAAGGCCGCGGTGGTGGCCTATTGCGAGAGCCTGCGTGTCGAGTGCCGCCCCCACGGCCTGCGCGTGGTGACGCTGCTGCCGGGTTTCGTCGCCACGCCTTTGACCGCCGGCAACCCGTATCCGATGCCGTTCCTGCTGACGCCGGAGCAGTTTGCGCAGCGCGCCTGGCGCGCCATCGAGGCCGGGGCGAGCTACCGCGTCATCCCCTGGCAGATGGCGCTGGCGGCGAAGGCGCTGCGGCTGCTGCCCAATACCTGCTTCGATAGCCTGTTCGCCGGGCGTGCGCGCAAGCCCAGGCGCAGCGGGGAAGCGCCGCCCAGGACCTGAGCACGGGTCTGGCGCGCGCGATCGGCCTGGGCGCTGGACCACGCCAGGCTGGCAGTCGACAAAAAGGCCTCGCATCGCGAGGCCTTCTGGTTTGCTGCCGCTGACTTGCAGCCGCTGGTTCGCAGCCGCTGATAGGGCTGCTGCGGCTGGCTGCGGGCCGACGGTCCGCGGCGCAAGCGCGGATCGCCCGCAGGCTGGCGATCAGTAGTTGTCGCCGCCGCCGTAGCCGCCACGACCGCCACGGTCGCCGCCGCGGTCGTTGCCCCAGCCGCGGTCGCTGCCCTGGCGCTCGCCGCCGTAGCCGCCGCGGCCACCGCCGCTGCCGCCACCACCACCGTAGCCGCCGCGACCGCCGCCGCCGCCACCGCCGTAGGGGCTGCGGCCACCGCCGCCAGCGCCACCACCGTAGCCGCCACCGCCGCCGCCGCCGTAGCCGCCGCCACCGCCGTAGCCGCCACGGCTGCCGCCGCCGCCACCACCGTAGCCGCCGCCGCCACCCGGACGCGGCTCACGCGGGCGCGCTTCGTTGACGACGATGGAGCGGCCTTCCAGCGGCTGGCCGTTCATGCCGTTGATCGCCGCCTGTGCCTCGGCGTCGGTGCCCATCTCGACGAAGCCGAAGCCCTTCGAGCGGCCGGTGTCGCGGTCCATCATGACCTTGGCCGACGTGACGTCGCCGAATTGCGAGAACGCCTGTTGCAGGGATTCGTCGCGCACCGAATAGGCCAGGTTGCCGACGTAAAGTTTGTTGCCCACGGAGAAGCCTTTGACTGGAGAGACAGGGAAACCAATGTCGTGCTTCAACCCGGCGTGAACGGACTTACGGCCGATTCGGGAGCAAACAGGTGCGGCAGACAGACACGGGAGCGGCGATTATGGGTCGGCCTATGTCGATCTGGCAAAGGTGTCAAGTCGAATCTGTCGTTTTGTATCCACGCCAGGTGTGGGGGGTTGCTTGCGCGGGGCGCGCAACGATGACCCGGCGCAAGCCGCGCAGGACAGCACTTAGGATCCGGCCATGGACCTGCTCAAGCCGCTGATCGCCTTGCTGGCGATCGTCAACCCGGTCGGCGTCCTGCCCTTCTTCATCCACTTCACGCAGGGATTCAGCGACGCCCAGCGCCGACACACCATCCGTGTCAGCGCCATCGCCGCGGGCACCGTGGTGGCGGTGAGCGCGCTCGCGGGCAGCCGCATCATCGGCTTCTTCGGCATCTCGATCGCCTCGTTCCAGGTCGGCGGCGGTCTGCTGCTGCTGATCAGCGCGCTGCACATGCTCAACGCGCAACCGGCCGAGTCCAAGCCCGGCGACGTGAGCGAGGGGCGCGAGAAGGCCGACGCCGGCGCCAGCATCGCCGTCGTGCCGCTGACCATCCCGCTGCTGACCGGCCCGGCGACGATCTCGACCATGGTCATCTACGCCGAGCGCACCCGCCACTGGTGGGAGCAGGCGGTGCTGGTGGGCTACGGACTGGTGGTGGCGGCGGTGACCTTTGCCGTGTTCACCTTGTCCGGGCGCATTGCCGGCATCGTCGGGCGCACCGGCATCAACGTCATGACGCGGCTGATGGGCCTGATCCTGGCCGCGCTGGCGGTGGAGATCATGGCCGACGGCCTGACCCAGATCTTTCCCGTCCTGCAAACGAGGCTTGTGCCATGAACATCGATTTTCCCCGCATCTGGATGGCGCCCATGGCCGGCGAGTCGGCCTCCGTGGCGCTGGTGGCCGCGGTCTGCGAGGCAGGCGGACTGGGCTGGCTGGGCGCGGCCTACATGGGGCCGCAGCGGCTGGCGCAGGCGGTGGACGAGATCCGCGCCCTCACCGCGCGGCCGTTTGGCGTCAACCTGTTCTGTCCCCAGCGCTGGCAGCGCGACGCGGCGCGCGAAGCCGCTTTCGCCGAGCTGCTGGCGCCCTGGCACGTGGCGCAGGGGCTGCCGCCGGTGGCGCTGCCGGACAAGCTGGAGGAGGACGCCGACGCCCAGCTCGCGGTGCTGCTGCAGCGGCGGGTGCCCTGGATAGGCTTCACCTTCGGCGACCCGGGTCCGGAGCGGGCGGCGGCCATGCACGCGGCCGGCGCGCGCGTGCTCGGCACCGCGACCCAGGTGCCGGAGGCACGCCAGCTCGCTGCCAGCGGTTGCGACGTGCTGCTCGCCCAAGGGGCGGAAGCCGGCGGCCACCGCGGCTGCTTCCTCGGCACGCGCGAGCAGTCGCTGGTCGGCAGCCTGGCCCTGGTGCCGCAGGTGGTGGACGCGGTGGCGCTGCCGGTGGTCGCCGCCGGCGGCATCGCCGACGCGCGCGGCGTGGCGGCGGTGCAGGCCCTGGGTGCGAGCGCGGCGGCGGTCGGCACCGCCTTTCTGCTCGCCGACGAATGCCCGATCTCGCCCGCCTGGCGTGGCGCGCTGGAGTCGGGCGCGGCGCACGACACCGTGCTGACCGCCGCCTTCTCCGGCCGCTGGGCGCGCGCCCTGGGCAACCGCTTCACGCGCGAGACCGATGCGCTGGTGGCGCGCGGCCTGCTGCCCGAATTCCCGATCCCGAACGCGATGACGCGGCCCTTGCGCCAGGCGGCCGCGCGCGCCGGGGATGCCGATGCGCTGTCGATGTGGGCCGGCCAGGGGCTGGCGCTGGCGCAGCGCGCGCCGGCGGCCGAGATCGTGCGTCGGCTCGCCGCCGGCTGGCGCGCAGAGTCCGCCCATTGACCGACGAAACCGACGGAGCCAACGGAACCGACGACGCGCGATGAACGCCGACGGCGAGACCTTCGACTACGTGGTCGTCGGCGCCGGCACCGCCGGCTGCCTGCTGGCGAACCGCCTGTCGGCCGATCCGGCCTGCCGCGTGCTGCTGCTCGAAGCCGGCGGGCGCGACGACTACGCCTGGATCCACATCCCGGTCGGCTATCTGTACTGCATCGGCAACCCGCGCACCGACTGGATGTTCCAGACCGAGCCCGACCCCGGGCTCAACGGGCGCCGCTTGCGCTACCCGCGCGGGCGCGTGCTGGGCGGCTGCTCCAGCATCAACGGCATGATCTACATGCGCGGCCAGGCGGCCGACTACGAGCACTGGGCGGCGCTCACCGGCGACCCCGGCTGGGCCTGGGATGCCGTGCTGCCCTTGTTCATGCGCCACGAGGACCACTGGCGCGGCGCCCGGGCCGATGCCGAGCACCTGGCCCGGCATGGCGTGGGCGGCGAGTGGCGGGTCGAGCGCCAGCGGCTGCGCTGGGAGATCCTGGACGCCTTTGCCGCCGCCGCGTGCGAAGCCGGGGTTCCGCGGTGCGACGACTTCAACCGCGGCGACAACGAAGGGGTGGGCTACTTCGAGGTCAACCAGCGCCGTGGCGTGCGCTGGAACACCGCCAAGGCCTTTCTGCGCCCGGCGGCGGGACGACGCAACCTGGTCGTCCGCACCGGGGTGCTGGCCGATAGGCTGCAGGTCGAGGGCGGGCGCGCGAGCGCGCTGGAGGTGATCGTCGGCGGCCGGCGCCAGACCCTGCGCGCAGCGCGTGAGCTGGTGCTCACTGCCGGTGCGGTGAACACCCCGGCCTTGCTGCAGCGCTCGGGCATAGGCCCGGGCGACTGGCTGCACAGCCTGGGCCTGCCGGTGCGGGTGGACCTGCCGGGGGTGGGCGAGAACCTGCAGGACCACCTGCAGATCCGCGCCGTGTTCGCCGTCCAGGGCGTTCCCACGCTCAACACCTTGGCCAGGTCCTGGCTCGGCAAGGCGCGCATTGCGGCGCAGTACGCGCTCACTCGCAGCGGGCCCATGAGCATGGCGCCTTCGCAGCTGGGCTGCTTCACGCGCTCGTCGGCGGCCTACCTGCGGCCCAACGTCGAGTACCACGTGCAACCGCTGTCGCTGGACGCCTTCGGCGAGCCGCTGCACGGCTTCGACGCCTTCACCGCCAGCGTGTGCAATCTGCAGCCCGGCTCGCGTGGGCGGGTGCGCATCCGCAGCCCGCGGCCCGAGGACGCGCCGGCCATCGCGCCGAACTACCTGTCCACCGACGAGGATCGCCAGGTCGCCGCCGACAGCCTGCGCCTGACGCGGCGCATCGCCGCCATGCCGGCGCTGCAGCGCTACCAGCCGCGCGAGCTGCGGCCCGGCGCGCAGTACGAAAGCGACGCCGAGCTGGCGCGGCTGGCGGGCGACATCGGCACCACCATCTTCCACCCGGTGGGGACCTGCCGCATGGGCCGTGCCGACGACCCGCTGGCGGTGGTGGACCCGCAGCTGCGGCTGCGCGGGGTGTCAGGGGTGCGCATCGCCGACGCCAGCGTGATGCCCAGCATCACGCGCGGCAACACGAATGCGCCGACGCTCATGATCGCCGAGCGTGCGGCGGCCCTCATCACGGGGTCCAGCGGCGCCCGGCATTCTTGACCCCGCGCAGATGGAGGGGACGGCGGCGGGAAATCCCCGATGCGATGCCGGCGTGCCACCGCCTACATTGCGCGCACTCGTGACCGAGCCCCCGGGCGCCGGTTGGACGGGGGCCTGAGGAGACAAAACCCGGCCACAGCCGGATCGCAGTTCACCACAAGATGCGCGAAGGGCGCCCCTCGGGGCGCCCTTCGTCGTTGTGGACCGCCCTTTTCGCCTCCGGCGGCGGTGCCGGACGCCAGACTTCGGGACTGGCCGGCATAGGCCCGGCTTCTGCGCCGATCGACCCGCGGCGCCTTGCCTAGCATCGGCCCACCATGCCCGTAGACCCCGAACTCCGCCGACTCGAGATCGACATCCCGGCCCAGCCCGAGGCGCTGGTCAAGCTCTCGCTGCTGCTGGCCGAGGAGCAGATCAACCTCACCGCGGCCGCCGAGCTGATCGAGGCCGACATGGCGCTCGCCGCGGCGGTGATGAAGGCGGTCAACTCATCGCTCTACGGGCTCAAGGGCCGGGTGCAGAGCGTGATGCAGGCGATCACCTACCTGGGCATGCGGGAGGTGGCGGCGATCACCTTCGAGATGGGGCTTCGCGCCGCCTTTCCGCCCGCGCCCGAGCTCGAGCCGCTGTGGCAGCGTGCGGCGCTGCGCGGGCTGCTGATGGGGCGGGTGGCGCAGAAGCTCTCGCTGGACGGCTGGGCGGCGCACTCCGCCGGCCTGTTCGAGGAGTGCGGCAAGGCGGTCCTGTTCCGCCATGCCGCCGACCACTATCGCGCCATGCTGCGCGCGGCGGCCGACGACAGCGAACTCGCACAGCTGGAGCACGCGGGCTTTGGCGTCAGCCACGACGCCCTGGGTGCGGCCCTGTGCGAGAGCTGGGGCCTCAGCGCTGCCGCGGTGGCCAGCGTGCGCCACCACGTGGCGGCACAGGCGCAGTGGCAGCTTCCGGCGGTGCTGCCGACCGGGCGTCGCCAGCTGCCGGCGCTGTCGGTCATCGTGCAGGCGCTGATCGCGCGCCCGCAGCAGCTCGACGAAGCGGTGCTGGCGGTGGTGCCGCAGGCCGACCTGGACGCGACCCTGGTGCTGCGCGCGGTGCGCCAGATCAGGGAACAGCTCGACGAGGCGATGACGCACGGCCGCTGAGGCCGGTCGCTGAGACCGGCCGCGGGTTTTCACCGAAGCGCGCAGCCGGGCTGGCGGCGCGGTGCGCCCGGGGTCATGGGCTACGCTCGCGGGATAGCAATTCCCGACTCGTTGCCATGTCCGCCACCGTCGCGCCCGAGACACTGCCGCTGCAGCGCCTGTACCACTGGGAGCGCAGCGCACCCGAGCGGATCGCCTTCGTGCAGCCGGTCGGCGGCGGGCGCGTCGTCGAGTACCGCTGGAAGCAGGTGCTGGACCAGGCACGCAGGATGGCCGCGCACCTGCAGGCGCAAGGCATAGGGCCTGGCGACAAGGTGGCCATGCTGGCCAAGAACAGCGCCCACTGGCTGATCAGCGACTACGCGATCTGGATGGCGGGCGCGGTCTCGGTGCCGCTGTACCCGACGCTGGCCGCGGGCACCATCCGCCAGATCCTCGAACACAGCGATGCCAAGCTGCTGTTCGTCGGCAAGCTCGACGGCTGGGAAGCCATGAAGCCCGGCGTGCCCGCCGACATGCCCTGCATCGCCCACCCGCTGGCGCCCGAGGATGCGAAGCAGAGCTACCCGGGCTGGGACGAGGTCTGCGCGCGCACGCCGCCGCTGGCCGGCGAGCCGGTGCGCCCGGGCGAGGACCTGTCCACCCTGATGTACACCTCGGGCACCACCGGCGCGCCCAAGGGCGTGATGCACAGCTTCGCCAACTTCATGGCCGCGGTGGCGGCCGGGCTGGAGCGCGTGCCGCAGAACCAGGATTCGCGCATGCTGTCCTACCTGCCGCTGTCGCACGTGGTCGAGCGCGCGCTGGTGGAGCACGCACAGCTGAGCACCGGGATGCAGGTCTTCTTCGCCGAGAGCCTGGAGACCTTCACCGCCGACTTGCAGCGCGCGCGGCCGACGATCTTCTTTTCCGTGCCGCGGCTGTGGGTGAAGTTCCAGCAGGGGGTGAGCCACAAGATGCCGCCCGCCAAGCTGGACCTGATGCTCAAGATCCCGATCCTGTCGGGCATCGTGAAGAAGAAGGTGTTGTCGGCGCTCGGGCTGGACCAGTGCGTGTTCGCCGCCGTCGGCGCCGCGCCCATGCCGCTGGAGCTGCTGCACTGGTACCGCCGGCTGGGCCTGAACGTGGCCGAGGGCTACGGCATGACCGAGAACATAGGTGCCACCCACATCACCGAGGGCGAGGTCGAGGCCTTCGGCACCGTCGGCCGGCCCTACACGCCGGTGCAGTGCCGGATCGCGCCGGGCAGCGGCGAGATCCAGATCCGGGCGCCATGGAACATGCTGGGCTACTACAAGCAGCCCGAGCTCAGCGCCGAGTCCTTCACCGACGACGGCTGGATGAAGACCGGTGACAAGGGCAGCGTCGACGCTCAGAACCGGCTCAGGATCACCGGCCGGGTGAAGGACTTGTTCAAGACCAGCAAGGGCAAGTACGTGGCGCCGGCCCCGATCGAGGACAGGCTGGTGATGCACTCCGCGATCGAGGCCTGCTGCGTCACCGGCGCCAACCTCGGCCAGCCGCTGGCGCTGGTGATGCTCAACGCCGACGCGCAGGCCAAGGCCAGGAGCGGCGGCCGTGCCGAGCTGGAGGCCTCGCTGGCGGCCCACCTCAAGCAGGTCAACGAGGGCCTGGATCCGCACGAGCAGCTCGACTGCCTGGTCATCACCTCCGAGGCCTGGTCGGTCGAGAACGACCTCATCACGCCGACCTTCAAGGTCAAGCGCAACCGCATCGAGGACGCCTTCGCGAAGAACTACGAGCGCTGGGTCGGCCAGCGCAAGCCGGTGGTCTGGAACGACTGAAGGAGCGGCGATGGACGATGGCCTGGTCCTGTACGGCGAGCCCGGCTGGGGCTCGGCGATCGTCGAGCTGCAGCTCGTCCACTACGGGCTGCGCTGGCGCTTCGAGGCGGTGGGTGACCTCTTCGCCAGCGTCGAGGCGCGCAGCCGGCTGCAGGCGGTCAACCCCCTGGCCCAGGTGCCGGTGCTGCAGTGGCCGGACGGTCGGGTGATGACGGAAAGCGCGGCCATCACCCTGCACCTGGCGGACCTGAGCGCCAGCGACGCGCTGGTCCCCGGGGCGCAGGCGCCCGAGCGCGCCGAGTTCCTGCGCTGGCTGGTCTACCTGGTGGCCAACGTCTACCCGACCTTCACCTACGCCGACGAGCCGACGCGCTTCGTCAAGGACGAGGCCGCGGCCAAGGCCTTCCGCGCCGAGGTCGACGCCTACGCGCAGCGTCTGTGGCAGGTGCTGGAGTCCGCGGCGGGCGGCCCCTGGTTCCTGGGCGAGCGGATGTCGGCGCTGGACCTGTACCTGGCGGTGATGACGCACTGGCGGCCACGCCGGGACTGGTTTGCGGCCCACGCGCCGCGGCTGCTGGCGGCGGCCGAGCGTGCCGCCGCGCTGCCGGCGCTGGCACCGGTGATGGCGCGCAATTTCAAGCGCTGAAGTCTGCCGGCGCGGGCCGATTCCCGGGCGCGCCTGCCGGCGCGGACCGGTTCCCGGGCGCCTGCCGGCGCCCGGTGCTGCGCCCGCCCCGTGCAGCCCTCAGGCGCCGTCGGCTTCCTGTGCCCGGCGCAGCTTCTCGCTGCGCCAGTAGACGTCGTCGCCGGCCAGGCCGTCGAGGTTGGCGCGGTTGAGCACCCGGGCGAGCACGAACAGCAGGTCGGACAAGCGGTTCAGGTACTGGCGCGGTGCCTCGCCCAGCGGCTCGCTGGCGTGCAAGGCCACCAGCGCGCGCTCGGCGCGGCGCGCGATGGCGCGGCTCATATGGGCCAGCGCCGCCGAGCGCGTGCCGCCCGGCAGGATGAACTCCTCCAGCCGCGGCAGTGCCTGGTTGTGCAGCGCGAGCGCCGCATCCAGCGCCGCCACCGCCTCGGGCTTGAGCAGCGAGAAGCCCGGCACCGCGAGCTCGCCGCCGAGGTTGAACAACTCGTGCTGGATTTCGGTGAGCAGCGTGCGCACTTCGTCGGGCAGCGGCTCGCACAGCAGCAGCCCGAGGCTGGAGTTCAGCTCGTCGACCTCGCCCAGGGCATGGATGCGCTGCGCATCCTTGCGCGTGCGCGTGCCGTCACCCAGGCCGGTGCTGCCGTCGTCGCCGGTGCGGGTGGCAATCTGTGTCAGGCGTTTTCCCATCGGGCCATGGTAGCGCGGCCGGGTGCCGCTGCTGGCGCCGCGGGCATGGGAAGCAGGCCGCGGGGGCGGCTCCTAGAATGACTCGCGATCCGTGAGGAGCTGCCAGGACACGCCAGGACGAAGCCGGACCCGCCAGGAGACACGCATGAACGCCCCGCTGCCCAACGAACTGCTGCCGCAATACGAGCGCCGCCCGCTGCCCGATCGCATGCTGCTGGCGCTGCGCGAGCGCTTCGGCGAGCGCTGCTCGACCACCGCGGCGGTGCGCGAGCAGCACGGGCGCGACGAGAGCCCGTTCCCGGTCACGCCGCCGGATGCGGTGGTGTTCTGCGAGAGCACCGACGATGCCGCTTTCGTGGTGCGGCTGGCGGCCGAGCACGCGGTGCCGGTGATTCCCTTTGGCGTCGGTTCCTCGCTGGAAGGGCATCTGCTGGCGGTGCAGGGCGGGGTCAGCCTGGACCTGTCGCGCATGACGCGCATCGTGCGCGTGAACGCCGAGGACCTGACGGCCACGGTGGAGGCCGGCGTCACGCGCGAGCAGCTCAACCAGGAGCTCAAGCACCTGGGCCTGTTCTTTCCCATAGACCCGGGCGCCAACGCCAGCCTGGGCGGCATGGCCGCCACCCGCGCCAGCGGCACGAACGCGGTGCGCTACGGCACCATGCGCGAGAACGTGCTCGGCCTGACCGTGGTCAGCGCCGCGGGCGATGTGCTGCGCACCGGCACGCGGGCCAAGAAGAGCAGCGCCGGCTACGACCTGACGCGCTTGTTCGTCGGCAGCGAGGGCACGCTGGGGGTGATGACCGAGGTCACGCTCAAGCTCTACCCGCTGCCGGAGGCGGTGAGCGCGGCGATCTGCCAGTTCCCAAGCGTCGGCGACGCCGTCAACGCCACCATCCAGATCATCCAGATGGGCGTGCCGATCGCGCGCTGCGAGCTGCTGGACGTGAACGCGGTGCGCGCCGTGAACGCGCAGAGCAAGCTCGGGCTGCAGGAGATGCCGCTGCTGCTGATGGAGTTCCACGGCAGCGAGGCGGGGGTGAAGGAGCAGGCCGAGACCGTGCAGGCGATCAGCGCCGACTTCGGCGGCGCCGACTTCGAGTGGGCGAGCACGCCCGAGGAGCGCACCCGGCTGTGGACCGCGCGCCACAAGGCCTACTTCGCCGGCATGGTGACCAACCCCGGCTGCCGCAGCGTGACCACCGACACCTGCGTGCCGATCTCGCGCCTGACCGAGATCATCGAGGCCTCGGTCGCCGAGGCCGACGCCAGCGGCCTGCCCTACTACATCGTCGGCCACGTCGGCGACGGCAACTTCCACCTCGCCTACCTGGTCAAGGAGGGCGACGCCGGGCAGCGCGCGCTGGCCGAGCGCCTGTCGCACCAGATGGTGCAGCGCGCGATCGCCTTCGAGGGCACCTGCACCGGCGAGCACGGCATCGGCCTGCACAAGATGGGCTTCCTGATCGACGAGGCGGGCGCCGGCGGCATCGCGCTCATGCGCGACATCAAGCGCGCGCTGGACCCGAAGAACATCATGAACCCGGGCAAGATCTTCAGCCTCTGATGGCGAACGGCGCGAACGGCGCGAACGGCGCGAGCGGCGCGAGCGGCGCGCGGCGACGCCAGCTGCTGGGCCTGGCGGCTTTGTGGGCCGCGGCGGGGCTGGCCAGGCCGGCGGCGGCGGACGTGCCGGCCGTGATTGCCGCCGCGCGCGCCTCGGTGCTGCCGATCGGGCGTCTGGACCCCTTGGCCAGTCCGCGCTTCGGCTTTCGCGGCACCGCCTTCGTGGTCGGCGACGGCCAGCACGTGGTGAGCAACCAGCACGTGGTCGGCGAGGCGGACGCCGACGCCGTCCAGTGGGCGCTGCAGCGACCGCTGCCCGATGGCGGGGAGGAATGGCGCCGGCTGCAGATCGTGGCGCGCGACCGCGAACACGACCTCGTGTTGCTGCGCCTGGAAGGCGAGCCGCTGCCGCCGCTGGCGCTGGCGCCCGAGGGCGTGCTGCGCGAGGGGCTGGCGGTGCTGCTGGTGGGCTTCCCGATCGGCGGCGTGCTGGGCTTCCAGCCGGTGACGCACGCCGGCATGGTGTCCTCGATCGCGCCCATCGCGCTGCCGGCGGCGAATGCCGCGCAGCTGCGCGACGGCGCCATCGCCAAGATCCGGCGCGGCAGCTTCGACGTCGTGCAGCTCGACGCCACCGCCTACCCTGGCAACAGCGGCGGGCCGGTGCTGGACGCCGCCACCGGCCAGGTGGTGGCGGTGGTCAACATGGTGCTGGTGCGCGGTGGCCGCGAGGGCGCGCTGTCGGCGCCCAGCGGCATCAGCTACGCCATCCCGGCGCGCTGGGTGCGGACCTTGCTGGGCGCGCGCTGAGCGCTCGCCGGGGTAGGCGCCGGAGTAGGCGCCGCAGTGGGCGCCGCAGTGGGCGCCAGATCACTTGCTGCCCGGCCCGGCGCCACTGCCGGCGCTCAGCCGCGGCGCCGCCGCGTGGCCGCCAGACCGGCCAGGGCCAGACCGGCCAGGGCCAGCGAGGCCGGCTCCGGCACCGTGCTGCCACCGCCGTTGCCGACGATGATCTGGATCTCGGTGCGCGCGATCGCGTCGCCGCTCGCGCCGCCGTAGACGGCGAGGAAGAAGTTGTAGGTGCCGTCGGCATCCGGGTTGAACCCGGAGAGGAACCAGGTCGGCTTCCAGCTGTTCTGCGCCACGTTGTTGCCGGCGATCAGGGCCGCGTAGGTGGCGGCGTCGGTGGCCTCGGCACCTGCGCTCTGGGCGGTGAGGTTGTTGCCGATGGAGTGGTCCCAGAAACCGCTGCCGTTCGGATTCGGGCCGTTGATGATGTCGAGCTCGGTGTAGCTGGTGCCCAGGCTGGCGTCGCTGTCCACGCCCAGCTTGTAGCTGAAGTCATCGAGCGAGCGCCCGGCCGTGCCGGAGGTGTCGACGTTGATCGACCACTCGAAGCTCCAGTAGGCCGATGCCCCCCAGTGGCCGGCGTCAAAGCTGTAGCTGCCGTCGCCGTTGCTGTTGAAGGTGTTCGCCGGTGCGCCCGTGATCGGATCGTGGCGCAGCTTGCCGCGCAGGCCGACTTCGATTCCGCTGGCGCTGTCCACCGTGAAGCTGCCGTTGGTCACGCCGCTGCCCATGATGACATTGGGCGTGACGTTGGCGTCGTAGACCGGTGCGGCCTGTGCGCCGGCGGCGGCGAGCAGGATGGCGGCGGCGGTCAGATGAAGTCTGTGCATGAAACCTCCCGAGGGTTTGCCTGATCGATGGGCGCCCGTGGGTGTCCCTGGGCGCGGCGGCATGTGCCTGCATCGGGCCTGGAGGGCCCGCGGCCGCAGCAGGGATGCAGGATTCGTGCCGCAGGGCGGCAGCCTGAAAAATACATTTGATATCAATCGATTGGCAAATTTGTGCGGCAGGCACGTTTGAAACTGTCAGATCCATCGACAGTGCGCGTGGTTCTGCCAGCCAATGCGGCGCCGCAAGCGCTGCCGCAGACCGTGGACACCGTCATCGCGGCGGTTCAGAGCGGCCCATCGCAACGCGCTGTCGAATGTCTTGACACAAATGCAATCCCTTGGCCTTGGGGGCTGCAGGGGAATGCGGCAAGTTCTTGTGAACCGCGGGCCGAGGCGTGAGCGGCTCTGGCTGGCGCAGAACGTGCTTCCTCGCGCGAGGCGTCCGCCGGGGTGGCTGGCGCGAGGGACAGCCAAGCAAGGAGGACGCATGAAGCAGCTTTCGAACCGTGGTCTGGGGCTGGCGGCGGCGCTGGCCGCCGGGAGCCTGGCCGTCGGCGCCGCGCAGGCGGCAACGGTGTACGCGAACGGCGTGTCGCCGGGTGACGCGTTCGTGAACGCCGGCGGCAGCAACCAGGGGCAGGCGGTCGGCGCCAGCGGCTGGTACTACAACAACGTGCGAAGCAGCGGCAGCGCCGGCATCTCGACGGCGTATGCCCGTTCGGGCAACGGCTCGGCCGCGCTGTCGGGTCCGAGCAATGCCAAGGCCGACATTGAGTACCTGGCCGGCGGAACGAATGTGTTCGGCAACTTCGCCGCCACCGCCAGCCTGGGCAAGCTCTCCGACCTGCATTCGATGCAGTACGACTGGTACCGCGACGCCAGCAGCACGGCCGCCTCCCACCTGCACGCGGCGCTGCGTGTCCTGATCGACGCCGACGGCGACCTGAGCACCCTCGGCGACCGAGGCGGGCTGGTGTTCGAGGGCATCTACAACGGCGTCAACACGGCAGCGACCGACACCTGGGTCACGGACCTGATCGGCGGCAAAACGAAAGTCTGGAACTTCGGGCTCGGGCTGGGCTTCGCCTACGACATTGGCGGCAACGGCTACGCCTACGACGACGATCTGACGGCCTGGAAGTTCTACCTCAAGGACGCCGCCATCCTGGGCTTCAGCGCCGGCATCGGCAGCGGCTGGGCGTCGTTCTCGGGCGCGGTGGACAACATCGGCTGGACCATCGGAACCAACGCGGTGAGCACCAACTTCGAGGTCACCGCCCCGACTTCGGTGCCGGAACCGGGGTCGCTGGCGCTGACCGGTCTTGCGCTGGCGGGGCTGGCCGGGCTGGCGCGGCTTCGGCGCTGAGTGTCTTCGCTGAGCGTCTTCGCGGTCGGGACCGCGGTCCCGGCCGGAGCGCCGGCTGAGGGGAAATCCGCGCCGGTCCGGGTCGTGCCCGGGAAGGCCGGCGACCCGGCCCCGCATCCGGCCTGGTGACGCGGACCTCGTGACTCAGACCTTGAAATAGCCCCGATACCAGTCCACGAAGCGCGAGATGCCCTCGTGTATCGTGGTCTGGGGCGCGAAGCCGGTCCACTCGGTGAGCGCGTCGATGTCGGCGTAGGTGGCGGGCACGTCGCCGGGCTGCATGGGCAGCAGGTTCTTCTGCGCCGTCATGCCCAGGGCGTCCTCGATGGCGCCGATGTAGTCCAGCAGCTGCACCGGCTGGTGGTTGCCAATGTTGAACACGCGGTAGGGCACGTTGCTGGTGCCGGGGTCAGGGCGCGCGGCGTCGTAGTCGGGATTCGCGCTGGCGGCACGGTCGCTGACGCGGATCACGCCTTCGACGATGTCGTCGACGTAGGTGAAGTCGCGCTGCATGCGGCCGTGGTTGAAGACGTCGATCGGCCGCCCCTCCAGGATCGCCTTGGTGAACAGGAACAGCGCCATGTCGGGCCGTCCCCAGGGGCCGTAGACGGTGAAGAAGCGCAGCCCGGTGGTCGGCAGGCCGTACAGGTGGCTGTAGGTGTGCGCCATCAGCTCGTTGGCCTTCTTCGTCGCCGCGTACAGGCTGACCGGGTGGTCCACGCTGTCGTGCACCGAGAACGGCATCTGCGTGTTGCCGCCGTAGACGCTGGAGCTGGAGGCGTAGGTCAGGTGCTGGACCTGGTGGTGGCGGCAGCCTTCCAGGATGTTGACGAAGCCGACCAGGTTGCTGTCGACGTAGGCGTGCGGGTTGATGAGCGAGTAGCGCACCCCGGCCTGTGCGGCGAGGTGGATCACGCGCTCGAACTTCTCGGCCGCGAACAAGGCGGCCATGCCCTCGCGGTCGGCGACGTCGAGCCGGACGAAGCGGAACCCGGCGTGCGCCTGCAGGCGCGCCAGGCGGTCGAGCTTGAGCTGGACGCTGTAGTAGTCGTTCAGGTTGTCCAGGCCGACCACCTCGTCGCCGCGTGCGAGCAGGCGCAGCGCCGTGGTCATGCCGATGAAGCCGGCGGCGCCGGTGACGAGGATCTTCATGCGCTTGGTCCGCGCGCGGGGAGGCCGCGCCACGCTGTCCGGTGGTGGAGCGCGGCATCATAGCCAGCCCGCCGCGCCGTGGCGGCGGCGTGGCGGCGGCGTAGCTGCGGTCAGGCGCGATCCGGGGCCGCGCGCGTGACGGGTGTCGCAGTTGCGGCAGCGCCGCCGCCTGCCCTGCGGTTCGTGCGGCTGCGCCCTGCCCCGCGCGCGTTCAGGCCGTTCAGGCGCCGGGCGCCGGCACGCTCCACTGCCGGGTCAGATCGCCGGCGGCGTTGACGCTCTCGAGCTGGACCGCGAAGCCCCACAGGCGGGCGACGTGCTTGAGCACCTCTTGCGCGCTGTCGCCGAGCGGGCGGTCGCGGTGCTGGAAGTGGCGCAGGGTGAGGCTGCGGTCGCCGCGCAGGTTGACGTTCCAGACCTGGATGTCGGGCAGGCGCGAGCCCAGGTCGTACTGGCGGCTCAGGCCTTCGCGCACCGCGCGGTAGCCGGCTTCGTCGTGGATGGCGGCCACTTCCAGCTCGGACTGGCGCTCGTCGTCGACGATGGAGAACAGCCGCATCTCGCGCATCAGCTTCGGGCTCAGGTACTGGCCGATGAAGCTCTCGTCCTTGAAGTTGCGCATCGCGTGGTCCAGCGTCTGCAGCCAGTCCGAGCCGGCGATCTCCGGGAACCAGGCGCGGTCCTCGTCGGTGGGCTGGCGGCAGATGCGCTCGATGTCGCTGTACATCGCAAAGCCCAGCGCGTAGGGGTTGATGCCGCTGTAGGCACGGTGCCCGACCGGCGGCTGGTAGATGACGTTGGTGTGGCTGGTCAGCCACTCGATCATGACGCCGTCGCTGAGCCAGCCGTCGTCGTACAAGGTGTTCAGGATGCGGTGGTGCCAGAAGGTGGCCCAGCCTTCGTTCATGACCTGGGTCTGGCGCTGCGGATAGAAGTACTGCGCGATCTTGCGCACGATGCGCATGACCTCGCGCTGCCAGGGTTCGAGCAGCGGCGCGTTCTTCTCGATGAAGTACAGCAGGTTCTCCTGCGGTTCGCTCGGGAAACGCTTGAGCTCGGGGGTGCTGTCTTCGCTGTCGTGGCGGCGCGGCAGGGTGCGCCAGAGGTCGTTCACCTGCTGCTGGGCGTAGGCCTCGCGGTCGCGGCGGTCCGCGAGTTCCTGCGCCAGGCTCTTGCGCGATGGGCGGCGGTAGCGGTCCACGCCGTGCTGCGACAGGGCGTGGCAGCTGTCGAGAAAGGTTTCCACCGCCTCCAGGCCGTGCTTTTCCTCGCAGCGCGCGATGTAGTCCTTGGCGTAGACGAGGTAGTCGATGATGGCCGAGGCGTCGGTCCACATCCGGAACAGGTAGTTGCCCTTGAAGAAGCTGTTGTGGCCGTAGGCGGCGTGGGCGATCACCAGCGCCTGCATCGCCATCGTGTTCTCCTCCATCAGGTAGCTGATGCAGGGGTTGGAGTTGATGACGATCTCGTAGGCCAGCCCCATGTGGCCGCGCTTGTAGTTCTTCTCGGTGGCGATGAACTCCTTGCCGTAGCTCCAGTGGCGGTAGTTCACCGGCATGCCGACGCTGGCGTAGGCATCCATCATCTGCTCGGCGGTGATGATCTCAAGCTGGTTGGGGTAGGTGTCCAGGCGAAAGCGCTCGGCGGTGGCGCGTATCACCGCGTGATAGTCGTCGATCAGCTCGAAGGTCCAGTCGCTGGGCCCGGGCAGCGGCTTGGCGGGCAAGGTGGTGCTCATGCGCCGGTCACCCCTTCCTTCTTGAACAGGTCGCGGAACACGGGGTAGATCTGCTCGGCGCTGACCGCCTTGCGCATCGCGAACTGGGGGTGGCCGTCCTGCAGCCGGGCGTACTCCTCCCACAGGTTCTGCTCTTCCTCGGCCACCTGCACGTAGGCGTAGTAGCGCACCAGGGGCAGGATCTTCTCGGCCAGGAGTTCGCGGCAGCGCCCGCTGTCGTGGTGCCAGTTGTCGCCGTCGCTGGCCTGGGCGCCGTAGATGTTCCACTGCGCGGGGTCGTAGCGCGCGCGGATGACTTCCTCCATCAGCACCAGCGCCGAGCTGACCACGGTGCCGCCGGTTTCGCGGGCGTGGAAGAAGTTCTCCTCGTCGACCTCGCTGGCCTGGGTGTGGTGGCGGATGAAGACGAGGTCGATCTTCTCGTAGTGGCGGGTGAGGAAGAGGTACAGCAGGATGAAGAAGCGCTTGGACAGGTCCTTGCGCTGCTCGTCCATCGAGCCCGAGACGTCCATCAGGCAGAACATCACCGCCTTCGCGGTGGGCACCGGCACCCGCACCCGGTTGCGAAAGCGCAGGTCTATCGGGTCCAGGAAGGGGATGCGCTCGATGCGGCGCTTCAGGGCCGCGATCTGCAGCCGCAGCTCCGGCGCCCGCGGGTGATCGGCGCCCAGCGCCTGCAGGCTTTCCTCGAGCTCGCGCAGTTCCTGCACCGGGCCGGCGCCGATGGCGATGCGCCGCCCGATGGCGCCGCGCAGGCTGCGCACCACGTGCAGGTTGTTGGGCGTGCCGTCGCTCGTGAAGCCGGCGCGCTGGTATTTCCATTCGGGCACCTCGGCGAGCTGGGTGCGCACCAGGTGCGGCAGCGCCAGGTCCTCGAAGAAGACCTGCATGAACTCTTCCTTGCTGAGGGCGAAGACGAAGTCGTCCTCGCCCTCGCCGGAGTCGCTGGCCTGCCCCTTGCCGCTGCCGGCGCCGCCGCCGCCTTCCGGCCGCTTGATGTGGTCGCCCTTGATGAACTCGCGGTTGCCGGGGTGGATGGTCTCGCGCACGCCGCCCTGGCCGTGGCCGAACACCGGCTCGGAGATGTCGCGCTTGGGGATGCGGATCTCCTCGCCGCGCTCCATGTCGCGGATGCCGCGGCCGTCGATCGCGCGCCGCACCGCCTCCTGGATCTGCGTCTTGTAGCGGCGCAGAAAGCGCTCCCGGTTGCCGATGGACTTGTTCTTGCCCGCCAGCCGCCGGTCGATGATGCTGTGCAAGGCCATCGCACCCCCGCTGCGTTCAGGACGACTTGCGCACGCGCAGGTACCACTCGCACAGCAGCCGCACCTGCTTGGCGGTGTAGCCCTTGGCGACCATGCGGGTGACGAAGTCCTCGTGCTTCTTGGCCTCGTCGGCACTCGCCTTGGCGTTGAAGCTGATCACCGGCAGCAGCTCCTCGGTGTTGGAAAACATCTTCTTCTCGATCACCGCGCGCAGCTTTTCGTAGCTGGTCCAGACCGGGTTCTTGCCCTGGTTGTTGGCGCGCGCGCGCAGCACGAAGTTGACGATCTCGTTGCGGAAGTCCTTCGGGTTGGCGATGCCGGCGGGCTTCTCGATCTTCTC
>CAUJJP010000225.1 GCA_963205525.1 Pseudomonadota bacterium | reverse complement strand
CCGCCCTGCGGCTCCCGGCCCGGGGGGGCGAGTCCGCCGACGTCGGCGCGCTCGGCCTGCACGGGGCCCCGCGTGGCCTGGGGGCGGGGCGCCACGCGCGGCAGCGTGTCCCAGGTGGGAGGCTGCGCGGCGCTGAAGCCGGCGTCGGCCAGGCGTTGGCCCAGGTCGCTCGCCGTCGCAGCATGGCGCTTCGCCAGGCGGGCCAGCAGTGCGTCGGCCGCGGCGTTCACCATGTGTCGAAGCGCGGTGCGCGCTTGTTGACGAAGGCGTCCATGCCTTCGCGCCATTCAGCGCCGCCCACCAGCAGCGACAGCGCGTCCAGCCCGTAGCGGCGTGCGCTGCGCAGGTCTGCGTCTTCGCTGGCGTAGATCGTGGCCTTGCTCTGGGTGATGGCCAGCGGGGCCAGCGCACGCAGCTCGCGCGCCAGCGCCATGGCGGTGTCCAGCACCTGGTCCGGCGGCACGACCGCCGTCGCCAGTCCGTGATGTGCCGCCGTGGCCGCATCGACCTGGCGTGCGAGCAATATCCACTCCAGGGCCTTGCCGCGCCCGACGTGGCGGGCGAGTTTCTGCACCCCGCCGGCCCCGGCGATGGCGCCCAGCTTGGTTTCAGGCAGACCGATGCGCGCGCTGTCCGCCAGCACCCGCAGGTCGCAGGACAGCGCCAGCTCGCAACCACCCCCCAGCGCGAAGCCGTTGACCGCGGCAATGGTCGGGAAGGCGCATTCCTCCAGGCGGTCGAAGAGCGTGGCGATGCGCACCAGGTAGCGGTCGCGCGCCGCAGCCGGGTCGGTCAGCTGGGCCTCCGGTCCGGCGAAGTAGCGCAGGTGCGCGCCGCAGCAGAAGGCGCGCCCGCTGCCGGTGATGACCAGCGCCCTCGCCGTCTCGCGCTGGCAGATGTCCAGCGTGGTCTGCAGGCCGTCGAGCAGGGTCTGGGTCAGCGTGTTCATCTCGCGCTCGCGCGTCAGCTCGAGCAGCCAGATGCCGCGCTCGGGCTGGGTCAGCCGCGTCGCGTCGTTATGGAACAGGGTGTCGACGGACATGCTGCGCGGCCCGGGGTCAGCTGGCGAAGCGCACGTCCAAGCCCAGCGAGCGGGCGATCAGCAACTGCTGGATCTGGCTGCTGCCGTCGCCGATGGTGCATATGCGGTTGTCGCGGTAGTAGCGCGAGACGGCGCAGTCGTCCATGAAGCCCCAGCCGCCATGCACCTGGATGGCCGCGTCGGCCACCTGCGAGCCGATCTCGGTGCAGTAGTACTTGGCCATGGCCAGCTCGCGGATCGTGGCTGTGCCCTGGTCACCCATCCAGGCGGCGCGGTAGGCCAGGAGGCGGGCGGCGTCGACCTTGACGGCCATCTGCGCGACCATCTCCTGGATCATCTGTAGGTTGCCCAGGGTCGCACCAAAAGCCTTGCGCTCGTTGGCATAGCCCACCGAGCGGCGCAGCGCCGCTTCGGCCAGGCCCAGCGAGCAATGCGACAGGAACACCCGCGCCTGCTGGTAGCCCTTGTGCAGCAGATGCCGACCCTCGCCCTCGTTTCCGAGAATCATGTCGTCGCCGACCACGCAGTTGTCGTAGTACAGCGGGCGTGTGTCGCTCGCGCGCCAGCCCATCTTGCGGTACAGCTCGCCCTGGCTGTAGCCCTCGGTGCCCTTGGGCACGACGAACAGGGTGAAGCGCTTGCGCTCGTCCGTGGGCTCGCTGGTGACCGCCAGAGTCAGCGCGATCGTCGAGATGTCGGTGCCGGCATTGGTGATGTAGGCCTTCTGGCCGTTGATGGCCCAGCCACCGGCAACGCGGTTCGCGCGGGTGGTGAACGAGGCTGTGTCCGAGCCGGCCTGCGGCTCGGTGCCCGCCAGCGCGGCCAGGGTTCGGCCCGCGACGATGTCAGGCAGCCAGCGCACCTTTTGTTCTTCGCTGCCGAAGCGCTGCAGGATCAGGCCGGCGGCGACGCTGACCATGGTGGTCACCGCCAAGCCCTGGTCGGCGATGGCCAGCTGCTCGATGGCCAGGGCCATGTCCAACGTGCCCAGCCCCATGCCGCCGTACTCGGGCGCAAAGGGAATCGAGGTGATGCCCAGTTCGCCGATGTGGCGGAACAGGTCGGCAGGGAAAACGCCGTCGCGGTCCATCTGCTCGGCGCGCGGTTCGATTTCCCGGCGCGCGAAGTCGGCGACGAGGTCCTGCAGGCGGCGCTGATCGGCGCTCAGTTCGAAGTCCATGATCCATCTCCAGAGTGCGCAGCCCGCGGTTGGCTGGGGCTCATGCGCGATGGGTGGTACTTTGAGGGAGCGGCAGACGGCCCGTCAAGTCATATGACTGACTGGACGGTCGGTTTTAGGGTAAACGACAGGCGGTATCAACCCGGGGTCGGGCTTACTCGCGGGTCGGCGCCGCCGCATTGCCCGCCTTGGCCGCGCCCGGGGCGAGCACGGACAGCAGGGCGGGGTCGACGTTCAGGGCCGGTGCCGGGCGCGCAGACACCATGCGTTCGATGTGCTGCACCAGCGCCACGGCGACCTGCTCGCCGCTCCAGGCGCCCCCGGGAACGTACCACTTCTGCACCCAGTTCATGGCGCCCAGCGCGGCGAACACGGCGAGCTTCGGGTTGCAGGGCGCCATGCTGCCGTCGAGGATGCCGGCGGCCACGAAGCCGCGCAGCTCCGCCTCGAAGCGATCGCGCCGCGCAATGATCTGCGCCACCTTGTCCGGTTGCAGCGCCTGCTCCTCGAGCAGCACCACGTGGCAGGCTTCGTTGGACATGATCAGGCGCAGGTAGTTGCGCAGCGTGCCGCAGAACTGCTCAAGCGCGGTGCCGCCCGCCTCGCGGGCCAGGCGCGCGCTCTCGGCGGCGGCGTCCATCGCGGCCTCGTGGCAGTAGAAGAGCAGTTCGTCCTTGCTCTTGACGTAGGTGTAGAGCGCGGCCTTGCTGACGCCCAGTTTCTGCGCGATGTCGGTGAGCGAGGTGCCGTGGTAGCCGCTGCGATTGAAGGACGCGGCGGCCTCGCGCAAGATGGCCTGACGCTTGGCCACGAACTGTGCGTCAGCGCCGAGCACGGCGCCGTTCCAAGTGCTCATGTCGGGATCCTCGGTGGACGTTCCTATTCTAGACAGGCTTCGACCGACTAGACGGTCGATTGATTGACTTGCCGGAATGTGATCGTTAGGATGCCTGCGAATCGCCGTTTGCACCCACGACCAACGAGGAAGCCATGGACACCTACGTGCTTGGGCTGGCGCTGAGCCCGCCGTGTACCGCGCAACGCGGCCAGCGAACCGAAGAGATGACCTTCGAGACCGTGCATGCGGCGCTTCGCAGCGCTGGCGTCGAACGCACGGCGCTGGACCATGTCACCCTGGCCACCAGCGACGAGATGGACGGGCGCAGCATCAGCAGCATGCTGATGGCCATGCCCGGTGGCGCCTACCTCAAGGACGAGTTGCGTGTCACCGATTCGGGCCTCACCGGCCTGGTGATGGGCGCGCTGCGTGTGGCCAGCGGGCGTTTTCACCTGGGCGTGGTCGTCAGCTGGAGCCATACCTCGCAGATTGACGTGGACGCGCTCACCGGCATGCGGGCCGAGCCCTTTGCGCTGCGTCCCATCGGCCTGAACAGTGTGATCGCCGATGGCCTGTTTGCCGGCGCCGTGCGCCAGCGCTTCGGCTTTGACGACGCCGGAGTCGACGCCCGCATCGCCGCGCGTCGGCGGCAGGCGGCGTGCAACCCGCGGGCGCTGCAGGGTAACGCCGCCGAGGCGGGCGGCGCGACGGGCGACGACCTGCTGGCCTGGCCGCTGCGCCGTCGCCACCGGGCTGCAGCCAGCGACGGCTGCGTCGCCTTCGTGCTGGCGTCGGCGCAGTGGCTGGCCGCGCATCCCGGCCATCGCCCGCTGGCGCGCATTGCCGCCGTGGCCAGCGCCATCGACAGCTACCGCCTCGATGGCGAGCGCCTGGGCGGCATGGCGATGTTCGACCAGGCGCTGGCCGAGGTGCTGCAGCGCAGTGGTCGCGCTCCGGATGCCGCCATCGACGTGGCCGAGATCGAAGCGCCCACCGCCTGGCACGACCTGGCGATCGAGCGCCACCTGGCCGACCGCCGCGTCGGCGCGCTCAGCCCTTCGGGCGGCGTGTGGGCACAGAACCCGCTGTTCTGCGCCGGCTTGGTCAATGCCGCCGAAGCGGCGCTGCAGGTGGCAGGCCGCGCTGGCGACGTGCAGGTGCCGGGCGCCCGTTTTGCCGTGGCGCATGGCAGCCACGGCTATGCCCAGCAGGGCCAGACCTTTGTTGCCTTCGAGGGGGTCGCAGCATGAGCGAGAACGTCGCCGTCATCGGTGTCGGCCAGACGGGCTTTCGCGCCCGCTGGGATTCGATGACTTATGTGGAACTGGCCCAGCAGGCGGCCATGAAGGCGCTGGCCGATGCACGCCTGACCCCCGACGACATCGACGCCGTCGTGTTCTCCATGGCGCCCACGCACTTCATGGGCGTGCCCGACTGCGACAAATGGGCGGTGGACTTCGTGGGCGCCCGCGGCAAGCCCTTTCTGCGCGTGCACACCGGCGGCGCCACCGGAGGCTCGGCCTTCCAGGCGGCCTGGGCGCATGTGGCCAGTGGCCAGTACAAGCGTGTGCTGGTGGTTGGCGCCGACCGCATCACCGAGACGCCGGATGCACAGTTCGTGCTCAACCTGATCTGGGACCCGCTGTACGAGCAGGACTTCGCGCTCAACACGGTGACCATGACGGCGCTGTCCACCCAGCGCTACATGGCGCGCTACGGCGTCACCGAGGAGCAGTACGCGCGTGTCGTTGTGCGGGCGCGCCGCAACGCGATGAACAACCCGAATGCTCACCTCAAAGGCCTGATCACGGTCGACGACGTGATGGCCTCCAAACGTGTGGCCTGGCCCTACAAGCTGTTTGACATCTGCCCGCGCTCGGCCGGTGCGGCCGCGGTGGTGATTGCCGATGAACGCAGCGCCCGCGATCTGTGCGCTCGCCCGGCCTTCGTGAGCGGCATTGGCGCCATCACCAACACGGTGTTCCAGGGGGACCGCTGCGTGCCCACGGCCGACCACGACTTTGCCGAGCACGCCGAGATCAGCGTGGCTGCGCGCGAGTGCTTCGACCAGGCCGGCATCGACGATCCCGCCAGCCAGGTGCAGGTGCTGGAGATGTACGACCCCTTCAGCTCCTTCCAGTTTCCCGAACTGGAGTCGATGGGCTTTTGCGCGCGTGGCACCGCCGCCAAGCTCAGCGACGAAGGCGTGTTCGACATGGACGGGCGCAATGCCATCGGCCCCTCGGGCGGCACGCTGTGCACCAACCCGATCGGCGTCACCGGCCTGGTGCGTGTGGCCGACGCGGCGCTGCAGGTGATGGGCCGTGCCGGTGAGATGCAGGTCAAGGGCGTGCACAACGCGCTGGCCACCGCCGCCGGCGGCTCGACCCAGTTCTTCACCTGCACGCTGCTGTCCGACGAACCCCGCCGGCGCCAAGCCGCCTGACCCCCCGCGATGGAGACGACCATGAACACCCCTGCTGCCGAACCCCTGGTGATCCCGGCCGAATGGCGCGTGCGCTACAACTACCCGGCAGGCGAGACGGCGACGCGCTTCTTCGCCGGCCTGCGCGACAAGCGCATCCTGGCCACGCGCTGCAGCGCCTCGAACATGAGCTACCTGCCGCCGCGCGCTTTCTGCGAGCGCAGCTTCCAGCCTTGCGACGACTGGGTCGAATCCGGGATGACCGGCACGCTGGAGGCTGCGACCATTGTCTCGGCCGCCTTCGAGAACCTGCCCCCGCCACCCTACGCCATTGCCTACGTGCGGCTCGATGGTGTGGATACCGCCCTGCTGAACTTCGTGCGCGGGCTGGACCTGTCCGACCTGCCGGCCGCCGCCGCGCGGCTCAAGCCCGGCGCCCGGGTGAGGGTGGTGTTCAAGGACACACCGCAAGGGCGCATCACCGACTTTCACTACGAGCTGGCGGACTGACGACGCCTGAAGGCGCGATGGCCGCCCCGCCACACGCGCCAGACCGCGCGTGGCGGCGGCGCCGGTCACGCCAGCTCGGCGTTGATCCCCGCCAGTGCCGCAGCCCCCGGGCACAGCTGAGCCTCGGCCAGCTGGTTCAGCGGGGTGGCGACCGTGTTCAGGCGCTGGTGCAGGTCCTCGGTCGCCGGGTCCATGTAGAGCAGACCGGTCATGATCTCGCCGCGTGCGCCGAGCAGAGCGATGTGGTTCGTCGCGGCCAGGCGGTCACCGGGGTCGTAGCCCTCCTGCAGCTTGCGCAGGCGCAGCAGGCTGCCGTCGTGCTGGGCCACTTCGATGACCTCCCCGGGCTCCCTGCCCAGCTTCGAGTGGGCCCGCAACGGCGACCCGCTGGCCGCAGCCGCCAGCGCCGCGGGCGTGTCCACGCGCCGCTGGGCGACACGAATCCGGCGCTGCACGATCTGGCGCTTGCCGACCGCTTTGCCCGCGACGATCGACAACGCGAAGCCGAAGCCGAAGGACAAGCGCTACGGCCCGACCGATGGCGGCGGCCTGGTGCTGGAAGTCATGCCGTCGGGCTCAAAGCCCTGACAACCTTCAACCAGCTCGGCACGCTGGCCTCCCCGCGGGTGTCCGCAAGCGCGTAGACTGCGCAGAATTCTGCAACTTCCGGGTGGACGTCCCATGGGTATCTCTGCCAGCGATGTGGTGCCGTTCACCCAGGCCCGTGCCACGCTGTCCGACCTGGCTGAACAGGTCAAGGCCGGCGCCGAGAAGATCATCACCAAGAACGGCGAGAGCTATGTCGCCCTCATCGACGCCGAGCGCCTGGACTACTACCACCGCCTGGAACGCGAGCGCATCCATCTGCTGCTGATCGACGACGCGCGGCGCGGCCTCGCGGACATTGCGGCCGGGCGGACCCAGGATGCGGATGCAGGCATCGCCGCGCTGCAGGCGCTGCGCTCTGGTCCAGTCGGTGCGTCGCCGGCCGGCACGAAGGGCAAGGTGAAGGCCAGCGGGACTGCGCGCAAGCGTGGCTGAGCCCGTCGTTCGTGTCGAACTGACGGCCAGCTTCCTGGACCGGCTGGCGGCGATCGAGTCCTTCCTGACCGAAGCGGATGCGGCGTCGGCCTGCGACCGGCTGCTCGACGAGCTGCGCACCACCGTCATCCCCAACCTCCGGCGCTTTCCCCGTATCGGCCGGCGCTATCTGGACCAGCCCCCGCAGTCTGCCGAGGCGCTCGCGCAGCTGGCTGCACTGCCGGCGGGTGCGGCAGATCGCCTGCGCGAGTACCTGCATGGGGACCACCTGATCCTGTACGCCGTGGCGACGCCGGGCCACCTGGTTCATCTGCTGTCGATCCGGCACTACCGCGAACTGTCCTTCCAGTTCTCCCGGCTGTGGGCCGGGCCGGCTGGGAGCCCGGAGCGCTGAAGAAATTCGGCAACCGACATGACTGAAGCAGATGCCTGCCGCGAGCTCGTCACGCCGAAGCTGGTAGGAGCTGGGTGGGCCACATCTGCTGCGTCCTGGAGCCCGCGACGAGAGACAAGCTGATGCTTGTGCTGCCACACGCGTCGGCTGCCGCCGCGCGGCTGTCGGCGCGCCTGTTGGTGCGCGCCGCGCAGTCGAGCTCGAACGCCCGCTCGCGCATGCGCACGAGGATCTGCGCCAGCGTCTGCAACTCCTCTGCGGACGGCTCAGCGAGCAAGTCGGCATCTTCCTTGCACACGCCTTGTCACGGTGGCGTCGGCGTGGCCGGCGTGGCCGGCGTGGCCAGTGCGGCGCGCAGCGGGCCCAGATGCGCCGCGTAGTGGCGCCAGCGCCCGGATGCATGGCGGTACAGCGGCTGGCGCACCTGCCACAGACTGGCGGTCTGCACATGGCCGCCGGTGGCGTGGAAGTGCAGGCAGTCCGCGTGCCAGTCCAGGCCGCAGAAGGCCAGCAGGCGCCGCGTCTGCAGCTCTGGCTCGACGACCAGCCGGTCGTAGTCGACGACGTGGATGTCCTGCGCGTAAAGCCGCAGCCAGTGCGCGGTCAGTCGGTCGTGCTGGCGGATCCAGTGGCCCAGGTCTGCAAGGTCCCTCGCATAGGGCATGCCGTGGCCCAGGTGCAGGAAGTACATGGACAGGCCGTTGTCCAGCGGATCGCGCCGCGTGAGCACGATGCGCGCGGTGGGAAACAAAGCCTTGATGAGCCCGATGTGCAGGAAGTTGTCGGGTCGCTTGTCGGTCAGCAGATCGGCCTGCGGGAAGCGCTGCGCCGCTGCGCTGCGGTACTCGGCGGCCAGTGCGCGCAGCGCACTGGCGTCGTCCAGCACGGGCCAGTCGCTGCCGGGCGCGAGCTGACGCTGCGCGATCGCCGGCAGCCAGTCGAGCTCGCCGCCTGCGCTCACTCGCGGGTGGGCACCAAGCACGCGCTCGACGAGGGTCGAACCCGAGCGGAACAGGCCGCAGATGAAGATCGGCGTCGGGCCATCGCCTGGGACATCGCCTTCGGTCTTCGCCGCCGGTCGCGCGAAGCGCGCGATCAGCCGGTCGACATGGCGCTCGTGCGCCGCCGCGTCGTAGCGCAGCGCCGGGGGGGCGGCGGCGCAGCTGGCCTGGTTGGCCGCGGTGTAGGCGGCAAATGCCTCGTCGTAGCAGCCGACATCGTCGAGCGCCTTGCCCAGCCCGAAGCCGAGGTCGGCGCGCTCCGCCGGGTGGCGGCCGGCCTGCGCGAGCGCCTGGCGCAAGTGGCCGATCAAAGGGTCCTGTGGGTCGCACAGCCGGCGCAGGTTGGGCAACCTGGACAGTGCCAGGGCGTGTCCCGGCTCGATCGCCAGCACCTGCTCGTAGGCGCGGCTGGCCGCCTCGGCCTCGCCGGCCTGCTCGCACAGGTTGCCCAGGTTCAGCCACGCGGGGGCGTAGCGCGGGTGGGCGTCCAGGGCGCGCTCGAGCTCTTGCCGCGCGGCCTGTGGGCGTGCCAGGTGCTGCGCCAGCAGCACGGCGCGGTTCAGGTGCGCTTCCTCCGGCCGGGCGATGCCGCCGTCCAGCGCACGCTGGTAGGCGGCAAGCGCGTCGTCGAAGCGACGCGCCCGCCACAGCGCCTGGCCGAGGTTGTACCAACCGTCCAGCCAGGCCGGGCGCAGCGCCAGCAGCCGCTGGTAGACCGCCACCGCTTCGGCGTGGTGCGCGCTGCGGTCGAGCTGGCGAGCCAGGGCGTGCAGCGCTTCGGGGTCTTCGGAAGCCAGGGTCATGCGGCGCCGACTGTAGCGTCCGCCTTGCTCGGGGGCCGATCGCGGCGCCGCCTTGAAACCGGATCGACCGACGTCATGTATGGCGCAACCGGAGGACCCCCCATGCGTCTAGACAAGCTGACGACCGCTTTCCAGCAGGCATTGGCCGAGGCCCAGAGCCTGGCCGTGGCGCGCGACAACCCCTACATCGAGCCCAGCCACCTGCTGGCGGCGATGCTGCAGCAGCCCGACGGGCCGAAGGCGCTGCTCGATCGCGCCGGCGCCAATACCGCGGCGCTGAGGACGGCGATGGAGACCGCCATTGCCGGCCTGCCCAGCGTGCAGGTCAGCGGCGGTCAGCCGGTGCAGCCTTCGCGCGACCTCGTCACCCTGCTGCAGGCCACCGACAAGGAAGCCGGCAAGCGCGGCGATGCCTTCATCGCCAGCGAGATGTTCCTGCTCGCGCTGGCCGAAAGCAAGAGCGACCTCGGAGGCATCGTGCGCGGCCATGGGCTCACCCGCAAGGCGCTGGAAGCGGCGATCGAAGCGGTGCGCGGCGGCCAGAAGGTCGATTCGGCCGAGGCCGAGGGGCAGCGCGAGGCGCTCAAGAAGTACACCCTGGACCTGACCGAGCGTGCGCGCGCCGGCAAGCTCGACCCGGTGATCGGCCGCGACGACGAGATCCGGCGCACGATCCAGGTGCTGCAGCGGCGCAGCAAGAACAACCCGGTGCTGATCGGCGAGCCCGGCGTCGGCAAGACCGCGATCGTCGAGGGCCTGGCCCAGCGCATCGTCAACGGCGAGGTGCCCGAGTCGCTGAAGGACAAGCGGGTGCTGGTGCTCGACATGGCGGGTCTGCTGGCCGGCGCCAAGTACCGCGGTGAGTTCGAGGAGCGGCTGAAGGCGGTGCTCAAGGAAGTGGCGCTCGACGAGGGCCGCATCATCCTGTTCATCGACGAGTTGCACACCATGGTCGGCGCCGGCAAGGCCGAGGGCGCGATCGACGCCGGCAACATGCTCAAGCCGGCGCTGGCGCGCGGCGAGCTGCACTGCGTGGGCGCCACCACGCTGGACGAGTACCGCAAGTACGTCGAGAAGGACGCGGCGCTGGAGCGCCGCTTCCAGAAGGTGCTGGTCGGCGAGCCCAGCGTCGAGCAGACGATCGCCATCCTGCGCGGCCTGCAGGAGAAGTACGAGGTCCACCACGGGGTGGAGATCACCGACCCGGCGATCGTCGCCGCCGCCGAGCTCAGCCAGCGCTACATCACCGACCGCTTCCTGCCCGACAAGGCGATCGACCTCATCGACGAGGCGGCGGCGAAGATCAAGATCGAGATCGACTCCAAGCCGGAGGCGATGGACAAGCTGGACCGCCGGCTGATCCAGCTCAAGATCGAGCGCGAGGCGGTGAAGAAGGAGAAGGACGAAGCCTCGCAGCGGCGGCTGGGTCTGATCGAGGAGGAGATGGCCCGCCTGGAGCACGAGTACGCCGACCTGGAGGAGGTCTGGAAGGCCGAGAAGGCCACTGCCCAGGGCTCGGCCCAGGTGAAGGAGGAGATCGACCGCATCAAGTTCCAGATCGAGGAGCTCAAGCGCAAGGGCGACTTCAACCGGGTGGCGGAACTGCAGTACGGCCAGTTGCCGGCGCTCGAGAAGCGCCTGCACGAGGCGCAGGCCAAGGAGACCGGCAAGAAGACCACTGGCGGTGCACCGCAGCTGCTGCGCACCATGGTCGGCGCCGAGGAGATCGCCGAGGTAGTGGCGCGCGCCACCGGCATTCCGGTGGCCAAGCTGATGCAGGGCGAGCGCGACAAGCTGCTGCAGATGGAAGACAAGATCCACCAGCGCGTGGTCGGCCAGGACGAGGCGATCACCGCGGTGGCCGATGCGATCCGGCGCAGCCGGGCCGGTCTGTCCGACCCGAACCGGCCGCTGGGCTCCTTCCTCTTCCTCGGCCCGACCGGCGTCGGCAAGACCGAGCTGTGCAAGGCGCTGGCCGGCTTCCTGTTCGACAGCGAAGAACACATGGTCCGCATCGACATGAGCGAGTTCATGGAGAAGCACTCGGTGAGCCGGCTGATCGGCGCGCCGCCGGGCTATGTGGGCTACGACGAGGGCGGCTACCTGACCGAGGCGGTGCGCCGCAAGCCCTACAGCGTGCTCCTGCTCGACGAGGTGGAGAAGGCCCACCCCGACGTCTTCAACGTGCTGCTGCAGGTGCTCGACGACGGGCGCCTGACCGACGGCCAGGGGCGCACGGTGGACTTCAAGAACACGGTCATCGTGATGACCAGCAACCTGGGCTCGCATCTCATCATGCAGATGGCGGGGCAGCCCGGCGAGGACATCCGGGACGCGGTCTGGGCGGAGGTCAAGCAGCACTTCCGGCCCGAATTCCTGAACCGCATCGACGAGACGGTGGTCTTCCACGCCCTGGACCAGGGCCACATCGAGCGCATCGCCAAGATCCAGCTCGACGTGCTGGAGCAGCGGCTGGCCAAGCTGGAGATGAAGCTCGAGGTGGCGCCCGCGGCGCTGGCCGAACTGGCCAAGGTGGGCTTCGACCCGGTGTTCGGCGCGCGCCCGCTCAAGCGCGCGATCCAGCAGCGGATCGAGAACCCGGTCAGCAAGCTGATCCTGCAGGGCCGCTACGGACCCAAGGACGTGATCCCGGTGGACGTGGAGGACGGCCGCTTCGTGTTCGAGCGCACGGTGCACTGAGCCCAGATCCGGCAGTTGACCGCTCCTTTGGGCAGGATATGCCAGAGTCCTCAAGCACCTGTGGCGTCGACGCCGCTCACCTCTCAAGGAAACGCCGGGCCGTCCCAAGTTTCCTTGACCCCCACGGGGGGCGGGCTGGGCGCAGCCCGGTCCTGGGGGCCCTCATGGGTGAACCCGCTACGCACCCGATCGAGCCACGCTGCGGCGCGCTGGCGGTGTTGCTCCTCCTCGCGGGCAAGAGCCCGCCACGTCGTCGCGCCTTGCCCGCGCACCGCAGCGCAGCCCGCTCGGGCGCGTCCAACTGCCGGATCTAGGCTGTGCGCCCTGCGGCAGCCGTGCCGTGCGCACGGCTGCCGTTCGCGGAATCAGCCCTGGTGGCCGAGGACCGCGATGTCCACCCGCTGCAGCTGCATGCGCGCCAGCGTCAGGTTGGCCACGCTGGCGTCCAGCACCGCATGCAGCACGATGCCGGGATGCCCGGGCAGCGGGTGCAGCAGCAGGTGGTGTCCGGACAGGCTGACCATGGCGTCGGGTTGCGAGGGGCCCAGGCCCAGGCCGCGGCCTGCGCTGGCCAAGGCGGTGAACAGCTTCAGCCCCTCGGCGACCAGTTGCGGCGCGTCCGGACGCGCGCCGCGATAGGCGAGGGCGCGTGCGCTGCGCAGCTCGAACACGCAGGCGCTGACCAGGCCCTTGATCACTTCGCAGCCCTGCACATACTCGTTCCAGCGCCCGGGCGCCAGGTCTTGTGGCGCCGCGTCCAGCCCGGGCAGGGGCATCACCTCGGTCCGTGCTTCCGCCTGGGATGGACTCGGGATGGCAGGCGCTTCGGTGGCCGGGCGAGCGGCCGCTTTTTGCTCGCGCAGCCGGTTCCAGGTCCCGGTGACGTAGGTCCAGGCGTCGTTCGCGCTCGCGGCCTGTGGCGTGACGCGCACGTTCAGGTCCGGCGGCCCGACCAGACCGGCGGCGTGCGGGGCCAGGGTGGCGGGGGAGCCAAAAGGCACCAGCAGCAGCTCGCGGTTCTGCCACGGGCCCTTCTGCATGGCATCGCGCATCGGCTGCAGCGAGCCCGACAGCAGGTGCGCCGGCATCTCGCCGACCATGATCACGCTCAGGCGCGCGTGGCCCAGCAGCACCTTGGCGAGCTGGCGGCGTGACTGCGAGTCGGTGTCGATGTCGGTGCTGTAGACGCGCAGGCGCTGGTTGCCGCGCCCGGGCAGTTCCACGAAGGGCAGCACCGCCAGCGCCACGCCGTGTCCCTGGCGCCGGATGGACAGGGTGTGCACGCGGGTGTTCAGGGCCGCGGCGATCGCCCCCAGCAGGCGCAGCGACTGGCTGGCACCGACGTCGTGCAGGGCGATGAATTCGGGCTGCAGGGCGGCGAACTGCTGCAGCATGGCCTGCGCCGGGTCGACGGCGACGAACAGCTCCAGCTTGTCCTCGGAGATGCGCTGGCCGACGTCGTCCTGCCCTTCGCCGAGGTAGTCGGCGCGGTTGTGGACGATCTGCGTCGCCGGTGCCACCAGCTCGGCGCGCGGGCGCGGTCGTTGGGCTTGCGGAAGATCGGTCATGAAGCGGTCCAGGCGTGGCTCTCAAGGAAACGCCGGGCCGTCCCAAGTTTCCTTGACCCCCTCGGGGGGCGGGCTGGGCGCAGCCCGGCCCTGGGGGCGCTCAGAGCCATTGGCGAGGTGGTTTCGGCACGATTCATATCCTCACAGTCCCCAGATCATAGGCAGGTGGGTATCGCGGTCCATCCCCCCTTGGGCGGCAGACGGCCCTCCTAGAATCGGGCTTGACCTGACTGACGCGGCCAAGCGCTCGCAGAAGATGACAGCACATGTGAACGGGGCCGATGCCCCTGTGGTGGTTGTCGGCGCCGGGCTCGCGGGCTTGACGGTGGCTTTGGAGCTGGCCGTGCACCGACCGGTGATCGTGCTCGCCAAGCGCCGGCTGGAGGAGGGCGCCACCGCCTGGGCGCAGGGCGGGATCGTCGGCGTGCTGGGCGAGGACGACAGCATCGAGTCGCACGTGCGCGACACCCAGGAGGCCGGTGGCGGCCTGGTGGACGAGGAGACGGCGCGTTTCGTTGCCCGTCACAGCGCCGAGGCCGTGGCCTGGCTGGTGGCTGCCGGGGTGCCCTTCACCCACGATCCGGCCGGCCCGCTGGGGCTGCACCTCACGCGCGAGGGCGGGCATGCGGTGCGGCGCATCGCTCACGCGGCGGACGCCACCGGGCGCGCCATCCACGACGCCTTGCTGGCACGCGCGCGCGCCCATCCGCGCATCGAGCTGCGTGAGCAGTGGATGGCGCTGGACCTCATCACCCAGCACCACGTCGGTGGCGAACCGCGCTGCCACGGCGTCTATGCGCTGGACATCGAGCGCGGCCGCATCGAGACGCTGCGCAGCGCCGGCGTGGTGCTCGCCACCGGCGGCGTGGGCAAGGTCTACCGCTACACCAGCAACCCCGACACCTCCACCGGCGACGGGGTGGCGATGGCCTGGCGCGCCGGCTGCAGGGTGGCGAACATGGAGTTCATCCAGTTCCACCCGACCTGCCTGTACCACCCGCAGGAGCGCAGCTTTCTGATCACCGAGGCCATGCGCGGCGAGGGTGCGACGCTGCACCTGCCCGGCCCCGACGGCGTGGGCGAGCGCTTCATGCCGGCGCACGATGCGCGCGCCGAGCTGGCGCCGCGCGACGTGGTGGCGCGCGCGATCGACTTCGAGATGAAGAAGCACGGCGTCGACCACGTCTGGCTGGATGCGCGCGCGATCGTCGCCGACAAGGGCGAGGCCTTCGTGCGCGAGCATTTCCCCACCATCCACGCGCGCTGCCTGGCGCTGGGCATAGACATCACGCGCGACCCCATCCCGGTGGTGCCGGCCGCGCACTACACCTGCGGCGGCGTGGTCACCGACCGCGAAGGCCGCACCGACCTGCCGGGGCTGTTCGCGGTCGGCGAGACCAGCTACACCGGACTGCACGGGGCGAACCGGCTCGCCAGCAATTCGCTCCTGGAATGCGTGGTGATGGGCCGCGGCTGCGCGCGTCGCCTGCTGGCGGACGCACAGGAGCCGCCGGCCGTCCTGCCGCCCTGGGACGAAAGCCAGGTCGAGGACGCCGACGAACAGGTGGCGATCGCCCACAACTGGGACGAGCTGCGGCTGCTGATGTGGAACTACGTCGGCATCGTGCGCACCACCAAGCGGCTGGAGCGGGCGCTGCACCGCATCGAGCTGCTGCGCGCCGAGATCCAGGAGTACTACGCGAGCTTCCGCGTCAACCGCGACCTGCTGGAGTTGCGCAACCTGGTCGTGAATGCCGAGCTGATCGTGCGCTCGGCGTTGCACCGCCACGAAAGCCGCGGCCTGCACTACAGCCGAGACTTCCCGCACGCCTTGCCGGTGAGCTTCCCGACCGTGCTGACACGCCAGGCACGCAGCAGCCGGGCGCACTGAGCGTCGCGGCGACCGTCCCGACGATCGACGCTCAGCCGCGAGCGCGCATCGCGGTGCGGGCCTGGACGAAGCTGAAGGCGTGCTCGACCGCTTCGCTGACCGCGCGGTCGTGCTCGGCGCGCTCGCGCTCGGTCTGATAGAAGGCCAGGTCCACCATGTGGCGGATGTAGCGCGGCGGCAGCCGGTTCAGCGCCACGCAGGCGACGTCGGCCAGCAGGTCCTCGCGCCCGGCGAGGCCGGGAAATCGTGCCGACGACTGCAGCACGGCGTCCAGCACGGACTGCTCGTTGTGGTTGCGGATGGAGGTGAATTCGGTGCTCATCACCGCCATGTCGGCCGACGGCCGCCGGACTTGAGCCTCGCGGCCACCGGCAGCGGCCTGCGCCGGGCAGATGTTCAGTCCACGCGCAGCGAAAAGTCCACCGCCCGCAGGTCCTTGGTCAGCCTGCCCACCGAGATGCGGTGCACGCCGGTGGCGGCGATGTCTCGCAGCTGATCGATCCCGACCCCGCCCGAGACCTCCAGCAGGGCGCGCTCGGCGTTCAGCGCCACCGCGCTGCGCATGCGCGGCAGGTCGAAGTTGTCCAGCAGCACGCTGGTGGCGCCGTGGTCCAGCGCCTGCGCCAGCTGCTCCAGTGTTTCCACCTCGATCTGGATCTCGACCCCGGCGTTCAGGGCCCGCGCCGCTGCCAGCACCTGGGGGATGCCGCCTGCGGCCGCGATGTGGTTTTCCTTGATCAGGATGCCGTCGTACAGCGCCAGCCGCTGGTTGCGACCGCCACCGGTGCGCACCGCGTACTTCTGCGCCAGCCGCAGGCCGGGGATGGTCTTGCGGGTGTCGAGGATGGCGCAGCCCTCGGGGCGCGGGCTGGCGCCGGCCACCGCGTCGACGTACTGCCGGGTCAGGCTGGCGGTGGCGCTGAGCAGTTGCAGGAAGTTCAGCGCCGGCCGCTCCGCCGCCAGCAGGGCGCGGCCGTCGGCCTCTATCGTCAGCAGCGGCTGCTCGGGCGTGGTCCAGTCGCCGTCGGCGAGCGTCCAGTGCAGCCGCGCGGTCGGGTCCAGGCGCAGGAACACGCCCTCGAACCAGTCGCGCCCGCACAGCACGGCGCGTTCGCGCGCCAGCACGCGTGCCTGTACGCGCCGCCCGGCGGGCACCAGCATGCCGGTCCAGTCGCCGCGGCCGATGTCCTCGGCCAGCGCCTCGGCGATGTTGCGCTCGCGCGCCTCGGCCAGGGTTTCGTTGAACTCGAACATCATGCGGCGCCGATGTGGCGCACCAGCCCGGGGGCCTGCAGCGCCGCCGGGTGGGCGGCGGTGAAGTCCAGCATGCGCTCGATGCAGCCCAGGGCCTGGGCGCGCGTGGGCTCGGGCACCAGGACTTCGCCGCTGCCCTGCTCCAGGCAGGCGGCCACGCCCTGCAGCGCGTTCATCGCCATCCAGGGGCAGTGCGCGCAGCTCTTGCAGGTGGCGCTTTGGCCGGCGGTCGGCGCCTCGATCAGGGTCTTGCCGGGGGCGAGCTGGCGCATGCGGTGCATCAGCCCCTTGTCGGTGGCGATGATGTAGGCCGGGGCGTCGCCTTCGAGCACCGCCTTCAGGATCTGGGTCGTGGAGCCGACGACGTCGGCCTGCGCGATCACGCTGGCCGGCGACTCGGGGTGCACCAGCACCCTGGCCTGGGGGTGCTCGCGCCGCAGCAGGTCCAGCTCCAGCCCCTTGAACTCGTCGTGCACGATGCAGGCGCCGTTCCACAGCAGCATGTCGGCCCCGGTCTGCTGCTGGATGTAGTGGCCCAGGTGGCGGTCCGGCGCCCACAGGATCTTGCGTCCCTGCGCCTTCAGGTGCTCGACGATGCCCAGCGCGCAGGAGCTGGTCACCATCCAGTCGGCGCGCGCCTTCACCGCCGCGCTGGTGTTGGCGTAGACGACCACCGTGCGATCGGGGTGTGCGTCGCAGAAGGCGGCGAAGTCGTCCGCCGGGCAGCCCAGATCGAGCGAGCAGGTGGCGTCCAGGTCGGGCATCAGCACCCGTTTGTGCGGACTCAGGATCTTGGCCGTCTCGCCCATGAAGCGCACGCCGGCCACGACCAGGGTGCGCGCCGCGTGGTCGCGCCCGAAGCGTGCCATCTCCAGCGAATCGGAGACGCAGCCGCCGGTTTCCAGCGCCAGGTCCTGGATGTCGCCGTCGACGTAGTAGTGCGCCACCAGCACCGCGTCCTGCGCCTGCAGCAGGGCGCGGATGCGCGCGAGGGTGGCTTCGCGCTCGGCGGGGCCGAGGGCGGGCGGCACCTTGGCCCAGGCGTGGGCGGTGCAGCTTGCCCCCTCCTGGTCCTGACGCGTGTAGTCGTAGAGCACTTGTTCCATGGCGGGCGTGGGGGGCGTTGGATTCAGCGGGCGCGCCCGCGGGCAGCGTCGCCGGGGGTGTCGCGGGTGGCTCTTCCCGTGGCGTCGGCGGCGACCTTCGTGGCAGCGTTTCGGGCCGGGGACGGCGATGCTACAGGGCCGGCCAGGAGCTGGCTGGGGGGCAGGCCGACCGAGCGCCGGACCATGGCGCTGAAGGCGCTCGCACTGGCATAGCCCAGTTCGGCGGCGATGTGCGCCATCGGCCGGCGCTGCGCCGCCAGCGACAGCGCCCGCGCCAGCAGCACCTGCTGGCGCCAGGCGCCGAAGCTGGTGCGCAGCTCGCTGCGGAACAACCGCGCCACGGTGCGCACGCTGGCGCCGGCCTCGCTGGCCCAGCCCGCGAGCTGCGGATGGCGCAGCGGGTCGTCGATCACCGCCTCGCACAGTGCGCGCAGCCGCTTGTCGGCGGGCAGTTCGACCCCCAAGGCCACCGGCTGCGCGAGCGTCAGCTCGTCGGCCACCAGCCGCGCCAGCAGGGCCTCGCGCTCGCCAGCGCCATGGTCGCCCGGCTCGGCGGCGAGCTGCAGCACCAGCTCACGCAGCAGGGGCGAGACCTCGAGCACGCGGCAGCGGCTCCAGTCGGCCTGCGTCGGCATCGCCTGCGCCAGCGCGGCGGGGCCGGCACCGGAATGGCTCTCCAGCAGGTACAGGGTGCGGATCTCGGCCGGCTCGACCACCGTCACCGCGTGCTCGACGTGCGGCGGCAGCCACACCGCGCGCGAGGGCGGGACGATGTAGCTGTGGCGCTGGGCGCTGATGCGGCACACGCCGGTGGTGGAGAACACCAGCTGCGCCCAGGGGTGGCTGTGCGGCACCACGCGCTCGTGCGCGTTCAGGCTGCGCACCTTGGCGCGCACCGGCCGCTGCGCGGTGGGCGCGTAGCGCAGCGGGTCCAGGGGCAGCAGCGCGTCCATGCCGCGCGCACCGCGCACGGCGCGCCGGACCGCTTGCCCGGCGCTGGCGGTGGAGCTGCCCCCGGTGCGGCGTTCGCTGGCTCGGGGCTGGCGGGCTGCGGCATGGGAGGCCATGGCACGATCACGACAGAACTTGGCCGACTATCGTAACGCGGACGTGTTCGCCCTCTCTACAGTGCCGGCATGACGACCCCCACCCGCTCGCAGGACCTGGCCACGATCTCGCTCATCGGCGTCGCGCACGGCACCTCGCACTTCTTCCACATGCTGCTGCCGCCGCTGTTCCCGGTCTTCATCCGCGACTTCGGGCTCAACTACGCCGAACTCGGGCTGCTGGTGAGCAGCTTCTTCGTCATCTCGGGCGTCGGGCAGGCGCTGGCGGGCTTCGTCGTCGACCGCGTCGGTGCGCGGCCGGTGCTGTTCGCGGCGATGTCCTGCTTCATCGGTGCCGGCATCGCGGCGTCGATGGCGCAGGGCTTCTGGTCGCTGATGCTGGCGGCGGTGCTGGCCGGGCTCGGCAACTGCCCGTTCCATCCTGCGGACTTCACGGTGCTGAACAAGCGCGTCTCGCCGCCGCGGCTGGGGCACGCGTTCTCGGTCCACGGCATTTCGGGCAACCTGGGCTGGGGCGCGGCGCCGGTGTTCCTGATCGGACTGCAGACCGCCACCGGCAGCTGGCGCCTGGCCTGTCTGGGTGCGGCAGCCTGGGCAGCGCTGGTGCTGCTGGCGCTGTGGCTGGGCCGCGACGCGATCGACGACCGCCAGGGCAGCTGGCAGCGCAGCGGCGTGGCCGCCGCCAGCGAACACCCGCTGGCCTTTCTGCGCCTGCCATCGGTCTGGCTGTGCTTCTCCTTTTTCTTCTGGAGCACGGCAGCGCTGGCGGCGATCCAGAGCTTCGCCGGCCCGGCGCTGGGCCGCATGTACGGGCTGCCGCTGCAGGCCACCGCCTTCGTCGTCACCGGCTACATGCTGTTCGGTGCTGCCGGCATGCTGGTCGGTGGCTTCCTGGTCACGCGTGCGCAGCGGCTGGAGCTGGTGATCGGGTTGGCGATGAGTGCCTCCGCGCTGCTGCTGCTGGTCGTCGCCGGGTCTTTGCTGCCGGGGGTGCTGGCGCTGTCGCTGGCGGCGCTGGCCGGCTTCGGCACCGGCATCGCCGGACCTTCGCGCGACATGCTGATCAAGCGCGCAGCCCCGCCGGGCGCCACCGGCCGCGTCTACGGCACCGTCTACTCGGGGCTGGACGTGGGCTTTGCGCTCGCCGCGCCGATGTTCGGCTGGCTGCTCGACCACGGCGAGCCGGCCAGCGTGTTCGTCGGCGCCGCGCTGGCGCTGATCCTGGGCGTGGCCTCGGCCGCCCTGGTGGGGCTGCGCATCCGGCCTGCGGCGCTACAGTCGGCGGCGTGAATCGGAACAATGCCTCCCGCCTGGCCGGCCACGCCCTCGTCGAAGCCCTCATCGCCCAGGGCATAGACACCGTCTTCGGCGTCCCCGGCGAGAGCTTTCTCGCCGTGCTGGACGGTTTTCACGAGCACCGCGACCGCATCCGCTTCATCGCCTGCCGGCAGGAAGGCGGTGCTGCCTTCATGGCCGAGGCACAGGGCAAGCTCAGCGGCTGGCCGGGGGTGTGCTTCGTCACCCGCGGCCCGGGGGCGACGAACGCCAGCATAGGCATCCACACCGCGTTCCAGGACTCGACGCCGCTGGTGGTCTTTGTTGGCCAGGTGGCCAGCGAGCAGCGTGACCGCGAGGCCTTCCAGGAGCTGGACTACCGCCAGTTCTTCTCCCCCGGCACCCTGGGCATGGCCAAGTGGGTGGCCGAGATCCAGGACGCCGACCGCATCCCGGAGTATGTGGCGCGCGCCTTCCACACCGCCATGCAGGGCCGGCCGGGGCCGGTGGTGCTGGCCCTGCCCGAGGACATGCTGACGCGCCGCACCGAGGCGCCCGTGCTGCCGCGGGTCAGACCCGCCGCCGCCTGGCCGGATCCCGACGCGCTGGCCGAGCTGCGCCAGATGCTGCTGCAAGCGCGCCAGCCGCTGCTCGTCGTCGGCGGCAGCGGCTGGGACGCCGAGGGCTGCCGCGCCCTGCAGCGCTTTGCCGAGGCCTGGCGGCTGCCGGTGGCCTGTGCCTTCCGCTTCCAGGACAGCTTCGACAACCGGCACCCGCAGTACGCGGGCGACGTGGGCATAGGCATCAACCCGGCGCTGGCCGCGCGCGTGCGCGACGCCGACCTCGTCGTCGCCCTGGGCATACGCCTGGGCGAGATGACGACCGGCGGCTACCGCCTGCTCCAGGCCCCGCGCCCGGCCCAGAAGCTGGTGCATGTGCACCCCGGGGCCGAGGAACTGGGCCGGGTCTACGCCGCCGACCTGATGCTGCAGGCGGCGCCCCGCCAGGCGGCACGCGCCCTGGCGGACCTGGAACCACCCGCCGAGCCGCCCTGGCGCGCCTGGACCGCCGCCGCGGCGGCCGACTACGCGGCCAACCTGGAGGCGCCGCCGGTCGAGCCGCTGGACCTGGCGGCGGTGGTGAAGACGGTGCAGCGGCTGGCCGGCGAGGACGCCATCTTCACCAACGGCGCCGGCAACTACAGCGGCTGGCTGCACCGCTTCCTGCGCTACCCGGGGCTGCAGCATCACGGCCGCACGCAGCTGGCGCCGACCTCGGGCGCGATGGGCTACGGCCTGCCGGCGGCGGTGGCCGCCTCGCTCCTGTGCCCCGCGCGCACGGTGGTCAACCTGGCCGGCGACGGCGACTTCCTGATGAACGGGCAGGAACTGGCCACCGCCATCGCCCATGGGGCCGGGGCGGGCGGTGCGGGGCGACTCGTCAGCCTGGTGGTCGACAACGGCAGCTACGGCACCATACGCATGCACCAGGAACGCGAGTACCCGGGTCGCATCAGCGGCAGCGCACTCGCCAACCCCGACTTCGCGGCCTATGCGCGCGCCTTCGGCTGGCACGCGGCGCGCGTGACCCGCAATGCAGACTTCGAGCCCGCCTTCGCCGAGGCCCTGGCCTGCGGCCGTCCTGCGCTGCTGCACCTGGTGCACGACCGCGAGCGCATCACCAGCCGCAGCACGCTGACGGCGATCCGCGAGGCGGCGTCGAGACGCTGCGGCTAAAGTCGAGCCGTCTTTCACTGCAAACGAGGAGGGTGGCATGGGACTGCTCAGTTTCATCAAGGAAGCGGGCGAGAAGCTGTTCGGCAGCGCGAAGGCGGCCGAAGCCCCAAAGCCCGAGCTGGCCGCGCAGTCGATCGTCGACTACATCAAGGGGCAGGGTCTGGACACGTCTGGGTTGACCGTGACCTACGACTCCGCGACTGCGACCGTGAGCGTCGGCGGCACCGTGCCGGACCAGGCGACGAAGGAAAAGATCCTGCTGTGCTGCGGCAACGTGGCCGGGGTGGAGAAGGTCGATGATCGGCTCACCGTGCAGGCGCCGGCACCCGAAGCGCAGTACTACACCGTGGTCAGCGGAGACAACCTGTCCAAGATCGCCAAGCGCTTCTACGGCGACGCGAACAAGTACCCGCTGATCTTCGAGGCGAACAAACCCATGCTCAAGCACCCGGACAAGATCTACCCGGGCCAGATGCTGCGCATTCCACCGCAGTGACGCCGCCCATGTCCGAGTTCTCCACCTGCGACCTGTGCGACCTGCACAAGGCCGACAGCGACGGCGCGTTTCGTGTCCTGCCCCCGCGCTACCAGTCCTTCGGCGGGCGGCGCAAGTTCGCTGGGCCGGTGCGCACCGTGCGCTGCATCGACGACAACACCTCGGTGAAGGCGCTGCTCGAATCCCCCGGGCAGGGTGCGGTGCTGGTGGTCGACGGCGGCGGATCGCTGCGGCGGGCCCTCGTGGGCGGCAACATTGCCGCCGCCGCGGCGCGCAACGGCTGGGCCGGCGTGGTGGTGGACGGGGCAGTGCGCGACAAGGCGGAACTCGCCAGCGCCGACGTCGGGCTGCTGGCGCGCGCCCTCGTGCCCATGCCCAGCGACCGCAAGGCGCCGGGCCTGGTCGACGTGGCGCTGCAGATCGAAGGCCTGTGGCTGCGTCCCGGAGACTGGCTGTATGCCGACGAAGACGGCGTCGTCGTCGCCCCCGCTCCCGCCTGAGGTCGAGGCCACCGTGCGCCGCTGCCGGCGCATGGTGTCGCAGCGCGCGCTGCTGGCGGCCGGGGTGGCCGCGGTGCCGGTGCCGGGGCTGGACTGGGTGACCGACGTCGGCATCCTGGTGCGGCTGCTGCCGCGCATCAACGAGGCCTTCGGCCTCACGCCCGAGCAGGTCGACCGGCTTTCACCGGAGCGCCGGCTGGTGGTCTACAAGACCCTCAGCGCGGGCGGCGCGATGGTCATCGGCAAGGTTGTCACGCGCGACCTGGTGCTGCGCCTGCTCAAGCTGGTGGGTGTACGCCTCAGCACCCAGCAGGCCGCCAAGTTCGTGCCGCTGGCCGGGCAGGCGGTGTCGGCGCTGCTCACCTACACCGCGCTGCGCTATGTCTGCGAGCAGCACATCCGCCAGTGCGCCGAGGCGGCGCGCCTGCTGGCCTTGCCTGCGCCGCTAGAATCGGCCTGATCGGGGTGTGGCGCAGCCTGGTAGCGCAACTGCTTTGGGAGCAGTGGGTCGCACGTTCGAATCGTGTCACCCCGACCAGCCAAGCCGCTGTCCTCATTGATGTTTTCGACATCGTGGAGCGGCTTCGCAAGGTGACCGTCGTCTGACTGGCGGCCAGTTGTCCGACACGCAGTCACGGTCAAGCGCCCTTGCGCGTCCGAAGGTGGTCCGCCGTCGGCGATTCGGTGCAGTGCTCGCCCTTGGTTCGCGCAACCGGTGCACGCCCTCGCGCGCCGCCTTGTTGGTGAGCGCTTTGGCGCGCACGTTGTGCAGGCACTCGCCGGCGCACTTGACCGCCCGGCGCCGGGCCGAGATGCTGCCACGGCACTCGGGGGGCGGTCCTTCCTGGTGAGCAGCCAGCCGAACAACCTGCCGCTCACGCGATGTGCGGGTTCGCGAGGCGACGAAGTGGTTGTTCGGCCTGGCGGCGCATGTGGTCCACCGCGTCACGCAGGGCGGACGTGCAGCCGATGCTGATGGTCGCGGGTGCGCCCGCGTATCCTGCTGGACTGTAGAAGCGACCCGGGGTCCGCTGCGAACGGGCCACCAGCGGCTGGTTGCGCAGACCCGCACCGACGCCGCCGGTAACGTGGCGATCTTCCGCAACGACGACGCCACCACCCCGCTGGCGCCGGACGAGCAGGTCTCAGTCAGCGCTGCGCATGAGGAAGTTGAGCGCCTTCTGGAGCAGTTTGCAACGGATGTCCCCGTCCTCATACTGGACCGGGCGGCGGACATTCCTGGCGTAGTACCACCCGATGGCGGGGTAGCCAGCGGGGTTCTCCATGGTGGGCGGATCTACCTGCTGCGCGAGGGGCTGGACGGGCGCTCCGCCGTCGTGCGCACGCTGTGGCATGAGTTGCTCCATTTCGGGTTGCGCCGGTTCATGACGCGCGAAGAGTACACCCGCACGATGGGCGACCTGTTTGCGCGCGATGCCTGGGTGCGGATGCAGGCGCGCGCGTGGATCTCCGGCCCCGAGGGGCAGGCGCTGGCGCAGCGCGAGAGCGCCGAGTACGTGCAGGCGCGTGGGGTGGACGAGGCGCTGGCGCGGCTGGCCGAGATCATGGGCGCCAGCGCGGGCGCGCGCAGCGACAAGAGCCCAATCGAGCGTGCGCTGCGCGCGGTGGCGCACTGGGTGGCGGCGCTGGCCGAGCGCCTGGGGTTCGACGCTGCGGCGCAGGCATGGCGCGGCGCGCAGGCGCAGGACCAGGCGCGCGAGCTGGTGCGCTCGGTGTTTGCGCGGCTCAGGCGCGGCGACCCGCCCGCGTTCGCAGTCGGCAAGGCCTGGGCCTACTCTGATCCGGCCTGGCAGTCGGCCTGGCACGGCAGCCCGCATCGCTTCGAGCGCTTCAGCACCGAGCACATCGGCAGCGGAGAGGGTTCGCACAACTACGTGATCTTCGACGACGCGGCGGTCGAGGTCACGCGCACGCACTACAGCATCGCCGACGCTACGCGCGCGGCCTACGAGGCGCGCATCGACGCATTGTTCGCTGGGGACAAGGCTCGACTTGCAGGCGTTCGAGTGCTCGATCGCTCTGATGTGCTGGACATGCTGGGGCTTGGCGACGGCGCCGTCGAACTGGCTGAAGGCAAGGTCATCGCCGGCCAGGCGAACCATCCTGCCATGACGGCTGACGTGTGGAAGCGCGTCCCGGCGTGGCTGGAAAACCCTGCCGCCGTGTTCGAGTCCGATACGGTCGCCGGCCGGCTTGTCGCCGTTGCCCCTGAGCCTGTCGCTGGCGCACCGGTCCTCATCATCGTGGAGCCGAACACCGAGCGCGGGAGTGGCGCTGTCGCGCACCTGATGGTCAACGCCTACGATGCGCAAGGCGGGAAGACGCCGTTTGGCCGATGGGTGCGCGACGGCCTGCTGCGCTACGTGGACCAAAAGACATTCCCGGCGTTGCTTGCGAACACCTCCAGGCTGCAATTGCCTGGTACAGCGTTCACCAACAAGCCGGGAACGGCGAAGATTCTGACACAGAAGAACCTCGCCGGCTACCGGCGCGGCTCGCCGTCAATCGCGGCCGACGACCCGGCCGGCACCACCGCCGACGCCCTGCGCACCACCCTGGCCGCCGAGTTCGGCGCCGACACCATCGAGGCGCTGGAGCGCGCCGGGCTGCTGGACATCGCCGAGCGCGCCCCGGCGAGTGCGCCAGCCGGCGCGGCAGGCGCCACCACGGGCGAGCGCATCTCGCTGTTCGCCAGCAACCACCGCGCCGGATCGGCGGCGGTGGCCTACCACGAGGCGCTGCACGCGGCGCTGCGCCGGATCCTGGGTGACGCGGACTTCGACGCGCTGATGGCCCGCCTGGGCAACCTGGCCGGCTGGAACCGCACGTTCTTCGAGGCGGCCGAGCAGCGCATCCCGCAAAGCACGCCGGCCGGCCAGCGCACCGAGGAGCTGGCGTCCTACGCGGTGGAGGAATACCAGCGCGCGCGCGAGGCGATGCCGCCGAGCGTGCGCAAGTGGGCGCAGTCGTTCCTGGCCGCCTTGAAGGCCGGGCTCGCGCGGGCGCTGCAGGCTGCAGGCGTCGCGCCCAGGCTGCGCGTGGCGCTGCTGGACGATGCGGCGGTGCTGCACCGGCTGGCGCGCGACGGGCTGCGCAAGATGGCGCGCGAGGCGGCGCAGGGCTCGCTTCGTGGGGAGCCGGGGGTGGCGTACTCTGTCGAGCGTCGGGCGCCGCAGACCGAGACGGCCGCCTTCAAGCGCTGGTTCGGCGACTCCAAGGTGGTCGATGCCGAGGGCAGGCCGCTGGTGGTGTATCACGGCACGGTCGCAGACTTCAGCGAGTTCCGCAACGGCGCCAAGGACAGCGGTCAGGGGCTCTACTTCTCGCCGGATGCGCGCTACGCATCTCAGTACGCCAACCGCGCCAACCCCACAGGCGGCAACGTGCTGCCGGTCTACCTCAGCCTGCAGAACCCCAAGATCATCAAAGACCCGGGGCCGCAGACGCTGCTCCAGCGGCTGCGCGACCCGAAGCAGCGCGCGCGGGCTACGGCAGAGCGCACTTCCTCAATGCACTTGAGCAAGGCCGATGTCGCTGCACTACAGGCGCAGGGATACGACGGCATCATGAACTTTGCGGCCAAGGAGTTCATCGCCTTCCACCCCGAGCAGATCAAGTCCGCCACCGGCAACAACGGCGATTTCTCGCCCACGAACCCAGACATCCGCTACAGCATCTCGGACGCGCTGCAAGCGCGCGTGCAGCGCCTGCGCGGCATCGACCAGGCCACGGTGCGCAACACCTTTGCCGACATGATCGGCAGCGCGGGCGCGAAGGTGTCGTGGTGGGACAAGACCCTGGCCACGCAGTACGCCAAGGCCGAGAAGCACCCGGCCTACAAGCGCGTGTTCGAGCAGGTGCAGTCCTACATCGAGGACGTGTCCACGCTGGCCAACGAGGCGGCCGACCTGGCGCCTTCGATCCTGCCGCGCCTGGAGTCCTGGAAAGACCTGCGCCGCAGTTTCCGGCGCTTCGGGCTGTCCAAGGCCGATTCGGACGCGGTGGCCGCGCCGCTGTTCGAGGGCACGCTGTCCTGGGCGCGCGACGACGAGGGCCGCCCGGTGCGCGTGGACGACGTGGACCGGGCCGGCATCGTCTGGACGGACGACGAGCTGCGCGAGCGCTTCGATCTGACCGCCGAGCAGATCACGGCCTACCGGGAGTTCCGGGCGGCGGTGGGCACGTCGCTCGACCAGGTGGTGGCGGCCGACGTGCTCAAGCTGCTGGGCGACAAGAACCCGGCGCTGCGCGATCTGGCGCTGGCCGACCGCGCGGCCATGCGCGAAGGCATCGACGAGCACCTGACGAAGCTGGCCGAGGACGGCGACGAGGCAGCGCGCAAGCTGCGCGACGACATCCGCGAGAAGTTCGAGCGCGTGGACGATCTGAAGGCGCGCGGGGGCGCAGATCAAGCGCCAGTACGCCGGTCGCGGTCCTCAGCCCGCCACCTGACGCACGGACGCGGTGACCCGGCGCGGCGGCTCTGCTGCCGCCCAGCGCCCGACCCCATCGTCCAGCGCCGCCGCCAGGCGATCGGCGAGCGTGCGCGCGCTGGCCACCAGCCAGGCGCCGGTGTCGCGGTCGTCGCGCGATTCCTGCTCCAGAAAGAGGTCGGCGGCCCGGCAGGCGGCGTGCAGCTGGTGCGCGCTGCGTCGCCAGGGTGCCAGGGCCTGCAGCAGCAGTGGGTCGCCGCCCGCGTCACGCAGCCCGCGCGCGAGGACGTCCAGCTCCTGTGCCACCTCGTGCGCGAGGTCGACCGCGGTGCTGACCAGCCAGTTGGCGGTGTCCGTGTCGGGTGATGGGCCTTGGGTCACGAAGCGGTCGGCCGCGCGCAGGGTGGCGCGCGCCTGGTGCGCCAGCGCGCCGAGCTGGCGCAGCGCCTGCTGGCGCAGTTCGGGATGCGGCTCGGCGCGCAGGGCGCCTGCCTCGGCGTGGTCGTCCATCGCGCCATCCTAGTGCGGGCGCTGCCGGCTGTCAGCCGGTGTGGCCCCAACGCGCGGCCAGCCGGGCACCGAGGTCGGCGCTGCCCGCCGGCAGGGCCAGGCCGAGCGGGCTGGCGACGCCGGGTGCGGGCGCCGGCTCGTCGCAGCAGGCGCGCAGCTCGGTGTCCAGGAAGCGGCTGGGCAGGGCGTAGAGATGCCGGTCGCCCGCGCGTGCCTGGGCGCTGACGTGGAAACGGTGCGGTACGAGCAGGTTGAGCCACTGGCGCGCGCGCGTCATGGCCACGTAGAGCAGGCGGCGCTCTTCCTCGATCTGCTCGGCGTCGCCGGTGGCCAGATCCGCCGGCAGGCAGCCGTCGACCAGCGACAAGACATGCACCGCACGCCACTCCTGGCCCTTGGCGGCGTGGATGGTCGACAGCACCAGCCAGTCCTCGTCGAGCAGCGGCGCGCCGGCGAGCTCGCTGCTGGACTGGGGTGGATCGAGGGCGAGCTCGGCCAGGAAACGGTCCAGGTCGGGCTGCGCCCGAGCCGCCAGGCGCAGCTGTGCGAGGTCCGCCAGGCGCGCCGCGGCGTCGTCGTGCACGCGCCGCAGCTGAGGTTCCAGCCAGGCCAGCGCGGTGTCATAGGCATCAGGCCAGGGTGTGTGGCGGTCGCGCAGCGCCGTCCACACGGCGAGCATGGCGGTCCAGCTTTCGCGCGCACCTGGCGGAGGCACAAAGGCAGCCAGGGTGGTCGCCGGGTCGGTGGTGTCGTCCAGCGCGCCCAGCAAGCGGCGCACGCTGGCAGGCCCCATCCCCAGCACCAGACGCGCGCAGCGCTGCGCGGCCAGCGCATGACGCGGGTTGCGCGCCCAGCGCAGCAGTGCCAGCAGGTCCTTGACGTGCGAGGCTTCGAGGAAGCGCAGGCCGCCGTACTTGACGAAGGGGATGCGGCGGCGGAACAGCTCCAGTTCCAGTTGAGCGGTGTGGCTGGCGGCACGAAACAGCACCGCCTGCTGGCGCAGTGCCAGGCCCTGCTCGCGCAGGCGCAGCACCTCGTCGGCCACCCAGCAAGCCTGTGCCGCCTCGTCCGTGGCGTGCACCAGGCGCGGTCGCGGGCCGGCCTCGCCGTCGGCGTGCAGGCGCCGCGGCAGGCGATGGGTGGCATTGGCGATGAGGGCATTGGCCGCCGCCACCAGGGCCGGGGTGGCGCGGTAGCTCTGCGTCAGCGCGACCACCGTGGTGCCCGGGCGCTGCGCGAACTCCAGCATCAGGCGCCGGTCGGCGCCGCGAAAGCCGTAGATGGCCTGATCGTCGTCGCCGACCAGGGTCAGGCCCCGTCCATCGGGTTTGAGGCGCTCGAGGATGCGTGCTTGCAGGCGGTTGCAGTCCTGCGCTTCGTCGACCAGCACGTGGTCGAAGCGGCCGCCGATCGCGCTGGCGACGGCGGGGACCGAGAGCGCTTCGGCCCAGGCCAGCAGCAGGTCGTCGAAATCGAGCAGGCGGTGCTGCAGCTTGTGGCGGGCGTAGTCGGCGAACAGCTGGCGCAGCTCCGCACCCCAGGGCTTGCACCAGGGGTAGTGGCGCGCCAGCACCTCGTCCAGCCCGGCGTCGGTGTTGATGCAGCGTGAGGCGATGGCCAGGCAGGTCGGCGCGAGGGGGAACCTCTGCGGCAGCTCGGCCTGGCCGCGCGCATTGCGCAGCAGCGCCATCAGGTCCTGGGCATCGCCCTGGTCGAGGACGCTGAAGTCAGGCGCCAGGCCAAGCGTCGGCGCCAGCTCGCGCAGCAGCCGGGCGGCGATGGCGTGGAAGGTGCCGCTCCAGGGCAGGGCCGGTGCCGCGCTCAGGCTGCCGCGACCCTGCATCCGCGCCAGCAGGGTTGCGGTCCGGCGCGACATCTCCTGTGCCGCCCGGCGCGAGAAGGTCAGCAAGAGCAGGCGCTGCGGGTCGCCGCCGTGCAGCAGCAGCCGTGCCGCCCGTGCGGCCAGGGTGGCGGTTTTGCCGGTTCCCGGACCGGCGGCCACCAGCAGCGGCGAATCGGCGTGCTCGACGGCGGTGCGCTGGGCCGCGTTCAGGTCGGCGAAGGGGTCGCGGCAGCCCGGCGTCTCGGGCTTGGACTCACCGCTCGGCTGCCTGTGGTCGACCGTGCTGCACGACATCCTGCCACTGTACATGCATCCATGTGCGGTGGGGCTGGCGGGTGGACCGTCGAGCTGCACGCCTCATTGCACGAGCAGGCCGGAACGGCGGCGGCGACGCCGGCGCTTCTTGGCGGGCGGGGGGTTTGGGTGGGCCGCCGTCGCAGTGGGGCCTGGCCGACGTGCGAACATGGAGCCGCCCCAGGCCAGCAGCAGCAGGGCGGTTCCGCCGGCCACGACCCACTCGCGGTTGGCCTTGAGCAGCGGTATCCAGTGTTGCGGCAGCAGCTTGCGCAGCCAGTGTTCCTGCGGGCCGCCAACTTGATCGGCGTCCCTGCTGCGGGGGCGGGCGTCGGCCTCGCGCTGCTGCTGCTCGATCGCCCACTGCAGGATCTGCAGTTCGCGTTCGGCCTTCTCCACGCTGTCGTCGAGCCCGGGGTGCTCGACCGGGTTGGCGAGTGTGCCGCCCTGGATCCAGGTCGGCGGTCGTGGCTGCCAGCCCTGCAGCAGCACCTCGTGCGGGCTACCGCCCTGGCCATGGGTGAGCGAGAGCAACAGGGTCTCATCGCCGACCCAGCGTTCGACCTCGATCGGGGTCTCGCCCGGAAATGCCAGGGCCGACGTGGGTGGAGCGTTGCCGAAATCCACCGGCGCGGCCACGGCCGGCGGCGCGAAGCCGGCCAGAACGGCAAGCGATGTCAGGCAGCCGGCCAGGCTTAGGGGGCGGAGGGGAAGGGGTCGGCCGCGCATGGATGAGCAGGATGTAACCGCAAGTTTCGCGCCAAATGCAGCGCCACAAGCACTTGTCGCGGCGCCCACGGCGGCCGCCGGCGGCGATGTCAAGTAGATCGACAGTGCGGACGGCCCGGGGATCCCGGCGCCGGCGCGCCGGCCGCGCCGGGTCAAGGGCGTGCGCGGGTGTGCGGGGACGCGCACGCGGGTGCACGGGGACGCGCACACGGGTGCACGGGGGGACGCGCACGCGGGTGCACGGGGACCCGGTGGCCGCCCCGCAGCTTCAGCCCAGCGAGGCCAGCGCCGCGTCGACCGCCCGTGCCAGGCGCTGGACGATCGCGTCCAGGTCGGCCTCGCTGGCGATGAAGGGCGGTGCCAGCAGCACATGGTCGCCTTGCGCACCGTCTATGGTGCCGCCCATGGGGTAGACCATCAGGCCCTGCGCCATCGCCTGCGCCTTGATCCTGGCGTGCAGCTTGAGCGCGGGGTCGAAGGGCTGCTTGCTGGCGCGCTCGCGCACCAGTTCGATGGCCTGGAACAGGCCGCGACCGCGGATGTCGCCGACCTGCGGGTGCGCACCGAAGGCGGCGTTCAGGCGCTCGCGCAGCCCCTTGCCGCGCGCGCGCACCTGTTCCAGCAGTCCGTCGCGCTGGATCACGCGCTGCACCGCCAGTGCGGCGGCGCAGGCCACCGGGTGGCCGATGTAGGTGTGGCCGTGCTGGAACATGCCCGAGCCCTGGCGGAAAGCGTCGACGATGCGGCGCTGCGCCAGCACGGCGCCGATCGGCTGGTAGCCGCCGCCCAGGCCCTTTGCGATGGTCAGCAGATCGGGCGCCACGCCTTCTTGCTCGCAGGCGTGCAGGCTGCCGGTGCGGCCCATGCCGCACATCACCTCGTCCAGCATGAGCAGGATGCCGTGACGGTCGCACAGCGCGCGCACGCCCTGCAGGTAGCCGGACACCGGTGTCAGCGCCCCGGAGGTGGCACCGCCCACGGTTTCGGCGACGAAGGCGATCACGTTCTCGCCGCCGAGCTGGTCGATCGCATCCGACAACTCCTGCACCAGCCGCTGGCCGTAGGCCTGTGCGCTCTCGCCCTCGGCGCGGCCGCGGTACTCGTAGCAGGCCGAGACGTGGGTGACCGGGATCAGCAGCGGCGCGAACTGGCGCCGCCGCCACTCGTTGCCGCCCACCGCCAGCGCACCCAGGGTGTTGCCGTGGTAGCTTTGCCTGCGGGCGATGAAGTGGCGCCGCTGCGGCTGCCCGATCTCGACGAAGTACTGGCGCGCCATCTTCAGCGCCGCCTCCACCGCCTCCGAGCCGCCGCTCACGAAATAGGCGTGGCCGATGCCCTCGGGAGCGGTGCGCACCAGTTCGTCGGCGAGTTGCTCGGCGACCTCGGTGGTGAAGAAGCTGGTGTGGGCGTAGGCGACGCGGTCGATCTGCGCGTGCATGGCGGCGATCACCTCCGGGTGCCCGTGCCCGAGGCAGGAGACCGCGGCACCGCCGCTGGCGTCGATGTATTCGCGCCCGGCGGCATCGGTGATCGTCATGCCGGCGGCGTAGCTGGCCACCGGCAGCGGGTGGTGGATCTGGCGGTGCAGGATGTGGGTCATTGCGGGTGCTTTCGGCGCGGGTACGGCGGGGGAGCCGGGGCATGCGGACACGACCTCGGCGCTTGCGCGACCAATGTAGCAGCGCGCCTTGGCGTGAAGCTTGCGGCCCGCGACACGCCCACGGTTGCAGCAGGCTCCAGCTGATGTCGCCTGCACGGGCTCGCGCGCCGACCGTCGGTCGGCGGCCGGCGGCCGTTTGGACGGGGTTGACCGACACCCGCGGCGCGCATCCGTCCTTCGCATGAGCCAGACTGAAACTGGACTTTGCCTAGGTTGTTTGTCCATAATCGGACCATGAATGCGATCCTCGAACCTGCGGCCCCCCACGTCTCGGTGGCGCAGATGGCCGCCGCCGGGCTGCGTGCCTTCGCGGGCATGGCACAGGCCTGGGGTCTGAGCGTGGACGAGCAGATCCGGCTCCTCGGCGAGCCCCCGCGCTCGACCTTTTTCGCCTGGCGCAAGCATCCGCAGAAGGCCCATGTGTCGCGCGACACGCTGGAGCGCCTGTCCAACCTGCTGGGTATCTGGAAGAGCCTGCAGATCCTGCTGCCCGACCCGGCGGCGGCCGACGCCTGGCTGCGCAAGCCCAACGCCGCGGCGCCCTTTGGCGGCCGCAGTGCGCTGGCGCACATGCTGGGCGGCAACCTCAGCGATCTCCACCTCGTGCGCCGCTACCTCGACGGCGTGCGCGGCGGCGGCTGGTCCTGATGCCGGATTCACCGCTGACGCGCCGCGTGCGCTGGCGGCCCGCGTTTCGCATCGTTCCGACCCGGCACCCCTCGGTCTACCTGTACGACCGCGTGGCCGACGCCGCCGACTTCGAGGCCTTGTACGCGCTGGAGGCCCTGAGCAACGAAAGAGTGCGCGACGAGATCGGCGAGATCGCACGCGTGGCTCCCGCAGACCGCGTGTTCGGCCCCGGCAGCGGCCCCATCATGGCCGCCTTCACCCACGTCAACCCGGTGGGCAGCCGCTTCTCCGCCGGTGAGACCGGGGTCTTCTACGCCGCGCGCGCGCGCACGACCGCGATCGCCGAGACGCGCTACCACCATGCACGCTTCCTGGCCGCCACCGGCGAGCCGGCGATGCACCTGCCGATGCGGCTGTACCAGGTCGACGTCGACGCCCAGCTGCACGACTTGCGCCCCGGCTTCGACGCCGAGCACGACCCCGCGGACTACACGGCGGCGCGCGCCCGCGCGGCGGCCCTGCGTGCGGCGGGCAGCGACGGCGTGGTCTACCGCAGCGTGCGCCAGCCCGGCGGCGAGTGCGTCGGCCTGTTCCGCCCCGGCGCCGCCGCGCGCTGCGTGCACGCGGCCATCCTGCTCTACGCCTGGGACGGCCGCGCTTTCGGCGACATCTACGAGAAGGTGGCGTGAAGCGCGATCCATCCGAACGTTTCGAGCGCCTGGACGCCTTGCGCGGGCTGGCCATGGTCTGGATGGCGCTGTACCACTTGGCCTTCGACCTCAACCACTTCGGTTTCCTCACACCGCGCCAGCGCTTCTTCGTCGACCCGTTGTGGACGGTGCAACGCAGCCTGATCCTGGGCGGCTTCCTGCTGTGCGCCGGTGCCGCGCTGGCGGTGGCGCTGGACGGCGGCCAGCACTGGCGCCGCTTTGCCCGGCGCTGGGCGCAGGTGCTGGGCTGTGCGCTGCTGGTCAGCCTGGGCTCGGCGCTGATGTTTCCTGCCAGCTGGATCTTCTTCGGTGTCCTGCACGGCATGGCGCTGATGCTGCTCATCGCCCGCGCGCTGGCGCCGCTGCGCGCTTGGCTGTGGCCGCTGGCGCTGCTGTGCGTCGTGCTGCCGGCGTGCTGGCGCGCGCCGGCCTTCGACGTGCCCTGGCTGGCCTGGCTGGGCCTGGGCACGCGCAAGCCGCTCACCGAGGACTGGGTGCCGCTGCTGCCCTGGCTGGGGCTGATGCTCGCCGGCCTGGCCGGCGCGCAATGGCTGCTCGACCACCGGCGTGCCGCCTTCGCCGCCGCGCTGCCGCGCGCGCTGCGGCCGCTGGCCCTGCTGGGGCGCTACAGCCTGAGCTTTTACATGCTGCACCAGCCGCTGCTCATTGGCGCCATCCTGCTGTGGCTGAAAATCGGCGCATGAACCCCGCCATCCTCTACGGCTTCCACGCCGTCACGGTGCGCCTGAAGGCCGCGCCCGCATCGGTGATCGAGATCCACGTCGACACCAGCCGGCGCGACGCCCGCATGCGCGGCTTCGTCGAACGGGCGCAGGCGGCCGGCGCGCGCATCGTCGACAGCGACGCTGCCCGGCTCGCCGGGCTGGCCGGCGGCGCGCGTCACCAGGGCGTGGTGGCACGCGTCAAGCCGCTGGCGGCGCGCCATTCGCTGGACGAGGTGCTGGACGCGGCCGGCGCCGAGCCGGCGCTCGTGCTGGTGCTCGACGGCGTGACCGATCCGCACAACCTGGGCGCCTGCCTGCGGGTGGCCGACGGTGCCGGCGCCCATGCCGTGGTCGCGCCGCGCGACCATGCGGTGGGCGTGAACGCCACCGTGGCCAAGGTGGCCAGCGGTGCTGCCGAGACCGTGCCCTACCTGATGGTGACCAACCTCGCGCGCACCCTGGGCGAGCTCAAGGAGCGCGACATCCGCGTCGTCGGTACCAGCGACGACGCCGAGCGCAGCCTCTACGAGCTCGATCTGCGCGGCCCGCTGGCGCTGGTCCTGGGCGCCGAGGGCAAGGGCATGCGCCAGCTCACGCGCAAGAGCTGCGACGAACTGGTGCGCATCCCGATGAGCGGCGCGGTGGAAAGCCTCAACGTCTCGGTCGCCGCCGCGGTGACGCTGTACGAGGCGCTGCGCCAGCGCCGGCACCACGGCGACCGCTGAGCCCGTCCGCACCGCCCGCACCGCCCGCAAGCCCTGTCCACCTCTGCCAAGCCGCCCACCATGCCCGTCATCGCCGTCAACCACCCCCTCGTGCGCCACAAGGTCGGCCTGCTGCGCGAGCACGAGATCTCGACCAAGAAGTTCCGCGAGCTGACCAACGAGCTCGCACGGCTGCTCGCCTACGAGGCGACCGCCGACTTCCCGCTCGAGAAGACCACCGTGCAGTGCTGGAGCGGGCCGACCGAGGTCGACCGCATCGCCGGCAAGAAGGTCACCGTGGTGCCCATCCTGCGCGCCGGGTTGGGCATGCTGGACGGCGTGCTGGACATGATCCCGAACGCCAAGGTGAGCGTGGTCGGCCTGTCGCGCAACCACGAGACGCTGCAGCCGGAGCACTACTTCGAGCGCTTCGTCGGCCACCTGGACGAGCGCACCGCGCTCATCGTCGACCCCATGCTGGCCACCGCCGGCTCCATGATCGCCACCGTCGACCTGCTCAAGCGCAAGGGCTGCCGCGACATCCGCGCCCTGGTGCTGGTGGCGGCACCCGAAGGCATGCGCGCGCTGGAGGCTGCCCATCCCGACCTGCGCTGCTGGACGGCGTCGATCGACAGCCACCTCAACGAGATCGGCTACATCATCCCCGGTCTGGGCGACGCCGGCGACAAGATCTTCGGCACCAAGTGAAGCCGCCCCTGCGGGGCGCTTGGTCGACCAGGCCTAAGCGTGGCCGCCTGGCCGGCGTCGTCCCCCGCCGCTGCGACCCGCATGGCGAACGGCCAGCCCGGCCAGCAGCAGGCCCAGGCCCATCAGTGCATAGCCCGCCGGATCGGGAACGCCGCTGACGGGCAAAGTGGCGCTGGGCGGATGCGCAGGGGCCGCGCCCGCGGACAGGGTGGGAGCTTGGTCCGGCAGCGGCCAGCCGCTCGGGCCGGCGCTGGCCAGGGTCCACTGCAAGGCAAGCTCGTGGGCGTTCGGCGTCAGGGCGTCGGCGCTGACCGGCGCCGCCACGGCGGGCAGCGCCGCCAGCAGCAGCACGGGTGCGAACCAGGCGACCGGCTTCATACGGCCAGCCTAAACCCATCGGCCGCGGCCGTCATCCCCTGCGGGGGGGTGCGCTGTTGCCTGTGCCGGCGCCGGTGTGCACGATGCACGGACCTCAGCGGTGGACTTTGAGGGCGTCCGGGTTCACCAGCCCGCTCGGCCGGCCCTCGATGAAGTTGACGACGTTGTCGAACGCGGCGCCGAAGGCGAGTTCGTAGCTGTCTTGCTCCACGTAGCCGATGTGCGGCGTGCACACCGCGTTCTCCAGCCGCAGCAGCGGGTGGCCTTGCAGGGTGGGTTCGCTCTCGAACACGTCGACCGCGGCCATGCCGGGGCGGCCGCGGTTGAGCGCCGAGACGAGCGCGTTCTCCGCCACCAGCTCGGCGCGCGAGGTGTTCACGAACAAGGCGGTCGGACGCATGAGCGAGAGGTCGTCCAGGCCGACGATGCCGCGCGTGGCGTCGCACAGCCGCAGGTGCAGGCTCAGGACGTCGCTCTCGGCGAAAAAGGCTGCGCGATCGCTGGCGATGCGGTGCCCGTCGGCCAGCGCCCGCTGACGCGAGCCCTCGCTGCCCCAGACCTGCACCGACATGCCGAAGGCGCGGCCGTAGCCGGCCACCAGCTGGCCGATGCGGCCGTAGCCCCACAGGCCCAGCGTTCGCCCGCGCAAGACCGTGCCGAGGCCGAAGTTGGGCGGCATGGAGGCGGACTTCAGCCCGGATTGCTGCCAGGCGCCGTGCTTGAGGTTGCCGATGTACTGCGGCAGCCTGCGCGTGGCGGCCATGATCAAGGCCCAGGTCAGTTCGGCCGGCGCCACCGGCGAACCCACGCCCTCGGCGACGGCGATGCCTTGCCGGGTGCAGGCTTCGACGTCGATGTGGCGGCCGACCTTGCCGGTCTGCGAGATCAGCTTCAGGCGCGGCAGCTTCTCCAGCAGCTGGCGCGGGAAGTGGGTGCGCTCGCGTATCAGGACCAGCACGTCGGCGTCGCGCAGGCGCACGGAAAGCTGGCCGGTGCCCTTGACGGTGTTGGTGAAGACCTTGGCGCTGTAGGGTTCCAGGCGCGCCGCGCAGGCCAGCTTGCGCACCGCGTCCTGGTAGTCGTCGAGGATGATGATGTTCATCGCCGCACGATTGTGCCGCGCCGCCGGCCTCGCAAGCCGGCCGCGCGGCTACCAGGCGTGCAGCGTCAGCGCCCCGTTGCCGTCCAGATAGAGCAGGCGGTCTTCCAGCACCAGCGCACGTTCGCTGTCCACGCCGAGCTTGCCGGGCGCCGGGTCCGTGGCCGCGATCAGAGGCGCGAGCGTCAGGGTCGCGGCGTCGGTATCGATGCTGAGGCGCTGCAGGCCGCTCGCCGGGGCGTCCGCAGTCGCCAGCGCCACCGCGACGGCGGCGCGCGTGTGACTGCCCTGGCGCAGCAGGTTCAGTCCCAGCGGCGTGCTGTCCAGCGCCATGGTGCTGCCGGCATGGCCCAGCCGTGCGCGCGCCCGCACGCGCGGCTGCGCGGGGTCGCGCAGGTCGAACAAGGTGAAGGCCAGGGCGTTGATGCGGCCGGTCTCGTCGGCGTCGCGGCCGGCGCCGAGCAGCCAGCCAGGGCCGACGTCGAACAGGTCCTGCGAGAAGCCGGAAAGCTCGAGCTCGCCCGCGGTGTGCGGATCGGTGGGGTCCGACAGATCGAGCACGTACAGCGGGTCCGTGCGGCGGAAGGTGACGACGGTGGCCACGGCCCCCGCGAAGTGCACCGCGTAGATCTGCTCGTCGGCCTTGCCGATGCTGGCCGGACGGCGGGCGTTGGGCAACTGCCCGACGACCTGCAGCGCGCCAGCCTGTTCGCGCAGCACGCTCAAGGTGGCGGGCGACGGCGTGCCGGCGCCGGGCAGTTCACCCCATCCCTCGCGGCCGGTGAAGGTCAGCACGCGCAGCTGGTCCTGCCACTGGCTCAGGCGCTGCGACTTGCGTGTCGGGTCCCAGCCCAGGTGGCCGGGGACGCTGCCGCTGGCGCGGTACTGCAGCGTCGATCCGGCGATGTCGAAGCGGTGGATGTCGGTCTGCATGTCGGCGGCGTACAGGGGCTGGCGCTGGCTGGCGTCGTAGCTCGAGCGGGTGGTTGCGAGCACCAGGGTGTCCGCGCTCATGTACATGGCCTCGGTCCCGCCGACGAAGCAGCGGCTGCGCGGCGTGGGGTCCGCGGCGGCCAGGTCGATCACGGTCACGGTGGTGATCTGCACCGCGGTGGAGGTGTTGGCGGGCTGCAGCAGGCAGTCGGTCTCGGCCACCAGCGACTGTGGCGCAGCGTTGGCGCGCCACAGCCTGGGCAGCAGATCGTCGACCTTGAGGGCGGCGAGCATGGCGTCCCGTTCGGCTGTGGTGGCGCTGGGGGGCAGGGCGCTCAGGGTCAGTGCCGGGGTGTGGGTCGACACCAGCACCAGCTGTGAGCCGACGCGCCGACTGCCGACGAGGACGCCGTCCCAGCGCCAGCGGGTCGACGGCGTCAGGTGCGTGCCGATGTCCAGCAACTGCAACTCGACGTGGGCGACGGTGGGCACGTAGGCGATGGATGCCATTGCCGCGCAGACCTCGGCCAGGCAGGGTCCGGCCCAGGGCGCGATCTCCCAGTCCTTCTGGAGCAGGGCGGCGCGCCTGCCGTCCGCGCTCAGGTGCAGGCTGCGCTCCTCGACCGAGACGCCTTCGGCGGGGTTGAACACCCGTTCGTCCAGCGCGGTGAGGCCATCGCCAGCGAGCCGATGCAGGCGCAGCCGGGCGCCGTGCAGCGTCAGCACGTGGCCGCCGCCCAGCTTCAGCAGGTCTGGCTCGTCGACTCCAGCTTCCTGGACCAGGGTGCCGGGTGTGCCGCTGGAGGCGCGCAGTTCGGCAGTGGCAAGCCGCCCGCCTTGGTCTGCGTACACGCCACTGGGCAGCCCGCTGCCCGGGTTGCGGCTCAGGCGTGCCCGTGCGTAGGCAAGCAGGTCGCCGGGTCGCGCGGCCACCAGGGCGGCCGTGGCGACAGGGTCGGGCGCGGTGGCCGCCGGCTCGCTGCCGCCGCAGCCGCTGAGTGAGGCGAGCGCGAGCAGGCCAGACAGAGCGGCGACCGCCAAGCGTGGCATGCGAACGGTGGACATGGGGTGCTCCTTCCTTGGCTGACTTGTCGATCCAGGTTGATTGTGGGAAAATATCCCACGTGAACACCTTGCCGTCAAGCCACCCTGCGGTCGCCGTACAAGCCCAGCCCACACTCGTGATGGCGGCGGTGCGGCGCCTGTTGCGCCCGGTGGTGCGTCTGTTGATCCGGCACGGCATCGGCTTTCCAGCCTTGGTGCAGGCGCTCAAGCCGCTGTTTCTTGCCGAGGCGCGTGTCGAACTGCAGCAGCGCGGCATGGCGGTGACGGACAGCGCACTGACCCTGCTGTCGGGTGTGCACCGCCGTGACGTGCGCCGGCTGACGCGTGAAGCCGTGGCAGCGGATGCGGCACCGCCGCCGACCGCCTTGGGCCCGGTGGCCGAGATCGTGGGCCGCTGGCTGACCGATGCCGCCTGGCTGGACGATGCCGGGCTGCCGCGGGTGCTGGCGCGCAGCGGCGAGGCCTCGTTCGATGCGCTGGCCACTGCGGTGAGCCAGGACGTGCGCCCACGCGCCATGCTTGACGAACTGCTGCGCCTGGGCGTGGTGCAGGTCGACGAGGGCGGCGTGCGTCTTTCCAGCCACGGACTGGCACCGCGCCAGGGCTTCCGCGAGCTCAGCGAGCTGTTTGCCGCCAACCTGCACGACCACCTGGCTGCTGCGGTCTCCAACCTCGACGGTGACTCCAACTTCCTGGAGCAGGCGCTGTTCGTCGACCAGATCAGCGCGGTCTCGGTGCAGGCGCTGGAGGCGAAAGCGCGCGAAGCCTGGCGTCAGGCCTTGCGCGGTCTCATGAGCGAGGCGCGCAGCCGCTTCGACGCCGACGCCGCCGATGCCGACCCGCAGGCGCGCACGCAGCGCCTGCGCTTCGGTGTCTACCTCTACAGCAGCAAGGAGCCCATGCCTTGAACGCCGCCCGATCCGCCGCCGCCGCGCTCGCCGCCGTCCTGCTGGTCATCGCCCTTGTCGCCTGTGGGCCGGGTGTGGGCGGCACCGGCACAGGATACGGGGAGGGGCCGGGCAACGCCGGCATCGAGTGGTTCTCTGCCACCGCCGGCAGCGCCTGCACGGGTCCGCAGGCCGCACTTCTGGGCTGCAGCGCTCCGCAGCCCGGCAGCACTCCGCAGCCCGGTGAGCCGCAGCAGCTGACGGGCGATTGCGCGCTGGCCACGCTGGAAGGCGATCACATCGTCGTGGAGCTGATCTGCAGCCACCAGGTGTTCGCCGGACGCTGGGGTACGGGTGCAGACGGGGTGGGTCGCTACTTCGGCCTGATGGGGAAGGACCCGCTGGCGATGCCCAGCGAGCCGGCGACGCTGACCCTGGTGGCGCAGGGGAGCCAGTTCCAGCTGTGGCTGCACGACGCGGCCGGGCTGCTGCTGTCGGGGCCGCTGCTGGTGCAGCCGCTTGGCGGTGCGGCCCTGCCGGGGCCATGAGAGAACGCCGGGCCGCCCCAGGTTTCCCTGAGGCTCGCGGTGCCGGGGATCAGAACGAAATGAATCCGCTCGGCGGTGCGCTGTCCGGGAACTGCGAGTCCAGGGTGCGGCGCAGCATGCGGCGCCGCTCGGTGCGTCCAGCGTCCGCGCCGGCCAGGCTGGCGAAGACGTGGCCGCGCAGCAGCAGCAGGTCCTCGGGTTCCTCGGCGCGGCGCACCTGGGTCTGCAGCCACAGGCCGCGCTCGCCGTCCAGTGCCGCCACCGCGTGCATGAAATCCAGCTTCAGGTCGACGAAGGCGCGGCGGGCCGCCAGCCTGGCCAGCCTGTCGTGGGGCAGCCCGGCGCCCGGCAGCCCGCCGGCGTGGACGAAGTGGCGAGGTGCAGGCGTCATAGCGGTGCAAAGCCCGATCGCGGGGCGCGGGTGGGAAAGTGGCGGTTCAGCCCGGCCAGCCGCTCCACGGCCTCGGCCTGGCTGCGCTGGGTGGCGACGTTGCGAAAGACATCGGCACGCAGGTGCCAGAGCTCGCGCAGCGAGTGCGAGTGCTGGATGCGTCGGCGCAGCATGCCGGCATCGTCGCCCTCCAGGTCGTGCAGCGCGGTGATGAAGTCCTCGCGCACGCGCGGCAGGCGGCCGATGGGCGGCGAGACCTGGCCGGGGGCCGGTGCCGCGAGCCAGAACCACAGGCGCTGCCAGAAGGAATCCGGTGCGTGGCGCAGCGAAGGCGGTCGCACCTCGAAGCGCAGACTGGTCGGCGCGTCGCTGGCGCCGTGGCTGCGGTTCCAAGAGCGGGGCAGAAAAGCGTGCGGATTCATCAATATGACTTCGGCCGGCGCGGTGCCGGCTTGAGCCATTCTTGATCCGCTGCCCTGGCGCGAAAGCCCGGAATTGGACTGTCGACCGCCGTCAGATGGCGGCCATGATCAGATCTGACCGCTTGCCCGGGACTCGTCAGCCCACGCCGAACCTTGCTTTGCGCTCGGCGGTGTAGGTCCACCAGCGGCGCGCGGGGGCGCCGCGCATGAAGTCGGTGGCGGCCATGAAGGTGTCGAGCACGCACGGATCCTGGCGCCGCCCGGTGGCGCGCTGCAGCGCCTGGTAGAGCTCGAAAGCGTCGCGCCGGACCAGATCGCCGGGGTGCCGCACCCCGATCAGGCGCAGATCGGCGGCGATCGACGGACCGATGTTGGGCAACTGCTCCAACTCGCGCGCCTGCGCGGCCTCGGTGACCTTGGCGAGGGCGGTCACGTCAGCCCCGCCCGGCCGTTCCGAAGGGGTTGAGCGCCCCCGTGGGGGGCAGCGAGCGCAGCGAGCGTGGGGGCGCCATGCAGCCCCGCCCGGCCGTTCCGAAGGGGTTGACCGCCCCCTCGGGGGGCAGCGAGCGCATCGAGCGTGGGGGCGCCATGCAACCCCGCCCGGCCGTTCCGAAGGGGTTGACCGCCCCCGTGCATGTTCTGTGGGGCAGCGAGCGCAGCGAGCGTGGGGACTTCATGTCAGCCCAGCGGGGTGTTGCGTATCAGCCCCACGGCGATGCCTTCGAGCGCGAAGTCCTCGCGGCCGGCAGCCACGACGATGGGTTCGAAGTCCGGGTTCTCGGGCAGCAGTTCGATGCCGGCGCGCGTGCGCTGCAGGCGTTTGACGGTGACCTCGTCGCCCAGGCGGGCGACCACGATCTGGCCGTTGCGCGCCTCCTGCGCCTTCTGCACGGCGAGCAGATCGCCGTCCAGGATGCCGGCGTCGCGCATGCTCATGCCGCGCACCTTGAGCAGAAAGTCCGGCCGGCGTGCGAACAGGCTGGACTCGACGACGTAGCTCTGATCGATGTGTTCCTGCGCCAGGATGGGACTGCCTGCCGCCACCCGCCCGACCAGCGGCAGCGTGAGCTGCGCCTTGCTGGGCAGGGGCAGGAACAGCCTGTTTCGCGCCTCGTTGACCGCACGCAGCATCTCACCCTTGAGCCGGATGCCACGCGAGGTGCCACCGACGAGCTCGATCACCCCCTTTCGTGCCAGCGCCTGCAGGTGCTCCTCGGCGGAGTTGGCGGATCGGAATCCCAGCTCGGTGGCGATCTCGGCGCGCGTGGGCGGCGCACCGGTACGAGCGATCGTGCTCTGCACCAGGTCCAGGATCTGTTGCTGGCGGGCGGTAAGCTTCGGGCCGTCTTGCATGTGCCACCTGTGAAGGTATCCAGTGGCTGTATTTTCATCCAGATAGGGGCCGAATGCCAAGCATCGTGATCCTGGCCACCGGCGGCACCATCGCCGGGCAGGCCGCACGGCCGGACGATGCGGTGGGCTACCGCGCCGGCAGCCTGGGCGTGCAGGCGCTGGTCGATGCCGTGCCGCCGCTGGCGGCCTGGCCCATCGAAACCGAGCAGCTGGCGCAGCTCGACAGCAAGGACATGGATGGCGCCACCTGGCAGGCGCTGGCGCGGCGCGCGGCGCAGCATCTGGCGCGCGACGACGTGCAGGGAGTGGTCGTCACCCACGGCACCGATACCCTGGAGGAAACGGCCTGGCTGCTGCATCGCGTGCTGGCACCCACCAAGCCGCTGGTGCTGACCGCCGCCATGCGCCCGGCCAGCGCCTTGTCGCCCGACGGGCCGCAGAACCTGCTCGACGCGGTGATCGTGGCGGCCTCGCCCGGGGCCGCTGGCGTGCTGGCGGTGCTGGCCGGCCGGGTGCACGGCGCTGCCGATCTGCGCAAGTGCCACAGCCTGCGCCCGGACGCCTTTGCCGGCGGCGACGCCGGCCCGGTGGCGCTGGTGACCGAAGGCCGTGTGAGGCCCTTGCGCCCCTGGCCGGTGGGCGTGCCGCTGGGGCTGGACGCGATCGCTGCCGACCCTGCGCGCTGGCCCTGGGTGGCGGTGCTGGCCAACCACGCCGGCGCCGACGGGCGCGAGGTGCGGGCCTTGTGCGTCGCCGGGGTACGCGGTCTGGTGGTGGCCGGTACCGGCAACGGCACGCTGTCGGCGGCGCTGGAAGCGGCCTTGCTGCAGGCGCAGCAGGCCGGCGTGCCGGTGCGCCGCTGCAGCCGCTGCGTCGACGGTGGGGTGGTCGATCCACCGGCTGGCTGCGCGCTGCCTTCGGCCGGCGAGCGATCGCCCTGGCAGGCGCGGGTGGATCTGCTGCTCGAGCTGCTGGCGGGCGAACGCGGCTGAGCCGGTTTGCGTCGGCGCTCAGCCGCTCAGCCGCTCAGCCGCTCAGCCGTTGATCGCCTCGAGCCGGGTCTGCAGCTCCAGCCAGCGTTCCTCGAGCATGGCGGTCTCGGCGCCGATGTGCGCCAGCCGCCGGCCCAGCTCGGCAAAGTCGGTGCCGTCGGCGTGGCTGGAAAGTGCCGTTTCGACCTCGGTCTTCTCGGCCGCCAGCCTGGCGAGCCGGCCGTCGATCTGCTGGATCTCGACGCGCAGCGGCCGCGTCTGCGCCTGCTGCGCGGCGCGTGCTTCGCGGCTGGCCTTGGGCGGGGCCGGGGGCTTGACCGGTGCCGGGGGCGCGGCCTTGGTCGGCGCCTTGCTCGCCAGGGTTTGCGCTTGCTCGGTCGGCGGCTCCAGCCCCGGCGGCGGTGGCGGCGGGGCGCCGCGCGCCACCGCGCGCGAGACCTCGAGCAGCCAGCGCTGGTAGTCGTCGAGGTCGCCGTCGAAGGGACTCACGCCGCCGGCGGTGACGAGCCAGAACTCGTCGCACACCTCGCGCAGCAGCGCGCGGTCGTGGCTGACCAGCATCAGCGTGCCCTCGAACTCGTTGAGCGCGATGGACAGGGCCTCGCGCGTGGCCAGATCCAGGTGGTTGGTCGGCTCGTCCAGCAGCAGCAGGTTGGGCCGCTGCCAGACGATGGTGGCCAGCACCAGCCGCGCGCGCTCGCCGCCGGAGAGCGTGCCCACGCGCTGGTGGACCATCTCGCCCTCGAAGCGGAACTGGCCGAGGAAGTTGCGCAGCTCCTGCTCGCGCGCCTGCGGCGAGACTTCGCGTGCCAGCCGCACCATGCGCTGCAGCGGCGTGTCGTCCTCCACCAGCAAGTCCATCTCCTGCTGCGCGAAATAGCCGATCGCCAGCCCCTTGCCCTCCACGATCTGCCCGCCCAGGGCCGGCAGCATGTGGGCGATGGTCTTCACCAGGGTCGACTTGCCCTGGCCGTTGGCCCCGAGGATGCCGATGCGCTGGCCGGCGAGCACGGTGCGGTCGACGCCGCGCACGATCACCGTGCTGCCGTAGCCGCAGGCCACCGCCTGCAGCGAGAGCATGGGGTTGGGCAGGCTGGCGGGCTCGCGGAACTCGAACTGGAACTCGCTTTCGGTGAGCACTGGCGCCAGCCGCTCCATGCGCGCCAGGGCCTTGACCCGGCTTTGCGCCTGGCGCGCCTTGGTCGCCTTGGCCTTGAAGCGGTCGATGAAGTGCTGCAGGTGGGCGATGCGCTCCTGCTGCCTGGCATACGCCTGTGCCGCCTGCGTCAGGCGTTCCGCGCGCATCTCCTCGAAGGCGCTGTAGTTGCCGCCGTAGCGGGTCAGGCTGGCGTCGTCCAGGTGCAGGGTGACGCGGGTGATGGCGTCCAGGAACTCGCGGTCGTGGCTGATCACGACCAGGGTGCCCGGGTAGCGCTGCAGCCAGGCCTCCAGCCAGACCAGGGCGTCGAGGTCGAGGTGGTTGGTGGGCTCGTCCAGCAGCAGCAGCTCGGACGGATTCATGAGCGCGCGCGCGAGCTGCAGCCGCATGCGCCAGCCGCCGGAAAAGCTGTTCACCGCCGCGTCCAGCTGTGCCGGGCGGAAGCCCAGGCCCAGCAGCAGGGCCTGCGCGCGGGCGCGGGCGTCGAAGGCGCCGGCCTCCTCCAGCGCCAGGTGGGCGTCGGCGATGGCGTGGCCGTCGTCGGCGGCCTCGGCCTGCGCCAGCGCGCGCTGTGCGGCCTGCAGCGGCTGGTCGCCCTCGAGCACGAAGTCGGTCGCGCCGTCCTCGGTCTGCGGCATCTGCTGCGCCACTTCGCCGATGCGCCAGCCGGGCGGGATCTCGGCGTCGCCGGCATCGGCGTGCAGGCGGCCCGCCAGCAGCGCGAACAGGCTGGACTTGCCGGCGCCGTTGCGGCCCACCAGACCGGCCTTTTCGCCCGGGTTGACGACCAGATCGACGCCTTGCAGCACGACCTTGCTGCCGCGGCGCAGCGTGAGCGCGCGCAGGGTGATCATGCGCCGCCCCTCACCGCGCGCCCTCGATGGCGTGGCGGGTCAGCAGCAGGACCTGGTCCTCGCCCGCGCTGGTGGGCAGCCAGACCGTCTCCAGGCGCGGAAAGGCGGCCTCGAAGTGGGCGCGCTCGTGGCCGATCTCCAGCACCAGCACGGCCTGCGCCGTCATGTGGCGCGCCACGCCAGCGAGCAGCCGGCGCACGAAGTCCATGCCGTCGCTGCCGCCGGCGAAGTTGCCGTCCAGCGCCAGCGCAGGCTCGGCCAGGTACTCGGCGGGCAGGCGGGACATCGATTCGCGGTTGACATAGGGCGGGTTGCACAGCAGCAGGTCGTAGGCGCCGCGGGCGGCGGCCAGGCCGTCGCCGCGGCGCAGCGTGATGCGGGATTCGAGGTGGTGGCGCTGGACGTTGAGCTCGGCCACCGCCAGCGCGTCGGCGCTGAGGTCGGTGGCGTCGACCACCACCTCCGGCCAGGCCAGCGCCGCCAGCACCGCCAGGCTGCCGTTGCCGGTGCACAGGTCGAGCACGCGCGTGGTGTCGGCCGCCAGCCAGGCGTCCAGGGTGCCGTCGGCCAGCGGCTCGGCGATCAGCGAGCGCGGCACGATGGCGCGCGCGTCTATGGTGAAGGGCACGCCCTGCAGCCAGGCTTCGCCGGTCAGGTAGGCGGCGGGCACGCGGCGTTCGATGCGCTGGTCGATCAGCGCCTCCACCTCGGCCTGGCGCTGCACGTCCACTTCCAGCGCCGCCGCCTCGTCCAGCGCATGCAGCGGCAGGCCCAGACGCCACAGCACCAGCCAGGCCGCTTCGTCGAAGGCGTTGCTGGTGCCGTGGCCGAAGGCCACGCCGGCGGCGGCGAGCCGGCGCGCGGCGTCGTCGATGAGGGCGCGCACGTTCACGGCTGGTGGCCGAGCAGGAAGCGCTCGAGCGTGCCCTGGTAGATCGCCGTCAGCGGCGCCAGGCTGGCCAGCGCCACCCGCTCGTCGACCTTGTGGATGGTCTCGTTGAGCGGCCCGAACTCGACCACCTGCGGGCAGATGCGGGCGATGAAGCGTCCGTCCGAGGTGCCGCCGGTGGTGGAAAGCTCGGGCGTCACGCCGGTGGCGGCCGTGATCGCGGCGCCGAGCGCGGCGCTGAGGCTGCCGGGGGGCGTCAGAAAGGGCTCGCCGCCCAGGGTCCAGCTCAAGCCGCAGTCCAGCCCGTGGCGCTCCAGCACCGCCTGCAGCCGCGACTGCAGGCTTTGCACGCTGGACTCGGTGCTGAAGCGGAAGTTGAAGTCCAGCACCAGCTCGCCGGGTATCACGTTGCCGGCGCCGGTGCCGGCGTGGACGTTGCTCACCTGCCAGCTGGTAGGCGGGAAAAAGGCGTTGCCCTCGTCCCAGCGCATGGCCACCAGCTCGGCCAGCGCCGGCGCCAGCTCGTGGATGGGGTTGCGCGCGAGCTGCGGGTAGGCGATGTGGCCCTGCACGCCGCGCACCACCAGGCGCCCGGACAGGGTGCCGCGGCGACCGTTCTTGACCACGTCCCCGAGCGTCGCGACCGAGGTCGGCTCGCCGACGATGCAGGCGTCCAGCCGTTCGCCGCGCGCCTGCAGCAGGTCCACCAGGCGTACCGTGCCGTCGACCGCCGGGCCCTCTTCGTCGCTGGTGATGAGCAGCGCGATGCGCCCCGGGTGCCCCGGATGGGTCTGCACGAAGCGCTCGACGGCGACCGTGAAGGCGGCGAGCGAGGCCTTCATGTCGGCCGCACCGCGGCCGTAGAGCTGGCCGTCGCGCACGCTCGGCACGAAGGGATCGCTCGTCCAGCCTTCCAGCGGGCCGGTGGGCACGACGTCGGTGTGGCCGGCGAAGGCGATCGTCGGTCCCGCTGCGCCGCCCTCGCGCCAGGCCCACAGGTTGTGCACGGGGGCGTCGGCGGGGCCGGCGACCAGGGTCTCGCAGACGAAGCCACAGGCCTGCAGGCGCGCGCGCAGCAGGTCCTGGCAGCCGGCGTCGGCCGGCGTCACCGAGCGGCAGGCGATCAGCGCCTCCAGCAGGCGCAGGGTCTCGGTCATCGCGGCTTCAGCGCTGGGCGACGATGGGCGGCAGCGTCGGCAGGGTGGGTAGCGTGGGCAAGGGGCTGGCGCTGCGCAGTTCGGGCCGCACCTCCACCGAGACTTCGGTGTAGACCGCGTCGTCGCTGTCGGCCTTCTTCTGCTCGGGCGCGCGCGAGATCGGCTTGTCGTCGTTCTGCAGCCGCCAGACCAGGTTGGTCGGCGAATCGGCGTAGGCCAGGCCTTCCTCGCGCGCGACCACGCCTTCGGTGATCAGGCGCGCGATGTCCTGCTCGAAGGTCTGCGAGCCCTGCGCCATCGACTTTTCCATCGCCTCCTTGACGCCCGGCAGGTCGCCCTTCTCGATGAGCTCGGAGACCAGCTTGGTGTTGAGCATGACCTCCACCGCCGGCACCCGGCCGCCGGCATTGGCGCGCAGCAGGCGCTGCGAGACCACGGCCTTGAGCCCGGCGGCGAGGTCGGACAGCAGGGTCGGCCGCGATTCCGGCGTGTAGAAGGACAGGATGCGGCCGAGCGCGTGGTAGCTGTTGTTGGCGTGCAAGGTGGCCAGCACCAGATGGCCCGACAGCGCGTAGGACAGCGCCGCAGTCATGGTCTCGCGGTCGCGGATCTCGCCGATCAGGATGCAGTCCGGCGCCTGGCGCATTGCGTTCTTCAGCGCCAGCTGCAGGCTGGCGGTGTCGCGCCCGACCTCGCGCTGGTTGACGATGGACTTCTTGTTCGTGAACAGGAATTCGATCGGGTCCTCGATCGTCAGCACGTGGCCGGTGACCTGCTGGTTGCGCCACTCGATCATCGATGCCAGGGTGGTGCTCTTGCCGGTGCCGGTGGCGCCCACCATCAGCACCAGACCGCGTTTTTCCAGCACCAGCTTGGACATCAGCGCTGGCACGCCCAGCGTCTCCAGGGCCGGGATCTGGTGCGGAATGCAGCGCAGCACGGCGGCGATGGAGCCGCGCTGCTTGAACGCCGACAGACGGAAGCTGCCCACCCCCGCCAGCCCGATGCCGACGTTGAGCTCGCCGGTGTCGTCCAGCTCCTCAAGCTGCTGCGGCGTCAGCAGCTCGGCCAGCAGGGTGCGTGTCTGGCCGGTGCTCAGCACCTGGTCCGACAGCTGCAGGATCTGGCCGTCGATCTTGATCAGGATCGGCGTGTTGGCCGACATGTAGACGTCCGAGGCGCGCTTCTCGGCCATCAGCCGCAGCACGCGCTCCATGTTTCCACCGGCCATAGAGGTGATCTCCGCAGTTCAGCGATCGGGGGTAGCGATCAGGGACGCAGCAGCTCGTTGATGCTGGTCTTGCTGCGCGTGCGGGCGTCGACCTTCTTCACGATCACCGCGCAATACAGGCTGTAGCGGCCGTTGTCCTTGGGCAGGTTGCCGCTGACGACGACGCTGCCCGCCGGCACCCGGCCGTAGCTCACTTCGTCCCGGTCGCGGTCGTAGATCGGCGTGCTCTGGCCGATGTACACACCCATGCCGAGCACCGAGTTCTCCTCCACCACCACGCCTTCGACAACCTCGGAGCGTGCGCCGATGAAGCAGTTGTCCTCGATGATGGTGGGCCCGGCCTGCAGCGGCTCGAGCACGCCGCCAATGCCGACCCCGCCCGACAGGTGCACGTTCTTGCCGATCTGGGCGCAGGAGCCGACGGTGGCCCAGGTGTCGACCATGGTTCCTTCGTCGACGTAGGCGCCGATGTTGACGTAGCTGGGCATCAGCACCACGCCGCGGGCGAGGTAGCTGCCGCGCCGCGCCACCGCCGGCGGCACCACGCGCACGCCGGCGGCCTGCAGCGCCTGCGCGTCCATGTGCGCGAACTTGGTCGGCACCTTGTCGTAGAAGGCGAGCTCGCCGGCGTGGATGGGCTGGTTGTCGTACAGCCGAAAGCTCAGCAGCACCGCCTTTTTCACCCACTGGTTGACCGTCCACTGGCCCACGCCCTGGCGTTCGGCAACCCGGATCCGGCCAGCGTTCAAGTCCTTGATGACGTGCAGCACCGCTTCCGTGATCTTCGGGTCGGCCGCCGTGGGGGACAGCGATGCCCGGACTTCCCAGGCTTGTTCAATGATGGATTGGAGCGCGTTCACGTGTGTTCTCGGGTGTAGGCGACGATGCGTCGGGCGGCCTCGACGCATTCTTCGACCCCGGCGACGAGCGCCAGGCGGATGCGGCCGGCGCCCGGGTTGAGGCCGTGCGCCTCGCGGGCGAGCAGGCTGCCGGGCAGGACCGTCACATTGTATTGAGCCAGCAGACCGCGCGCGAAGCCGACGTCGTCGCCGCCCGGCGCCGCGGCCCAGAGGTAGAAACCGGCATCCGGCAGCCGGACGTCCAGCACCTGCTGCAGCATGGGCGTGACCTGCTCGAACTTGGCGCGATACAGCGCACGGTTGGCCTGCACGTGCGCCTCATCGCCCCAGGCGGCGATGCTGGCCTGCTGCACGAGCGGGCTCATGGCGCTGCCGTGGTAGGTGCGGTACAGGCCGAAGGCCTTGATCAAGCGCGCGTCGCCGGCCACGAAGCCGGCGCGCAGCCCGGGCACGTTGCTGCGCTTGGACAGGCTGGTGAGCACGATCAGGCGGCGCCAGTCGCTGCGGCCGAGCCGGGCCGCCATCTCCAGCGCACCCAGCGGCGGCTGGTCGCCGAACCAGATCTCGGAGTAGCACTCGTCGCTCGCGATCAGGAAGCCGTGGCGGTCCGACAGCGCGAACAGCTGCTCCCATTCCTCGGCCGGCATCACGGCGCCGGTGGGGTTGCCGGGCGAGCAGACGTACAGCAGCTGGCAACGCGCCCAGGTGGCGTCGTCGACCTGGCGCCAGTCGGCCGCGAAGTTGCGCTGCGGGTCGCTGTTGGCGAACGCGGTGTCGGCACCGGCGAGCAGGGCCGCACCCTCGTAGATCTGATAGAAGGGATTCGGGCAGACCACGGTCGCGCCGGGGCGCGTCGGATCCACCGCCACCTGCGCCAGCGCGAACAAGGCCTCGCGCGTGCCGTTGACCGGCAGCAGTTCGGTCGCCGGGTCCAGCGTGACGCCATAGCGCCGCGCCAGCCAGCCGGCGCAGGCCTCGCGCAGCGCAGGGCTGCCGACGGTGGGCGGATAGACCGACAAGCCGTCCATGGCGGCGTTGATGGCCTGCGCCACCAGCGGCGGCGCCGGGTGGCGCGGCTCGCCGATGCCGAGGTTGATGTGGGGCAGCGCGGGGTTGGGCTGCAGGCCGCGCGTGAGCTCGCGCCAGCGCTCGAAGGGGTAGGGGTGCAGCTTGCGCAGCAGCGGGTTCATGGCGCCGATTATCCCGGCGCGGCAGCCCGCCGCGGCGGGCTCGCTGGCGCTACAGCAGCAGGCCGTCGTCGTGCAAGGCGGCGTCCAGGCGCGCCGCCAGGGCGTCGAGGTCGGGCTGCGCGGCGGCCGGCAGCGCCGCTGCGGCGGGCAGGGCTTGCGCTGCTGGCGCAGGGGCGGGTGCGGCGGCCGGCCGCTCGGCCAGCCGGTAGGCCAGGTTCAGCGCCGCCAGCACGGCGATGCGCTCGCGTGCCTTCACCTTGCCGGCGTCGCGGATGTCGCTCATCTCGCGGTCCACGGTGGCGACCGCGGCCTGCAGCAGCGCCTCGCCGCCGTCGGGGCAGGCCAGGCGGTAGCTCTGGCCCAGGATGGTGACCTCGATCTGCTTCATCGCGGGGGTTCCTCGCCGGACTCGGCAGGCAGGCGGGCGATCAGCGCCTCGATGCGCGCGCGCGCCGCCGCCAGCCGCGAGCGCAGGCTGTCGCGTTCCTGGCTCGCGCTGGCGAGCTGCTGCTCGAGCAGGTTGTTCGCGCGCTTGAGTTCGTCGTGCCGCAGCAGCAGGCGGTCGACGCGGTCGGCGATGTCTTCGAGCGTGGCCATCTCACCCCCCAGGCGGGGATTCTAGGTGCCCGTGCCTTGCCGGCCGTGGTCGCACCAGCGGCGTACGGCGCAGACCTCGCAGCGCGGGCGACGGGCCTGGCAGACGTAGCGGCCATGCAGGATCAGCCAGTGGTGGGCGTCGGCCAGATAGCGTGCCGGCACCCGTGCCAGCAGCGCCTCCTCCACCGTCAGCACGTCCTTGCCCGGCGCCAGGCCGCTGCGGTTGGCGACCCGGAACACGTGGGTGTCGACCGCGATCGTGGGCTCGCCGAAGGCGACGTTGAGGACGACGTTGGCGGTCTTGCGGCCCACCCCGGGCAGGGCCTGCAGGTCTTCGCGCGAGCGCGGCACCCGGCCGCCGTGGCGTTCGACCAGGATGCGGCAGCTGGCCAGCAGGTGCGCGGTCTTGCTGCGGTACAGGCCTATCGTGCGCACATGGGCGCTGATCGCCTGCTCGCCCAGATCCAGCATCTTCTGCGGCGTGCCGGCGCGCGCGAACAGGGCCGCGCTGGCCTTGTTCACGCTGGCGTCGGTGGCCTGCGCCGACAGCAGCACCGCCACCAGCAGCTCGAAGACGCTGGTGTACGCGAGCTCGGACTGTGGCTGCGGGTTCGCCGCCGCGAGGGCGGCGAAGAAGGGTTCGACGGCGTCCGGCTTCAGGATCCGCTCCCCTTGCGGTCGACCGCGGCAGTGGCCGAGGCAGCGGCGCGCTGGCTGCGCGCGCGCGCGAGCGCGGCGGCGACCAGGGCCTGCTTGCGCTCGACCTGCGGTTCGAGGCCGGGGCCGGGGCCGAGGCCGGGGCCGGGGTGGCTGCCGGGATGGGCGCCCGGGGCGATCTCGCCGGTGGTGCTCGGTGCGCCGGGGGAAGCGCAGGCGGCGCCGGGGCTGGCCGCAGACGCGGGTTCTGGTTCGGGCGCTGGTTCGGGCTCTGGCGGCATGCGGACCGTTTCCAGCGCCTGCTCGCGTTGCCGGTGGGCGGTGTAGCGTGCCCGGGCCGCGCTCGCCTGCTCGGCGCTCCAGGCGTCCCAGCCGGTGCGAGATCCGCTCACCGGCGTCATGCTGATGCAGTCCACCGGGCAGGCCGGCAGGCACAGCTCGCAGCCGGTGCAGCGTTCGCCGATGACGGTATGCATGCGCCGCGCCGCGCCGACGATGCAGTCCACCGGGCAGGCCTGGATGCACAGCGTGCAGCCTATGCACCAGGCCTCGTCGATCGAGGCCAGCGCGCGCGGGGCCTCCGCGCCGCAGCCGGGGTCCAGCGCTCGCGCAGCCTGACCGGTGATCGCAGCCAGGCGCTCCACGCCCTGGCGGCCGCCGGGTGGGCAACGGTCGATCGCCGCTTCACCGCTGGCGATGGCCTGTGCGTAGGCGTCGCAGTCGGCGTAGCCGCAGCGCCGGCACTGGGTCTGCGGGAGGGCGGCGGCGATGCGTTCGGCCAGCGTGGCGTGGTTCACCGCCGAATTATCGGCCGCGGTGATCGGTCGCAGCCAACGGCCGCAGCGATCGGCCGCAGCGATCGGCCGCGGTGATCGGCCGCCGTGCCTCAGCGGCGGCGCGCCGTGCTCCCGCGCAGCGGCGTCACGACCGCCGCGGCCTGCACGTCGTCGCGGTGGAAGCGGGCGATGAAGTCGCGCAGCTGCGGGTAGACCTTCTCGCGCCAGCGGCGGCCGGAGAAGATGCCGTAGTGGCCGGCCCCCTCGACGTCCATGTGCAGGCTGCGCTCGGGCGGGATGCCGGCGCACAGGTCGTGTGCGGCGCGCGTCTGGCCGGAGCCAGAGATGTCGTCGAGCTCGCCTTCCACCGTGAGCAGGGCGGTGCCGGTGATGTCCTGCGGGCGCACCGGCTGGCCACGCACCTGCCAGCTGCCGTGCACGAGGGCGAAGTCCTGGAACACGGTCTTGATCGTGTCCAGGTAGTACTCGGCCGGCATGTCGAGCACGGCGTTGTACTCGTCGTAGAAGCGGCGGTGGGCGTCGGCGCTGTCGTCGTCGCCGCGTATCAGGTCGAGGAAGTAGTCGTAGTGCGAGTTGGCGTGCCGGTCGGGGTTCATCGCCACGAAGCCGGTGTGCTGCAAGAAGCCCGGATAGACGCGCCGACCAGCGCCCGGGTAGTTCTGCGGCACGCGGTAGATGACGTTGTTCTCGAACCAGGTGTGGCTGCGCTCCACCGCCAGGTTGTCGACCGTGGTCGGGCTGCGGCGGGCGTCGATCGGACCGCCCATCATGGTCATGGTCTGCGGCAGCGGCTCACCCGCGCTGGCCTGCAGCGAGATCGCCGCCAGCACCGGCACCGTGGGCTGGCAGACCGAGATCACGTGCACCTTGGGGCCGATGTAGCGCAGGAACTCGCGCACGTAGTCGACGTAGTCGTCGAGGTGGAAAGGGCCGGACTCGGTGGGCACCATGCGCGCGTCCACCCAGTCGGTGATGTAGACCTTGTGGTCGGCCAGCAGGCTGCGCACGGTGTCGCGCAGCAGCGTGGCGTGGTGGCCGGACAGCGGCGCCACCAGCAGCACCGTGGGCTGCGACTTCATGAGCGCCAGCGATGCCGGGTCGTCGGTGAAGCGCTTGAAGCGCAGCAGGCGGCAGAAGGGCTTGGCGATGCGCACCTGTTCCTGCACCGCGACGTCGACGCCGGAGCCGACCTTGACCGTGGTGATGCCGAACTCGGGCTTCTCGTACTCCTTGGCCAGCCGGTGCACGAGGTCGAAGCCTGCGGAGACGCGCTGCGACAGAGGCAGGTGTGCGAAGGGCGACAGCGGGTGGTCGTAGAGCTTGGCCGAGGCGCTGGCGAACTCGGCGAAGGGAGACATCAGCGCGCGCTGCGTCTCGTAGAAGTGATAGAGCATTCGGGATCCCGTCAGGCTGATGCTGCAGTGCAACAATTATGAACCGCAGGCGCCATCTTGTCGCCGGTCAAGCGGTTCCTAAGCCAGGAAAACAACGGTGAACCAGGGCCACACGCGGCGGCGATGCCGTGCCCGCGCGCTTGCACGCCGCCTGCCGGTGCGTTGCCGGGCCGGCCGCCGGGATCCCCGGCGCGTCCCCGCCGTCCTCACATCACGCCGACGATGCCCTTCACCACGGCGTCGATGTTGCGGCCGTTGATCGCGGCCACGCAGATGCGCCCGGAGTCGACGCCGTAGACGCCGAACTCGCTGCGCAGGCGCTGCATCTGCGGCTGGCCGAGGCCGGAGTAGCTGAACATGCCCTTCTGGGCCGTGATGTAGGACAGGTCCTGACCGACGCCGGCGGCGCGCAGCTTGTCCACCAGCGTCACCCGCATCGCCTTGATGCGTTCGCGCATGGTGGCGAGCTCCTGCTCCCACTGCGCACGCAGCGAAGGCGTGGTCAGCACCGTCGCCACGACCTGGGCGCCGAAGGTCGGCGGGTTGGAGTAGTTGGTGCGGATCGCGATCTTGAGCTGCGACAGCACGCGCGCGGCCTCGCCCTTGTCGGCACAGACCACGCTGAGGGCGCCGACCCGCTCGCCGTACAGCGAGAAGCTCTTGGAGAACGAGCTCGCGACCAGAAAGCTCAGCCCGGCGGCGAGGAACTGGCCGACCACCGCGCCGTCCTCGGCGATGCCTTCGCCAAAGCCCTGGTAGGCCATGTCGAGGAAGGCGACCAGCTCGCGTGTCTTCACCGCCTGCACCACCTGCGCCCACTGCGCCGGGCTGAGGTCGCAGCCGGTCGGGTTGTGGCAGCAGGCGTGCAGCACGACGATGGTGCCGGCCGGGGCGGCGTACAGCGCCGCCAGCATGTCGGCGAAGCGCACGCCGCGGCTGGCGGCGTCGTAGTAGGGATAGGTCTGAACCTCGAAGCCGGCGTTGCCGAACAGCGCGCGGTGGTTCTCCCAGCTCGGGTCGCTGATCAGCACCCGGGTGCCCGGGTTCAGGCGCTGCAGGAAGTCGGCGCCGATCTTCAGCGCGCCGGTGCCGCCCAGGGCCTGCACGGTGGCGATGCGGCCGCTCCTGACCGCCTCGCTGTCGGCGCCGAAGGCCAGCGCCTGCACCGCCTGGTCGTAGGCGGCCAGGCCGTCGATCGGCAGGTAGCCGTGCGGCTTGGGCGCCTGCAGCAGCTGCTGGCGCGCCGCCTGCACGCACTGCAGCAGCGGCAGGCGGCCTTCCTCGTCGAAGTAGACCCCGACGCCGAGGTTGACCTTGGCCGGGTTGGGGTCGGCGGCGAACTGCTCGTTCAGGCCCAGGATGGGGTCGCGGGGGGCCATCTCGACGGCGTGGAGGAAGGACATGGTGGTACGGACGAAGGCGGTGGGTGGGTGTGCGCTAACCTTGTGGGTTGCCCGCTGATTTTAGGTGGCCCATGAACGACATTGCCGTGGCCGGTGAAGACGGCGACGCCGCCGCCGCAGCTGCGCAGGCCGATGGCCGTGCGAGCGGCGGCGAGTTCGTCAGCTTTCCCGACTCGCCCTTCCAGCTCTTCCAGCCCTACCCACCGGCCGGTGACCAGCCGACGGCGATCGCGCAGCTGGTGGAGGGCGTGCACGACGGGCTGAGCTACCAGACCCTGCTCGGCGTCACCGGCTCGGGCAAGACCTTCACCATGGCGGGCGTGATCGCGCGCCTGGGACGGCCGGCGATCGTGTTCGCGCCCAACAAGACGCTGGCCGCGCAGCTGTACAGCGAGTTCCGCGAGTTCTTCCCGAAGAACGCGGTCGAGTACTTCGTCAGCTACTACGACTACTACCAGCCCGAGGCCTACGTGCCGCAGCGCGACCTCTTCATCGAGAAGGACAGCGCGATCAACGAGCACATCGAG